>NZ_FOUB01000098.1 GCF_900114745.1 Nitrosomonas communis | reverse complement strand
CTGTGATACCGAAAAAGCGAGACTCGTTGAAGGGTAATGCAGATATGGATTGGGGTTTATATCGATACCGGCATCGGGTGGAGAATGTTTTTGCCGGCTAAAGCAGTATCGGGCAATAGCGACACGATACGACAAACTGAAGCGAAATTATGAGAGTATGGTAGCCATGGCGTGTGGATATCTGTGGCTATCTATGTGAAATGTCAACAGACCCTAGTAATTAGTTTTTTATCAGGCTGTGCTCAAATGAGCCCGATAACAAGTAGTTACAGCAATGAAATGCATCGTATTGATTTGGGTACTATTGACCCCAATCATCATAATGCTGTCGCTAAACATTACGAAGATGCGGCTAATGAGATGAAAGCAAAACTGCAGACACAGAAAGAGTTATTGCAAGAATATGAAAAACATAGTTACTATTATGGTCGACGAGGACAAGATGTTCAGTCACATACTGCGGCTAATTTCGCCAGTATGAAAAATATATCAATGAGAATATGAAAGAAGTAGCTATGCACCGGAAAATCGCACTTGATGTAGGTAAACAAGAAGTCAGTTTATCTAATAATTAAATGGAAAATAAATTCTCGATTAAATAAATTTTCAATTAGAAGAAACTGTTCAAGTTCCAGAATTCCAAGCTTCTAAAAAATAGGCTGCATATCAATTTGCGATACGCGGCCTTTTTTGTAGTTAAATCACCTCCGGCTTTGCCAGAGGTGATTTAACTGATTTAACTTGCTCGGAGATAGGATTACCTTTGGGCTATGTAATGCGGCTTTGTCTGCAATGATCACGATTAAGATTGTGGCAAAGAATAACTCGTCTCTCATGATGATTCCTGCTACCCACAATTTCATTGTCTCTGCTAACGACAAGTACAAATCAAAAAGCATGAAAATCATGATAACTCTCACCGCCATCACAGCCAATCCCAGCAAGAATATAATTAAGGCTAGCCTGATTGAGCCTTGCTATAATGTAGCATGTGCCACAGCGATAATATCTCCAAGCAATGTTAGCAACATTTATACCGTTAATTATTTAGCGTTTATTGCTACTGCTTAGTAGCACTCCGGCAAGCACACCGCTGCCGAAAATGACAAGAGCGCTAGTAAGCGGTCGTTCCTTAATATACTTTTCCACACTTTCTCCGGTATCTTCAGCCAAATCGACTACTTTCCCGCTTTGTTTGCTTGCAACTTCCTTTACTGAGGATACCAATGAACCAAGGTCGCTAAAGTCTTTTTTTAACTGATCTATTTCTTTTCTAAAATCATCTGTCATTGCCATGATTTATTCTCCATTCGAATGAAAAGTTTTATTAATTGATTAATTAGTCTATAAGCTAAAGAGGCTTTTCCATTTTTGCCTAAATAATGTTCTCTGGACGGAAGATTACAAGCATTTGTGAGGTGTTAAAATACATCATTACCCGTAATCCACTAAGCTCATTCTCAGTATTTCTTGCTTACTAGTTGTAGATCAGATAAATGATGACCAACACAGATATAGGCACTCCGAGTAACCAGGCTAGAAAATATTTTCCCATTTGAGCCTCCTTTTAGAAATGCAAGTCATTGACTATAAAATGGTTTAACAGGCAGTAGAATAGAGTAAGAATACTTCTCACGTGTACCATGAAGATATAAAAACTCGATTCAATTTTGTCTGTAAACCACAATATGATATAACTTTACAGCAATAAACGGCTTTAGTATGTGCGATACCGTACAAATAGATTTTTGCTTCAGGCTGCCTGTTTATAGACGACTGAGATGCATTTTTACCCTAAGTGAAATATTATTCCCTTCCTAAATCAAAACTGACTTAGCCGGCTTTACCTTGCCGTGTTATTTATACTGTCTGCGGCTCGCCTTCGTATCATTTTTTAGTTGGAAATAGAATTACACGCCTACAGAGAGTAGGCATTATGGAGTGATCTGGATATTAATGGCGATCTTTTATAAGGAGCTTTTTGTATTCGTTGCCGGACGCTCTGTCCATAGCTGGATCAGGGCAATACCAACTGCGAGAATCGGAGGACCAATGAAAATTCCGATAAAACCGTAGGCTATAATGCCACCAGTCACCCCAAGAACAATTAGAAGAAATGATAGCTTGCTTTCGCGACTAATGAGATAAGGTTTGACGAAATTGTCAATGCTGCTAATCACAAATGTTCCCCATAGTATCATGAAGATTGCCCAGCCGTAGGATTCTTGAAAGACAAACCAAACGCTAGCGCCGCCCCATAATAGAGCAGGGCCCATGGGAATCACTGATAAAACAAAAGTAGCGGCACCAAGTAAGAAAGCACCTGGTACTCCGGCAATGAAAAAACCAATTGTAGCAGCGATAGCCTGTGCGGATGCTGCGCCAAACATGCCATATACAACCCCAGTCACGATATTGTGAATCGTAGCAAGAGGGTCTACACCGAAACTGAAGCCAAGAAGCTTCATCATTCCTTTTCGTAGTGTTTGTATCAGAGCTTCGCCGTCACGATAGAAAAAGAAGCCAATGAATGCAGCGAATATCATTTGCAACAAGCTTTGGCCGATTATATTACCTAAGTTAAGGAGGAAATTTCTGATTGGGTCAAGTAATTCTTTGAATAGTATTACCGCTTCGTTTCCGCCAGAAATGAGCCCTTGCCAGTAGCTATCCAGTCTTGCACCAAAGAGAGGAAGATCTGTAAGCCATGCTGGCGGCTCTATCGGGCCGTGCTCCAGAAATACTTTGACTGCCTCTATAGAGGCAGTTACATTACTTCCCAAACTGATGGCAAGCAATGCAGATGGGATGATTATCAACATAATCAATAGTCCTATCATAAGCAACGATGCCAGATCGGGTTTGTTTCCTATTGCTTTATTCAATATTGATAAAGCGGCCAGGTCGAAATACACATAACCATCGCGAACAGAATAGCTGCAATAAACGGATAAAGAATCTGGTAGCAAATATAAAAAATGATAGTGATTGCTGCCAGCTGAACGAATTGCACAATACGTTCTTCTATATTCATGGCTATTTGTGCTGGTTTGTGATACTCAGTTTAATCTATGTTTGTTGAAACTCAATTTATACTTCAGGAAAATTAACGATTCTATGCTGATAGTGTCTGCGATCATCTTTTAAACTATCTCGTACCGCTTAAAGTTCCTACAAGCAATATCTCACGTCATAAATTTACTAAGACATAATTAACTATTTAATAAATAAATTAAAATAATTTGTTATATAAATTTAATTCTTCATGAATCTGAGATAATTCAATACAATATTTTTTAAAAAAGAAGATGTATTCCCAAGCTTTGTGCAAAAGTATCTACGTTCGTTACTAATATTGAGCGCTTTAATTAGTAAAGTCAATTAAGGCTAACAATATTTAACGCCACGGTGTGCTGGAGCAATAGATAATATCTATTCAATTACTTAGGGACAAATTATGGGACAGGTACTGTATGGAAGCGCCCGTACGACAGAGGCAATGCATCGAGCAATACAACGTAGTCAAGGGATCCTGGAAGCATTGGCAAACGTCATGGAATTAGCGAGAAGACTATGACGAAGTAGAAGAAGCGGCTATCTATTTACGATGCGGCGATGGGCCAAAGGAACGAGCCTTGACAGTTCTGATGAAGAAAGAGTAAGCCGCCGCTGTCATCTTGCACTAGTATATGCTTCTGTCTTTGGATGATTGGCTGTATGTTTTGTAGCCGGCCATTCCCGGCCTGATTCGGTAAAAACTACATCGCTGCCTGTAGCACCACAGCATATCCCGCTTGCCGAAGATTGAAGGCGACTAACCCACGAAGAAGAAATTTAAAAATTTTCCCATTGGCTATTCAATAATAATATCGTGGAAGTTTAAATGGAGGAAGGCAGGCTGTATTATCTGTTAGCACGCTTCTACTGAGCTTCATGAACGTTTCACCAAGAGTCACGGCGGATTTTTACATAATTTCATTTCAAAATCAAAAATGATGCGAAAGCAAGCTGCAGACAGTATAAATAATAAGGCAAGGTGAAGCCGACAAAGTCAGGTTTTATTTAGAAAGGGAGTAATCTGCCTAAAGCTGTTCCTTACAACATCCATACTCTCCTCACCGGCAACATTATCCAGTTCTCCCAACCGTGCTTACGATAAATACGCATTCATACCTATTTTTGATCGCGTCTGCGGTAACAATGGGGTCGAACATCGGTTGGCGAAAGCCAATTATCCTTGGGGCGATGGACAAGTTGAGCGCATGAGAAGGGCCATCAAGAAAGTAGCAGTGAAACGATACGTCTACTTCTCTCATGGCCAGCTGATAACTTCTATGTACGGCTTCCGGATGACCTGTAACTTCGCAAAGCTCCTTAAGATTTTGAACGGGCTGTATGCCCTATGAATACATCTGTAGAATATGGGCAAAGGAGACAGAACGTTTTAATGCTATTCCATTCAGTACACCGTGAGACTAAATATCTATTATAAGCACGGTAATATCAAACCAAAATCTTAATCAACCAGTGCCCAGCTTTATCTGATTTGATAAAGCAGGAAGCTCAAAGCGTCAGGCTCATCTACTCTGTATGTGTTGCTCAACTCCAAAATTTTTTGCCGGCAAATTTAATCAAGTATGGTAGAGTAGCTAACATTTGCCGCCGCAGACGCGGACTAGCACCGAGTACTATTCCACCGAGTAACGCTGCCAACACAATATCACTGCTTTTAATATTAGATTGAGTAATGGTATTGCCGACTATTTGTCTTAACTGAGTGTTGGAGTGATTAGTAATTTGCTCGGAGACAGAGTTCCCTTTGGGTGATACAACGCGGCCTTGCCTGGCAAAGATCAGGATTAAAATGGTAGCAAAAAACACCATTCCAACTCCCACAATTATTCCTGCCTCCCAAGGTTTCAATGTTTCTGTCAACGCCACATACAAACCAAAAAACACGAAAACCATGCCAACTACCACCGCCATCATAGCCAATATTAGCAGAGAGATAATTAGGGCTAGTCTGATTAAGTCTTGCCATATTTTAGCATGTTCCATAGCAATATATCTCCCAGCAATTTTGGCAAAATTTATATGGTTAATTGTTTAGCGTTTATTCCTTAGTAGCAAACTGATAACAAAACCACTACCGAAAGCGATAAGAGCACTAGTAAGCGGTCGTCCCTTAATATATTTTTGCGCACTTTCTCCGGTATTTTCAGCCAGCTCGGCAACTTTCACGCTTTGTTGGCTTGCAAGCTCCTTTACAGAGGCCGCGAATGACCCAAGATTAGATTGCTCGGAGATAGGGCTGCTGGGTGAAATAAGGCGACCTTGCCTGGCAATGATCAGGATTAAAATGGTGGCAAAAAATACCACTCCGCCTCCCACGCTTACAGCTGCCTCCCATGGTTTCATTGTTTCTGCCAACGACACATACAAACCAAAAAGCAAGAAAATTATGCTAATCATTACTACCATTACAGCCAATCCCAGTAGGGATATCATTAAAGCTAATCTGATTGAGCCTTTCCTTAATTTCGCATATTTCGTAGCAAGAATATCTCCAAGCAATTTTCGCAACATTTATGTCGTTAACCGGTTAGCGTTTATTGCTTAGTAGCAAACCAACAACAAAACCGCTGCCAAAAGCAACTAGTGTACTAGTAAGCGGCCGTTCCTTAATGTACTTTTCCGCGTTTTCTCCGGTTGCCTTGGCCTGAGTGCGTACAATTTCTTTTGCATCTTCCGCCAAGCCGACAACTTTCTCGCTTTGTTTGCCTACAAGGTTCTTTAGTGAGGTTACCAATGATCCAAGATCATCCCGAAGGACAGCAAATTCTGTTTTTAACTCATCTATTTCTTTACTATCAACATCCCTATAATTACCTGCTGTTGCCTTGGTTTGTTCTTCCTTCGAAGCTATTTCTTTATTTGAATCACCTGTGTTTGCCATGATTTGTACTCCGTGCGAATGAAATGTTCCGATAATTGATTAACCAATATATCAGCTCAATAAGCTTTTTCACTTTTTGACCAAAATAATGTTCGCTGGACAGAAGATTTCAAGCAATTTGTAATACGTTAAAATAGAATATTGCCTGTAATCCACTAAGCACTGCCAGTATTTTCTAGTTGAAGAACAGATAAATGATGACCAACACAAATACAGGCACTCCAAGTAACCAGGCTAGAAAATATTTTCCCATTTGAGCCTCCTTTTATAAAATGCAAGCCATTGATTGTAATAGGTATTCACGGCAGTAGAATGGAGTAATATATTTCTCAAGTAAATGCCAAGAACATATAAATATTTGATCCAATCTTGTCTGTGAATCTCAGTGTGATATAACTTTACCGCAATAGACGGCTTTAGTATGTGCGGTAACGTACAAATAAATTTTTTCTTCAGGTTGCCTGTTTATAGATGACTGAGATGCCTTCTTATCCTAAGTGAAATATTATATATCTACAGAGGCTATGCATTATGAGTGTGATTCTGCGTAATCAGCATATTAATGAAGACCTTATAGGAGATTTTTGTGCTCGTTGCCGGATGCTTTATCTATCCCTAGATTAGGGTAATCCCTACTGCGAGAATAGGAAGGAATGGAGAAACAATTATAGCGGCGATAGCCTGTGCGGATACTGCGCCAAAAATGCCATATACAACCACATTCATGATATCGTGAATCATTACCAGAGGATTTACACCGAGGTTTAAGCCAGAAGTTTCCTCCTTCTTCTCTGTATCAGAGCTTCGCCATCACGAAAAGAACTGTGGATTCAAATTCAAAGTATTACTTTTGATGACTGTTTGGTATAACTTACCGATACTCCGATGAATACCTCATGCGGCACTCTAAATCCGGATACTTTGCATGGTCGATGCTCAAGACGATCGACTGCCCTCTGCGCTTATTCTTCGGAAATATTAGTCAATTTCATATTCCTGGGGAAATGCTGCCGTAGTAAACTTTTGCTATGTTCATTCCATCCTCGTTCCCGAGAATGGGAGGGAGGTATAGTAGGAAGGTGTAATGTAGATAGCTGCTTTCAGCTCCGAGCGTTCGAAGCTATTGTGATATATTGGTAATCAAAACGAGCGCTTCACCTTCTTCTGTAGTATGGCAGATGCGACGTAAACACCCACGAGGCTGCTTGCGTTGGAAGTTAAGCGATGGATTGATCAGCTGTCACGCGACCGGTAACTTGCCGTGAGGAGACCACTTCAAAGGTATCATTGGTTTTCATGCGCCCGACAAAAAGAGTGCTCTGTTATGTAAGCTCGACCTACCACTCATAGCTATTATAGGTACGATTAAAAACATAAGTTGACCTGGTGACAAAGGTAGAGGAGTAGCTGCCTTTGCATCATGAGCACGCGCTTCACCCATCTCAAGGAAAGCGGTAATGCAAACCCTAGGACCGTGAACAATATGAAGCTTTAACCTGCCTTGGTGGAACGAAATCCTGCCCAGGCATAATGATGGAAATTCAAATCCAGCATGATGGAATCAATTAACTACGGCAAGCTGGCCGGATTCACCAAAACGTGATTGCGCGAAAGATACTAGGCGCACGTTGTGCATTGTGCATCTGCCAGTATGGGGCGGCGAATCAGGGTTGCTTCCAGCTGAAAATGGAATTTGCATGGCTGTTGAAAGCCGTTTGCAGGTCGTGAAGTAAAACCCGTTGTACCAACTGCACATAAATCACTCATAAACTGCGTCCGGCAGTCAAGCGTCCGTATCTGGTGATCCCCTGCATGGCGTTTTACCGCATGATCAAAGCGGTAATGGGTAATTCCATTTCTAAATCAAAACTAACATTGTCGGCTTCACCTTGCCGTATTATTTATACTGTCTGCGGCTCACCTTCGCGTCATTTTGATTTGGAAATGGAAATAATATGTTTTAGACTTAAGTTCTTGGGTTGGAAAATTCCTGTTTCGAGCACATCGATTTTGCTTCATCCCCAAGCTCACTCAGGCTTTATCTCTCATGGGGTAATAGCTTGCCGGACAGTAGTAAAAAAAAGGAGTAAATAAATACGCATGAAAGGAATATTGTTAGCTTCAATAATTGCTGTGGCAACTAATGCTGTGATGGCTAACTGGTCTTTAGTAGACGAGAGTGATGATGGTTCAGTGATAATTTATTCCGACTTTACCACTATTCAAATAACTGGAGACAAAATTAAGATGTGGTCATTGGGCGACTTCAAGGCTGTGAAGGAAACCAATGGAGTCAAATTTTTATCTTCAAAATATCAAAAAGAATACGACTGCAAACTAGGGCAGGTGAGAATGCTTGCATTCATTTTATTTAGCTCAAACATGGGCGAAGGGCGGGTTGTTTATTCGGATAATGAACCTGATAAATGGGCGCCAGTAACAGCTGGAACAGTTGGGGAAACTCTCTGGAGATTAGCTTGCGAAAAAGATGTATCAAAAAATTAGCGCTGCACTTTTTTAATCATCAAACTGTAGAGTGCTAGTGGATTATGTAGCAGACCTAATTATTTGGTTGGTATTAGTACCTTCGGTATGAAAAATATATAATTATTTACTAGGGTCTGTTGACGTTTTAAGATAAGTATTTCATAGATAGAAACAAACTCGTAATATTGGGGTTCCTACACCACCGACAAAACGAGTTTGCGATGCCCCGAATGATGCTCAATGATGAGTACTGGTCGAAGCTGGAGAAGATTCTGCTTCAAGAATCGATTTATAACAAGCGCAATCTGCGCATGACGGTAGAAGGCCTACTGTATCGAATGCGGGTTGGCTGTCCGTGGCGCGATCTGCCCAGGGTGTTCGGCTGCTGGAATTCCATCTATAAAAGATTCAATGCCTGGTCATTGAGCAGGAAATGGCTCAATGTTTTCAAAGCATTGGCTGTTGATCCGGATTGGGAATGGAGATTTAT
>NZ_FOUB01000185.1 GCF_900114745.1 Nitrosomonas communis | reverse complement strand
CATCAAAACATATACATATTTAAAATTATGAGCCATAATCCCCCTGTTCGATAACGGGAGAGCAAACATGGCAAGAAAAAGTGGGCGAGGAAAACTGGCACTATCGGTAGAAGAGCGTGAGCGATTGAGACAGCTATCAGGTTCGCGCACGGCACCCAAACGAGAAGTAGAACGGGCACAAATGCTATTACGCTACGCGGATGGAGCAGATATTGCGGGGATTGCCAGGGAAATAAAGGTTACACGTGCAACAGTTTACAAATGCATCGATAAGGCCTTGGCTGCGGGGGTGGAAACAGGACTAAAAGACAAATACCATCGACCGAAGGAACCTTATATTACACCGGAGGCGGCTGGCTGGGTAGTGAATTTGGCCTGTACTAAACCAAAAGATCATGCATTGGCTGCAGAGTTGTGGACACTTTCTGCTTTAGCGCAGTTTGTGCGGTCAGGTGCTGTAGCAGCTGGGCACTCGTGCTTGCAGCGAGCTGCAAAGGCGACAGTATGGCGTATCCTCAATGCTCACGATATCAAACCGCATCGTATTCGCTATTACCTGGAAAAACGCGATGCTGAATTTGAGCAGAAGATGCATGAGGTATTGGTGGTCTATCGAGAAATTGCCATGGCGCACGATGCTGAAAATAAGATGCCAGATCGACGGCCGCAATACACGGTTAGCGTAGATGAAAAACCAGGTGTTCAAGCGCTGACCAATACTGCACGGGACTTGCCTCCCATTGCTGGCGAGCAATCATGTGTGGCCCGCGACCATGAGTACGTTCGAAAGGGTACGGTGTCGATGATTGCCGGAATCGATTTGCACAATGGACACATCATCGCGCAGGTGCACGATCGTCACCGCAGTCGGGAATTCATTGGCTTCTTGAAAGAGCTGGATGCGTACTATCCTCAGGGATCGGTCATTCGGTTGATTCTCGACCATCATTCTGCCCACATCTCGAAAGAAACCATGGCCTACCTGGCTGAGCATCCGGGGCGTTTCAGTTACGTTCACACACCTAAGCATGGCTCGTGGCTAAATTTGATTGAGTCGGTATTCTCGAAAATGGCAAGAACCTTTCTGCGTCATATCCGAGTAGCTTCAAAGGATGAGCTAAAGAACAGAATTATGAAAGGCATTGCAGAGATGAATGCTGCACCAGTTATCTACCGATGGCGCAACTTCGATTTTGCCGCATAATGTATCTATTTTTGTGAAACGATATACTAG
>NZ_FOUB01000007.1 GCF_900114745.1 Nitrosomonas communis | reverse complement strand
ATGCCTTCGAATAAAGGAAAGGATGAGGATAACAAGGGCACCAGCCAGCGTGGTTTTGCTTCTATGGATGAAGACAAGCAACGTGAAATTGCGAGCAAGGGTGGCAAGGCAGCTCATGAGAAGGGTACTGCTCATGAGTTTACCTCAGAGGAAGCACGCGAAGCGGGTCGCGCAGCTCACGAGAAGGGTACGGCTCATGAGTTCACCTCAGAGGAAGCGCGTGAAGCAGGCCGTGCAGCTCATGAAAAGGGTACGGCTCATGAATTCACTTCTGAAGAGGCGCGCGAAGCAGGCAGAAAAGGAGGTCATGCTGCCCATGAAAAAGGTACAGCTCATGAGTTTAGCTCGGAAGAAGCGCGTGAAGCAGGTCGCAAAGGTGGACAGTCAGGTGGCAAAGGTGGCTCCGAGGATGAAGATAAATCTTCTTCCCGCACACATAGCAAAGGTGGTTCCAAAGATGAATCTTCCTCTACCCGTGGCGGTACATCTGAGCAACATGCGAAAGCAGGCAGCCAAAGCCATAAAAATCGCTAACCAGCAATAATAACGACGAGCAGATTTGTCTGTTCGTTGGTTATGTGCCAATACACCCGTACATAGGAAATCTAGTAATGTAAAAAAACCACGACTTTCAGGCGCGGCACTATCCACTATTTGGAGTATTTTTATCACCTTATCTGAAGATGAACCGATCGCCAACAATATGTCTAGCGTGATAACCACGGGCCAAAGAAAATTCATTGCTCCAAGTCAGAATTAAATGAATATTAACGTGAGTTCGATATAAGGATCACACCACAGCTGGAAGAGCTTGAAGAAGTCTAATATGAAGTGAGGTGTTTCACCTCACTAGTAATGATGAAGCTCTTTTTCAAAAACTTTTTATCATAAAGAATTCAGAGTCCCTTTGCTGTTTTTTTATCCCGAACTCACGCCAATATCTTTATGCACTTATGATCATTGGAGATGATAAAGAATTATAGAAACCATGTGGTGGGTAATACTTCAAATAGATTTTTATGTATGCAGAGTTGTGAAGGTGAAAGGAATTGCTTATGAAAAAGAACTATGGAAAGGAAATTGATCTTATTATCTCAGTGATAATGTGGCTGGCAATAATTCTAACGCCACCTGCATTAGCCGATAATGCTGTCAATCTGAGAGTATTGGTTATTTCTACAGGAGATGAAACCCAGGATCTGAAGCTCAGCTATATTAAGCCTGTTCTGGATGAAATAGGCGTGCCCTATGACGTATTGAATGCTAATACCCAGGATTTAACTGCAGATAAGCTCGCTTCTTTGAATGGTGTAGCCTGCAACTCCGTGGATGCGGGTTGTGTGGGTAGCTATAACGGCATTATCCTGACAATCTCCGATTTGACTCCCAACTTCACGCCGGCAGAGTGGGACATTCTGCACAATTACGAAAAGGACTTTAAGGTCCGTGAAGCCGTTTTATCGGGCTGGCCGGCCACCTATTCTGACCCCCAGGCACCATTTGGCATCTATCTGGATTATGGCCTGGTTTTTTCATCCAGTGGAGCCAGCTATAATACGCAGTGGTCAGTACCTGCTGCCTATCAAAAAGAAGTATTAGAATCGGTAAACCTGGCGAATCCGCTGCCGATTACTGGCTTTGCTTTCGCGGCCACTCCGCGCAATGATGCCGTGGGACCACGCGATGGCACTATCCCGAACGTTATGCCGCTGCTGCAAACCTCTAATGGAGAAGCGCTGGTATCGATCGTGCAATACAAGCTACCCAATCAGACTACACCAGTACGTGAGGTAATGATCTCGACTATTACTCATGCCTCATTCCTCCTTCATTCAAAAGTACTGGCCTACGAGTTTATCAACTGGGCGACGCAAGGGGTATTCGTGGGGGCGCGGCGCGTTTATATGGCTGTTCATCTGGATGATTTATTCATTGAGGATGAATTATGGGATCCCAGCCTTAAGGCGACTAATCAGTTGCAATCTTACCGATTGAACAGCAGCGATATCAGCAATCTCGTAGAAAAGCAAACTACTTTCCGGGCTGCGCATCCAGTGGCTGGCAGCGCTTTCCAACTGGATTTTCCATTTAATGGAGCCGGGGCTGTGGTTGATCCGGCAGCTACGCCACTGGTTACAAACCTGACGGAAGATTTGGTAGCGGCTGTGGTTACCAACAAAGATGCGTTCCGCTACATCAATCATACTTTTACGCATGCTGCGATGGATAAGCCGCCCGTGCCGGCTAATGCACCGTGTGATTATGAAACCTTCGCTAACGAAGCACCTATTGAGGCAGAGATTACTAATAACCGGATGGTGTGGAAACTGTTGGGGCTGCCTGACCAAGCTAATAACAACAAAGTCCTGCTCACTGGTAATCACTCTGGCCTGAAAGATCGCAGATGCACTGCTGATCCTTTGTTTCACCCGGAGATGGCAAATATTCAGGATGACGATGTAGCATTTGATCAGGGTGGCGCCAACACGTTGCTTCTACGAGCTGCAGCCAATACAAACGTACAAAATGTAGCTTCCGACTCATCGCAGCGAGCACAGAATGTTGAGCAATATATCACTCAGTACGATGACGGCAAACCGACCGATCGTATTATGCTGCCGCGCTGGCCAACCAATGTGTTCGTGAATGTCATTAATCCGGATCAGCTGACTGATGAATACAACTATATATTTCACGATCGATTTGTGAATACCGGTCAGGATCCCTGCACGATCCCCGGAGCGATCTGCGCTCCTCGGAATTATGCAGAAATTCTTGCTGCTGAAGCAGACAGTGCGGTGCGTCATATGCTGAGCTTTAATAAATGGCCTCATTTTTTCCATCAATCGAATGCAGCCAACTATGCAAACGGCAATACACTGATATTTGACTGGTTAAACGCTGTTTTCGAAGTCTATGAGCGGTTATTTAACTTACCAGTATTAAATTTGCCATATTGGCAGATTGGTGATAAGACAAAGGATAGGCTCGACGCTAAGACTGCAAATATACAAGCAAAGTGGGATCGGGTTACAAATCAAGTCACCTTATCGGCAGACAAATCTGTGAATCTAGAGGTCACGGGAATTGACGGTGGAGATTTATATGGTGGTCAGTTTATCCGCGAAGTTAACGTAAGCACGACACCAGCAGTGTTTACAGTAGATCGGGCGCTGACGCAGTAAGTATCCGCTACTTCGGTGATTTTATAGAAAAGGTTTAACCATTAGGAGGGTAATAAAATGGAATATATTCACACGTTGAGAACGGTCCTTGCTTTGCTGATTGTCACCATCGCTATGATAATAGGTACAGGAATGTCAATATCGGCACAGGCCGCCCCAGGACAAAAAACTGATAATTCAGGGAAATCTAATACCGCACCGGAGAATCAGGGTGAGGCTGAGGAGCAAATAAATAAGATACGGAAAGAGGAAGAGCAGAAGTTAAAAAAAGGAAAGGGGATAACAGAAGGGCGAGAACAGGGAGAGGAAAATTTATTTTACCCTCAGCAGGCAAAATCACTGGCAGAACGGCTTAGAGAGTCGGCAGCTATTGTTGCTCAACAAGGCGGCAATGCCCAACCGCTTCTTGATGCGGCTGCTTATTACGACAAGGAGGCTGAATAACCGCTTTTGTATTCGATGAGCAATAAATAATCACCTCTGAATCATTAATTAACATGAGTTCGGGATAAGAAAAGCATGAAAGGTATCTGATTCATCTATTGATGAAGCTCTTTTTGGAATCACATCATCATAAGGAATTTAAGGAGTTTAAGGAATTCAGGTTCCAGTTACAGATTTTTTTAGGTCGAACTCACGTTAGGTAGCTACCTTATGGGAGAAAATCATCTTGAGAGATAGGTAGTTACCTATGGCTAGAAATCGATTCCATGAATTTTTGACAATTTCTAGATGGTTTTTATTATATTGATGAATTATTGCAGAAATATGAAGCTAGACGATTTTAGATACTAACGAGGCAGGATTGACTAGAAACAATTTTTCATTTAGCTCATCCCTGCTTTTTACAAAAGTTGAATGCCTCCGTTAACCAACACAACCACGTGTTGAGGTATCGCTGTTCTTATTTTCCAGGCTTGAGTCGGCTACAACCGCTTTGTTGAGGGAGCACATGCAAAAGATGAGCTAGGTTTAGAAGAAATTGCTAGAGTCCGTCCCATGCAAGCAGCTTTTTTCTCTGCAGGTACATTTACTATAGAAAATCCCATATAAAATGATTTAAATTTCATAAGCGGCAAAGAGCTGCTCGATGGAACAACCTTCCCTTCTTCTGATGGCTTTGGCCTGAGCCCATTTGGGTTCAATGTGATTAAAGTCCGGGGAATAAGACGGCAGGTATTCAAGCGTATGCCCGGCATTGGCAATGGCGGTTTGGATATCCTGCCGTTTATGGAACGTTGCGTGGTCCATGACAATCACGCAAGCGGGCAGAAGTTTAGGCAACAGGTCCTGCGTCACCCACGCATAGAAAATGTCCGCGGTGATATTGGCTATAAACAGGCTTATGGTCAGCAGCGTCTTTCCGATCAGGGCGCCAATGACATTGGTTCGACCTCGTGCATGCCAGTCTTTTACGCCATGGGCGCGCTCGCCCACAGGGGCATAGCCATGCGTGCGTGGCATGTCGTGCGCAAAGCCGCTTTCATCAAGGTAAACGATGACGCGGCCTTCGCGCTCATAGCCTTCAATTTTTTGCTGAAAGATATGTCGCTCTTCTTCGCTGGCTTTGGGGTGACGCAGGCTTTTTTTTATAGGTCACGCCCAGACGCTTTAAAGCGTGATTAATGCCTTGCTTGCTGACTCCCAGCCGTTTGGCGCGCTCGTACTGATATGCGTCCGGATAATTCTTGACGTCCTGTGCCAACCTCTCAGTGTTAATCTTGGTGGCAGGCTTGTTGCGGGTGGTCTTGGGATCGGGAGTCTTGTACCAGCGCGTCACACTGGCGACACCTACGCAAAAACGCTCGGCCACTTGTGCGATTGAGAGGTTCTCCTTCTCCCGAACGGATAATACTTTACGGCGAAATGATATCGGATAGGTTATCTGTAAATTATAATCAATTTATAGGAGACATGCTATATTGGTGCTGCGCTATTATTATTGATCGCATGGAATGTGTCAAACGCTCAGCTGATATCTTTGATTACAGTATCGTCACTCATATTTCTGACATCTTTGAGTAGTGTTGCCGTACGCGCAGGAGGAGCAACTATGTCTATCGGTGCTATCAGAGTTACATTTAGGGAACTCTCACAATGAGTTTAACTGCGGCCAGTAGGAAGATTATTTGGTGTGGCTGTATGATAAGTAATTGGATTTTATGAAGCAATTTTAAGTAATGTTGGCTTCACTATTTTTTATTTTGAACCCATATGAAAAACAGTCTACGTTACTACTCGGTTAATATGACAGAACTCTAAACCGTCCCAAAACGACAATCATAGCAATGCCAAGCGCACAGACGGCGCTGAGCATCAAATCATCTAAATGCAGGGGGGCCAGATGTAATAACGAAGCCAAGGTTGGAAATTGCACCAACAGCAAAGTTAGTGCGATGGTTGCTGGCACCATGATACGTGACATGAAGTTAGACAGGCCACTCAGAACAAGAGTCAACATGGCGCTTACAAACGATAGAGTGACTAGGGCCATGGCCCGTGCGTGCTCAACTTCGTAACCTATACCAAGGCTGCGTTCATAGCCATAGATGATCATTAATGTCATCAGAGTTCCAACAATGGCGATCACCCACCATTCCCGCTGATTAAAAAATCGAGGGTGCTGTGTTTTTTGGATCGTGTTCAAGCGTTCATTTGCTGGCAGCTCCTGGAAGACCAGCAATGCCGTGGGATGAATGATCAGCTCGAGCCAGACAATATGAACAGGTAGATAAAGTAAGGGATAGCCTGCTAAAGGTATGAGTGCCGCGGTGATAACCAATGGAATGTGGATCATCAATAGGTAGGCAAAGCTCAGTTTCAAATTGCGAAACAACTGCCTGCCTTCAGCGATAGCGTGAATGATGGTGCGAAAGTTATCGTCCAACAGTACAATGGCGGCAACTTCACGTGCGCTGCGGGTGCCGCGCTGACCCATAGCAATGCCGATATCAGCAGCCTGTAAAGCCGGCACATCATTTACCCCGTCTCCAGTGACCGCCACAACTTCACCAACGGATTGGAGGCCCCGTACTAAGCTGAGTTTTTGTGATGGAACGGCACGTGCGATCACATCCACGTTCATTAGAGCAGCGTCTCCCTATTGTAATAAATCGTCCAGTTGAGTTGCTTCGATCACTTTAGGGTTTCCTTGGCCTAAGCCTATCTCGCGCGCTGTCGCTTCTGCGGTGGCAGGATGATCGCCAGTGACCATCACAACGTGAATATTCCCTTCACGACAGTTTTGGATTGCTTCGGTAACTCCCTCGCGCACCGGATCCTCAAAGGCGAGCAAACCGACAAAACCGAATTCACGACTCGGCTCTCCTCCAGCCCAGGCAGAATCGGTGAGGCCTCGCTCCGCACAAGCGATCACTTTATGTCCAGCTTTCGCGAGTTCAGCAACCTGAGTTTCCCATTTTATGCGCTCGTTCTCTGCGAAAGAGCACATGGCGAATATGATCTCCGGTGCCCCTTTAGTCGCTACTGTTAACGCACCATCCGGTTTGCGCCAAATGGCGGTTTCACACTTGCGATTCTCTGTAAAGGGAAATGTCATCAGCAGAGAGTGATGCGAAAGTACAGGGGGCGCCACGTGAAGAATTGCCAAATCTAAAGGATCATCGGTTTCACTGCGGGAAGCAAAGGCCGCAACCGAAAGCAACTGCTCATCGCTAACATCATTGTGCGGGTAACGGTGGGTCAAGCTCAACTGGCCTTCGGTGATGGTGCCGGTCTTGTCCGAGCAAATGCAGGATACTCGCCCAATATTTTCCACCACCACCGCGCGTCGCACCAGCGCCCGCCGTTGTGCCAGACGGTATACCCCAACGCCAAGAAAAAAGGTAAAAACAACTGGAAATTCTTCAGGCAGCGCAGCAACTGCGAGCGTAACCGCACTCAGCACCGCATCAACAATACCGAATCCCTGACGTAGGCGCACCCAGGCAAGGACGAGACACAGAATTAGTGAGCGAATGCCAGATCTTTGCAAGCTCATCGCACAACTGCTCGCTACTCAGGCCATAAAGCTGAAAAATGGTCTCGCTTTGTGGGGCTAGTAGCTCTCGAAGTGCTTGTACTTGGTGGACTTGATACTGTTCTCCTGTAACGTTGCACCAGTAGAGCTGGGTACGAAAGTGAAACTCTTCAAATGCGGGGTCAACTGCAGACTCGCTCCGGCGACGCTTTGCGGCCGCGCACATAAAGTACTGCGGGATCAGCTCAAAGAAGATTGACTCAACTAGCCGATTTAAATTGGCCCAGTCTTTATCACTAGGCATGTCCGCCTGCTGAATAGCCGGCTCGGTGCTCGCGACCAAGCTCTGCACATAGTCAAGTATGCGTGCTGCAAGAACTTGCTCCTGCTGGACAGCAACTTCGCTATCTATAGGCAGATAAGATGCGCTGCGCTCCTGCCAAGCGCGATGAAGTATTGTAAGCGGATTCAAAGTTGAAACCAAAGCCGTAACCTCGGCTATGCTCCGGTCAATTTCTTGCACTACACCAGCGTAATTTTCCGCAAGCAGTTCTTGATGTTTTTCAAATTCTCTGGGCTGCCACACATTCTTTGACACAATAGTGCTTCCGAACCTGGCCATTGTTAGCGGGCCTGAGATCAGCACCTCGTCAGGTTTCTGCGTAACTTTGTTGTTCTTCTTCCTCTTCATATGCCTATCCTATTCCAGCAGATTTCCACCCAAGCTAAGGCAGCTAACGACAACCATACCATATGTTCACTCTTGGCCAAAACCAGTCCATCAAGGTAGTTACTCTTTTGACGTTTCCAAGAATTTTTTCCTTATAGCAAGATTTTTCCACTCTCCGAACGGGCACAGTTTCCTCCGCCTACCAATGCTGAAAATAAACCACTTGATTAGTCCGCGCATAATTCATTGATTTTTATCACCTAAAAAATTAGAACTTGTGGACTTCGCATTCATTTGACGGGTAGGGTTGGAGAGAATAATGGCGCAAAGAGAGAAAAAGTGAGCAAATTTGTGGGATTTCTTGGAACCTCGAAGTCCGCAATAATCCGCAGGAACCCGCGCAAACACGCAAGAGTATGCGAAAAAAAACCAACCGGATGAAGGGTTGGTCTTTGGTATTGGTGGTGGAGTAGGGAACCGAACCTGCGTCCACTTTCCGATCCAGATAGTAACGCCTTAGTCTTGAGGACGTGGATTCGATAATTTGGCCGAATCTGCTAACCGCCCTTACCAGCAATCGGAGCAGCTTCCGTTTTCAGTCCGGAATCTTTTGGACTCCATGTGGATTATCTTATATAAAGTGATTCAAATTTTATAAGCGGCAAAGAGCTGCTCGATGGAACACCCTTCCCTTTTCCTGATGGCTTTGGCTTGGCCCCATTTTGGCTCAATGTCATTAAAGTCTGGGGAATAAGACGGTAAGTATTCAAGTGTATGCCCGGCATTGGCAATGGCGGTTTGGATATCCTGCCTCTTGTGAAGGGTCGTGTTATCCATGGCCACAACTGATGCTGGCGGGAGTTTTGGCAACAGATTGTGTTACCGTCTAACCGAAAAAAGTATCTGCATCAATATTGCTTATGAACAATCCCACTGTTAGAAGACACTTGCCGATCAACACGCCGATCACATTGACGCGACCTCTGCATGTCAATTACACACACCTTGAAACCGCTTGCCAATGGACGCATACCCATGTGTTCGTGGCATATCGTGAGCAAAACCACTCTCGTCAATATAGACGATGACGCGGTTTTGAGCTTCATTCGCCTTAATTGCCTCTTGGAAGGTGTGCCGTTTGTCTTCGTCCGCTTTGGGATGCTGCAATGTTTGTTTGTAGCGGAGTTCATACGTCGCAGCGCGTGGCCGAGACCTTTTTCGCTTATACCTAGTCGACGAGCCCGTTGCGACCATGTCGATCTTCATCGCCGGTTTGTTACGGGTCTGCTTGGGATTGGGATTTTCCACCCAGCGCGTCACGCTGGCAATTTCCACACAAAAATGCGCTGCCGCCTGCTCAATTGTAAGTTCTTCCTTCTTGCGAACGGACAAAACTTTGCAGCGAAATTATGATGGGTAAGTCATCTATGAATTGCAAGCAATTTATTTGATCTTTGATATAACGGTGTGCGACTTGACCCTTTTATACGTTGCTCACTTAAACTTGGAGCATTTTGGCAGGCGGACCATTATTTACAGCGAAATGAAATAATGGCCATAGACGCGACAGTTTGTAATGCTAAAATATTGTTAGCAGACCACGAAAGAATCAAGCTTGCACGCAGTATTCGCCGATTTTCTTTCAGGCGTATTTCTAGATGGAGCTTACGATCTCTTCTTGTTCATGGAATTTTTTCAGCATGCCGTGATGACAATGAATTCGACCATAAAAATTTTCATCAGCTATAGCCATCAGGATGCACACTATTTGCAACCTGACTCATTGTTGGGTTTTCTCAAAGGGCTGGAACGAGAGGGCATCGAATTCTGGACAGATCGGGAAATAAAACCCGGCGAGCTGTGGGATCAGGTAATCAAAAATCAAATTCAAACCTGCGATATCGCTTTGGTTTTGATCAGTCAGGGATTTCTCGATTCCGATTATTGCCATAATGTGGAAATTGCCCATTTTCTGGCTGGGACCAAGTATTTATTTCCGGTCATCTTGTCGCCATGCAATTGGAAGCGCCACGATTGGCTAGCGAGCCGCCAGTTTCTGCCGGGCGGTGACATGACGGTAGAAGAACATTATCGCGAAGCAGGTGAACGCAAACGCTTATTTCTGGCTATACGTGAAGGGCTGATGGAACGGGCGCAACTTATTCGTCAACAAAAATCCTCACCGCATATCCCGCCTTCACCTCCGCCAATTAGCATGACAGGCAAAGCTAAAATAGCTTTTTGCCAGCGGCTGGGCGAAGATTGGAAACTACTGGCCGATTATTTAGAGATTACACCCGCGGAGCAGAACCGATTTGCAACCGGCGATGAAGGTCGGCACATTTGGGTATGGCTGGACAATCGTGGTCGTTTACATGAATTGCCCGGCATGCTAACTGATATTAATCGTCCCGATTTGGCGCGGATTTTTACATCCGCCCCTGAATGAAGGCGCTGCAAGCCATGACAAAGTACAACGGTAAGCAAAAAATAATCTTTTACAATAATTTGGGCAACAATTGGCAGGAACTGGCCGATTACTTTGAAATTCCGAATAGGCACCAAAAACAATATCCTCAGGGTGATGAAGCACGGGAAATCTGGGCATGGTTGGAACAGAACGCCCGATTGGATCAACTGGAACCAGCACTAAAAGATATTGGTCGGCCAGATCTTGCTGCAAAGATCCATTCCAGCGGCACGCTCGAGTCCTCGCCCGAACCGAAAAAAATCAGTGGCACCTGCCCTTATATTGGCCTGCGCGCTTTTACAGAAGACGAAGCTGTCTTGTTTTTCGGGCGAGAACCTGAAATAAACGCTTTGTTTGATAAAATCATTACCGGCCGATTTTTGGCTGTCATCGGCGCGTCGGGTTCTGGTAAATCGTCCCTCGTACGTGCAGGCTTATTGCCCAGGCTAAGGCAAACAGAAAACAGCCGTGGTTGGGAATGGTTGCGCTTTACGCCCGGTGAGGTTGGTGACAACCCCTTCATGGCGTTATCTGCCGCGTTAAAGCCTGTACTTGAAAAGCTGGGAATGACACCTCGCGAGATGGCCACCCAACTGCAACAACGTGGTAATATCGATGAAATAGCAGAAAAATACCAGTTGCAAAGGCCCTCTGCTACGCAATTGGTTTTGTTCATTGACCAATTCGAAGAGCTGTTCACCCTGGTCGATGAAAATTACCAGCAACGCTTTATCCAGCTGTTGGATCAAGCCATACAGAGCCCGTATCTGCGCATTATCCTGACGGTACGCGCTGACTTTCATGAACACTGCCTCAACTATACCGCACTGGCCAGGCTCATCAATTGCGGCGCTTGGCATTTAGCCTCGCCAGATATTTCTTCTCTGTCGCAAATGATCGTTGAACCAGCCAAAGTGGCGGGGTTGCAATTCGAATCCGGCCTGGTAGGGGAGATTCTACGTGATACTGGTACCGGTTCCGGGGCGCTGGCATTAATGGCCTTTGCTTTGGAAAAGCTTTATCTTGCCTGCTTCCCGAACACGACGTTGACTTTGCAAGCTTACCGGCATATGGGTGGGGTCAGCCTAGCCATCGGCCGCTATGCCGAGGAAGTTTATCGCAACCTGGAGCCTCCTGCGCAAAATGCATTGTCTGACGTCTTCGCCGAGTTAGTCACGGTCGATTCCGAGCGCCGCGTTGCCACTCGTAAACGTGCTGATTTTGCCACGGTTGCTAAAACTGCTGCGGCCCGACAGCTCATCGACGCTTTTATCGAGGCACGCTTGCTGGTCAAAAACACCATTAATGAAATCGATGCCCAAATGCATTCATGCGCGACAAAGATTATCGTCGAGGTGGCGCATGAGGCCGTATTGACCCATTGGGATTTACTCAAAGAATGGATCGACGTACGGTTGAACGATTTTTGCCTGCTGCGCCAAGTCGAACTAGAAACCACTGAATGGCTGCGTAATAATCAATCTGACGCCAACCTCTGGCCGCACGAGCGATTGCAGCAAGTCTACGCCATGCAGCAAAAGCTTCAGCCACGATTATCTGCGCAAGCGCTTGATTTTATCCGTCCAGAGGCTGAACGTTTGCTGGAAAAGCTCAACGATTCCGCTTTGACGCATCAACAGCGCGAACGCATCGGCATGCGGCTGGCGGATATCGGCGATCCGCGTCCAGGTGTCGGTGTCGATGCAGCAGGCCTTCCGCAAGTCGAATGGTGTAAGGTGCCGCCGGGCAGAATCGTGCTGGAAAATGACGCAGGCACGTTTAATGTCGACGCTTTTTTCATCGGCCAATATCCAGTGACTTACAAGCAATACCGTGCCTTTTTGGAAGCCGTGGACGGTTACCCTGATGAACGCTGGTGGATTGACCTACAACATGCCCCCGAACCCGGCGAACAATATCAAACAGTCGATAATCATCCGGCCGACAGGGTCAGCTGGTTCGATGCGATAGCCTTTTGCCGTTGGCTGACTTTTAAACTGGGTTACGCTATCCGTTTGCCAAGCGAATTGGAGTGGCAACAAGCCGCAACAGGCGGGTGTACGGAAAATGTCTTTCCTTGGGGACCAGTATTTGCACCAATGTATTGCAATACTTTTGAAAGCGGTTTGGGACGCACCACGGCCGTTGGGCTTTATCCGCAAGGTGGATCGCCAGTAGGGGCCCTTGATATGAGTGGCAATGTTTGGGAATGGTGTGCGAACTGCTATCATGCACCTGAGGCTACTGATGCCACGCGTAATGCCTGCCAGGTTGTGCGCGGCGGCTCCTGGATCAATTACCGGGTTGTGCGCGGCGGCTCCTGGATCAATTATCAGGAGGAATCGTGCGCGGTTTTCCGCTTCCGCTACACTCCCGGCGACCGCAACCGTAGCCTGGGGTTTCGGTTGGCGTGTTCGTCCCCCATCATTCGAACCCCTGAACACTAATGGCCACGTCAGCGGCAAAAAGCATGCGTAGCGCGCCGCGAATTTTTTTCTGCCAGCTTGTATACATTATGGCAAAATCATGCAACCGGTTATCGCCGGTTGAGCGCTCTGAAATTGAATTTATAGCCCTTTGGCATGCTGGTTGCATGTTATTCGGGTGCCGAACGTTTGGTCATCAACGGTTTACCCAATACATGCTTGCGTAGTCCCCAGCTATCGGCGTAGCGCACATGATTGATCCATCCCTGAACGCTGCTGTCAAATTCGGCAAAGCTGATGGCTCCCTACAAAATGCTTGCCAGCGATCCCGGAGCCGGGCTGAAAAATGGCGTACGTTGCGTGCCTTAATGGGTCGATATTGCGGATAAACAATAAAGCCCAGCCAGGGGATGCCCCGTTCCACCGGCGCAGCAAACGCAAGGATTGCAAGCGTTTGATCAGAGCTTCTCGCTAGTTCCAGAGTTCGGCTTTACTGTTGCTGAACAACGCCATGTTGTTCACATAAAGCACATAGGTCGGACATCGCAGCTTCCGCTTTACAAAATGGTCAAAGGGATTCAGGTAGCAATTTGACCAAAACTGTGAGGTCAGATTGCCAATAGGCAGCCCTCTGAATCTTGTGAATGCCAATAAGTCGTCACCGGGAACCAAGCCATTTGATAATCATCCTCGAGCACACCATCGCCGCCTGCGATAATGATTTTGATGAGCCAGCGCACGTCTTCATCCAAAAGAGCAGCGGATGGTCGATGCAGCCCTGGATTTTCAGGAAGCATTATACGATGCACAAAACCAGGGATCCACTCGACAAAAGCATCAATGCGAGGCGGATGCCGCGCTCAATAAGCTATGCCTGTACTTGCGTTTAGCGCATCAATGGCGCTGGCTGAATGCAGGGCAATAACAACATATCAGCACTCGGTCGCGGAACTGGGGCGTTTACTCGACGGCTGGATGCAGGCCAAGTAAAATGTCTCCTGAGCTAACGCTCTGAGACACCTTATTTTTATATAAGCCCGATGGCTGGAAACCGTGCGGACGGAACGTCACTGCGCCATCATAAATCCTTCGCCTCGGATCACAAACCGCAGTCGGGGACCATTGCTGGAAATAGCTTGCGCCGTTACCAGCGTTTAGCCATTCGCAACAGGCAGGTGGTCAACTGCAATTGTCTGCCCCCTAAAGGGGGTGAATGAAGGGGGACGAACACGCCAATCGAAATCCCAGATTATTGTTGCGGCCGACGGGTGTGAGGCGGCCGCGGGCAGCCGCGCGCGCACTGTGCTTACCTTCGTACCAGGAGCCGCCGCGCACAACCCGGCGTCCATCCGAGCCATCTTGGTTCTCCCTGCCGTCATAGGGATCATAAGGGTAAGATTTCAACAGACTGCTGGTCCATTCACAAACATTGCCGGTCATATCCTGTAAGCCCTGCGGCGTGTTGCCATCGGGAAAGACGCCGACGGGCGTGGTAGCGCGGATATGGCTTTCAAAAGTGTTGGCCTTTCGGTTGTCAAATGTGTCGCCATAGGCAAAACGCCATGCAGCCGCTCCACGCGCGGCCGCTTCCGATTCGGCCTCGGTAGGTAGCCGAAAGTCCAAGCTGCTGTGGGCGCTAAGCCAGGCGCAGTAAGCGTTGGCCTCATGCCAGCAGATGCCTACGACCGGTTGGGTCGGCCGGTTGTAGGTATCATCACGCCAGAACGCAGGTTCAGTTAATCGGCCGCCGGGATAGTTGCCATTTAGCCATTTTTCAAGGTCTTCATCGCTCCATTGCGCAATGGTTTCCCAGTCATCCGCTTGCTTTGAGGTAATCTTGCCTTGCCGTTGCCATTCGCGAATTTGCGTAGAATACGCCTGGAACAATTTTCGAGTTTCCTGCAATTGCAGTTTTGGCCCTGCAGAAGTATTGTCCCCCCGCCGCCAAGCTTGTGCCGCGTCAGTTTGCCACCAGCGTTCGTCGTCGTAGCCGCCGGCTTCCATGAACAGGCGCCATTCGGCATTGGTTACCGGAAATTGCGCCAATTGGAAGAAAGCCAAGGTGATTTGATGCAATGGCGCCTCGTTATCATGCAGACCTTCATCGCTGCCGAGAGGATAGCTGCCGCCGGATAGGGGAATCAACGGCGGCACGATGAATGCGCCATCCGCTCCCTGGTGTTTTTGAAAACGTGGATCGCCCAGCTCGCCCAATGAAAAACCAGCGGCGATACGCGCCCGCACATCGGCGGCTGGGTTCTGGGTACGTTCCACCAAAGCCTGTTGCAGTTGCTTTTTCCTCGGCGCGGATAGCTTGACATCGGGTTGCGCCGCGCAACGGCCCGCCAGTGCCAGGTTGACGTTCATCAGTTGGGCGGTGAATTCATCAGGATCGGGTAGCATCGCGCTGGCAAGCATCAGCGTTTCTTCCCATCCGGTGGATGGCAGGGGTGGCAGCGGGTCGGCATCCCCCAGTGTGTCGAGGGTTTCCTGTAAACTGGGAGAAACGGCATCCGCTTGCCAGGCTTGATACGCCAAGTCGGGCTCGGGGGCTGCTGCAAAGTGGTGCGCGGCGAAATATTCCTGCAGTAATTGGTGAATGTAGAAAACTTGATCTTGCACTAGATCTTGCTCCAAGACATTCATGGCGACGCCGGCATCGAGTATCTTTTTACTCAGCGGGTCTTCGAGCATCGCCAGCGCCTGGTCATAGTCGATTTTAACCAGCCCGGATTCTTTTCGCTTACTGAGTTTCTGCATTTGGAAGGCCAGTAAGCCGAGCTTGGGAATGAGTCGGCCGCGTTTCGGTAACTCGTAGTCTGTTCTGCCGAGATACGCTAAGGTGAGCCGCTGAATATCGCGCGCGTCCAGCAGATCACCGGCTTCAAACAGTGGATTGTTGGGGTTCTCAATTTCACGCTTGATGAGCCGGCGCACGAAGGCGGTAAACAAGGCAGCGCGACCGCTGGGTACTTGCCCGTTAATACTTTCCTCGATGAGCATTTTGAGGTAATAAGGCGAGCGGAAGAGATCTAACTGCGCGCTATGTCTCAGATTTTTCCATAAGGTGTCGCCATAATCCGGGCTGTATTGCCGCAGGAATTCCTCGATTTTATCATCGGATAGCGATTCGATACGCACCTGGGGTACGGGCCGTTCTTTGGACGATAAGGGAGCGCTGTAATCCAGGCTGCGGCAGGTAAAAATCACCCGGGTGGTGCTTTGGAAAGCTTCCAGTTCAGCGAGAAAATCTTTCCAGAGCTGGATGACTTCAGCGTTGCGATACGGAATTTCATTCAGGGCATCGAGTAGCAGTGTGATCCGCCCGTCCTCGATTAAAGCGCGTAAATCAGGCAAATCCGGATGATAGTGCGCCCAGCGTTTGGATAACCATTCTAATAGCAGCGGAGTTGGATCGCTGGCACGTTGGCCTTTGAAGTCATTGAGCTGAATAAAAAAAGTGAGGGGCGTGTTGGCTGCCGGGTTTTGTTCGAGTTGGCTCAGGGCGGTCTGGGCATTATTCAATTCGAAATGGCGCAGCAAAGTACTTTTGCCGCTGCCAAGTGCGCCCAGAATCACTAAGGGTTCTGTGGTATGCGCCAAGATTTCATTTAATGATTGGAATTTTTCGCTTTTAGGCCGCCAGCGTGGACCTTGCGCATCCGTTCCCTGATCGATCAGGAGGGTCAAAATCGACAAAACGCGAATCGAGCGCATAACGCTGTTGTGACCAATTGGTGACGCATTTTTGGTAGAAAGCTTGTAAAACTTTGTCCCTGATCCCTGATTGCTGACCTGCCGTCTGCGGGGTGGTTGACGACAGGTCTAATTGGGGCGGGAGCGGTCGAACTCCTCTGCGAGGTCGTGGCGGTCGATTCTTCTGAGCGCCGAAGGCAATTCGGTTAACCGTTTTCGCTGTTCCAGCCATTCCCAGATGGCTTTAGGTTCCAGTCCTTGTTGAAATCTTGCCTGTTCGCTGGGTCTTATTTCTAAAATATCAGCCAGCTCTCTCCATGAATGTCCCAGTCGTTCACAGAAAGCTAATTTTAATGATCCAGGAAAGGCGTGGTTGGATGAAGCGTGATATGGGTTGAAATTTGGATTGGTTTTTTCTTGAACCGGCGTATTAGATAGTGACGTCGAGTTGATTTTTTTTATGCTGCTCAGCGTTTCATTCAATAGCTGGCTGATCCTTTCATAAACATGACCGCTTTTCTTGTCCAATTTACAAATCGTGCTATGGTCAGCATCCAATGGGATTGGATGGACACCAGTAATACCCGGGTCAGCGCTGGCTTCATTGACAACCAGGATGTCATGCGTAGGAAGATTTTCGAAAAAAACGTAAGTTTTAATCTTTAACCGCTCGGCATTGCTTCGATACCAGTTATTCAGCTCCAGCAGTTGGGGATTGTTAGCTTCCAACTCATGAACACTGACGCTGGTGCGCAGTAGTTTGCCGATATAGTTGATCCAGTTGGCCATGTTCGCGCCAGAATGTGGGGTTGACAGGAAAACAATGAAGCGCGTTTGCTCGGCAACAGGTTTCCAACTGCCGTAATTGGATTCATTAGCCAGTTTTAAAATTTCCTTGACTAGCAACCCACCAAGGCTATGGCAAACAAAACCGATAGACCGATGCCCAATATTCTTTAAATCAAAAAGCTCCAGGCTATTTCGCGCGCGGTTGTACAAAGGCATGCTATGACCGTTCCAATCGCTGGCGCTGACTTCATATTCTAACGACCAAACGCCGATGTTTGGGTGATCTTCACCAAGCCAGCGAGGCCAGAAGTTATTCGGGTCGTTGTCCTTCTGCCATGTCGTATAGCCGTTGCCATTCAGTCCATGCACGAAAATCAGGTCGAGTTCACGATCCGTCTCGTCACAGCCGGAAATGGGAAGTAATTCTGCCATTTATCTTCCTTGCCTAGGTTATCACGAGCTTGTCATTCTAAATGAATCCAATGGATTATATACTTTAGCAAGCATTCCTTTAAACCTATTTTCTTCTGTTGATTCTCTAAAAATAGCCGTAAACATTGCACTGTAAAGGTTTGGCCGTTTGGACGCGGCACCCAGTAAAAGCACTCGTGAAGCCTTGAATAATCATTGGATTCTCGATGTTGAGGCGCTTGATATAAATCAGGAGTTTTCAGACAATTTCTGAAAGACGGGAAATCAGATTAGTGACCCTGCGTTGGGAACGTTGAGTCTTGATTGCCATGGCCAATGCTTTGGGTTGCGCAATGATGACGACCAGCTGCTTGCCACGGGTAACCCCGGTATAGAGCAGGTTTCGCTCCAAAAGCATGTAATGCTGCATTGCCAGGGGGATGACCACAGCAGGGTATTCGGAACCTTGTGCTTTATGAATACTGATAGCGTAGGCCAAAGAGATTTCATCGAGTTCATTAAATTCGTAATCTACGACGCGCTCATCAAACTGGATTTGCAATAGGCTCTCTTCAACATCTACGGAAAGCACCACCCCAATATCCCCGTTAAATACTTCCTTGTCGTAGTTGTTGACCTGCTGGATGACTTTATCACCTGGCGCATATACCGAACCGTAACGAGTAACCTTGGGTTCACTTACTCCATTTAATCGCTGCTGCAGTTCAATGTTGAGTGAGCGTGCGCCCAGCCCCCCTCGATTCATCGGTGCCAGCACTTGTATGTCATTGACGGGATGCAGGTTAAAGCGCTGCGGTATGCGCTCTAATACCACTTGCATCAATTTGCTAAAAATCTCCTCGGGCGTCTCAGCATAGAGGCAATAAAAGTCACTCAGATCCTGAGCATTATGGCTTATGGGTAGCATCCCCTGATTGATCCGGTGTGAATTGGTAATGATTTTTGATGTGCTCGCCTGCCTAAAAATCTCGGTCAACCTGACGGTGGCAATTCTCCCCGAGTCGATGATGTCCGCCAATACCGCGCCCGGCCCCACGGATGGTAGTTGGTCCACATCCCCCACAATCAATAGTGCTGCACTTGAAGGCACGGATTTCAATAACTGATTCATCAACGTCACATCCATCATGGAGGATTCATCGATGACCAGGCAATCCAATTCCAGCGGAAACTCTTCGTTATGCTTGAAAGCAAAGATGGCAGGGTCAAACTCAAGTAAGCGGTGGACGGTTTTGGCTTCCAGCCCGGTGGATTCAGCAAGGCGTTTGGCTGCTCTGCCGGTAGGTGCGCACAATGCAATATTGATCTGTTTGGCTTTCAGGATCTTCAGGATGCTGTTGACCAACGTGGTTTTACCCACCCCTGGGCCGCCCGTGATCACCGTTACTTTATGCTGCAGCATCAATTCGATGGCAGCACGCTGGGAGGCTGATAAAGTCAGCCCCGTCTGTTCTTCGACCCAGGGAACCGCCTTTTGGGCATCAATGGCCCCCCAGGGCGGCTCACCTTGATTGAGGCGCAGCAGGTGATTGGCGCATCCCACTTCGGCTCGATAAAGAGGAGTCAGAAAAATGAATTCGTGCTGATCGATGGTTTCCGCTGTCAGATTGCCCTCCACGAGCTCGGCAGTGATGCCTTCCTCGATCACCGGCGCAGGTATTTCCAAGAGCTTCGCCGCCATATCGCGCAAAGTATCGCGTGCTGCGGCACAATGTCCTTCGTTGGACCATTCTTGCAATACATGACGCACGCCGGCTTGTGCCCGGATCAGGGAGTCCGGTGCAATCCCAAGCTTTTGTGCGAGCGTATCGGCGGTTTTGAAACCAATACCGTGAATGTCCAGAGCCAATCGATAAGGGTTTTCTCTGACTTTTTCGATGGCTTGTTCGCCATAGGTTTTGTAGATACGCACCGAGCGTGAGGTGCCGACCCCATGCGATTGCAGGAACACCATGATTTCGCGGATCACTTTTTGTTCAGCCCAGGCACTGGTGACCCGTTCTAACCGTTTCTTGCCGATGCCGGGTAACGTCAACAGCCGCTCTGGCGTGAGTTCGATGACATCAAACACCTCTGCTCCAAAGGCTCTGACCAGTTTCTTAGCAAAATGAGGGCCAATTCCTTTGATCATGCCGGAGCCCAGATATTTCTCTATCCCATCAAGGGTGGTAGGCGGGACGATTTTTATCGAGATCGTTTTAAATTGCTGACCATGTTGCCGGTCATTGACCCAGAAACCTGCACATTCGATATATTCACCCGCTGTGACCGAAGCCGCTGAACCAATTACGGTGATGAGTTCTCTCTGACCTTTGACTTTAACGCGCAACACACAGAAACCCGAGGATTCGCTATGAAAGGTGACGCGTTCGACCGACCCCTGCAGTTTTTCCAGAGGATTGTCAGCACTATGAGGTGAATTTGAAGGAGTGCTCATCCTTGGTCATCGATCGGCTGAATCAGCTGCGCTCCCTCGTGACTTACTCGTCCCACAGCAGGGGAGACTTGCCATAATTGCATTTGTTCTGAAGAATAAGGTTGCAGTAGCGACAAAAGAGCCTCATCCGGTAACTGTGAAGAGGATAACCAGGTATCCCATACTTCACGCGGGAGAATCACTGGCATGCGGTCATGAATTGGGCGCATCAAGCTGCTACTGTCCGTGGTGATGATCGTGCAGCTATGGATGACTGTTTCATCGATCGTCGCGCTTTCCCATAGTCCTGCGAAGGAAAGGGGGCCGTCCTTGGCCGAAATATAGAAGGGTTGCTTGCTAGCTCCCTCTGCCGACTTTTTCCATTCATAGAATCCGGAAGCAGGAACGAGACAGCGTCGGCTGCGAAACGCTTGTCTGAACATGGGTTTGCTTGCTAATGATTCAGCGCGAGCATTGAACAGCAAAGGCAGCTTCCTAGTCTCCTTGGCCCAAGGAGGGATCAGCCCCCAGCGCATCATCGATCCTTGCCGGCCTTTGTCGCTGTCACGGATGACCAGAATATCGGTGGTGGGGGCAATGTTATAGCGCGGCTCCATCTCCGGCATCGACACTGCGTGGTACCAGTCGATCAGTTGGGAGCGAGGATAAGCCAGGGCAAACCGTCCGCACATATCTCCTCACATTTTGGTTAGTCAAATGAGTGTTTTATACTATCGGCATCATCGTCTATTAAGGAGGACCCATCATGACCACCATCGTTCCCTTTAAGCCTACGAGCGCATCTGCGCCCCCTCGCTTACAGCGAGCCGAAATTGATCCTGCCGTTTGTATGCTGCCGTTATTGCAGTATCGAATTCCCGCTGGGTTTTCATCTCCTGCAGAAGATTATATTGATAAAAAGCTGGATCTCAATAGTTATCTGATACGTAACAAAGCAGCGACCTATTTCTTTCGTGTCATCGGTCATTCCATGACGGGTGCCCATATCCACGATGGCGATATGCTGGTGGTGGATCGCTCGGTTGAACCTAAACACGGGCATATTGTACTGGCAGTGATCAACAATGAATATACTGTCAAGCGACTGTATGCCTGCAATGGCGTGATCGAACTGCACGCTGAGAATCCAGCTTATCCACCCATCCGTTTTCGCGAAAACGAGGAATTGCAGGTATGGGGGGTTGTAGTGGGAACAGTAGCACGTTTTATCGTGTGATCATGTCAACTGACATCACTCTCGTCAGTAGACCACTCTTCGCTTTGGTAGACGTCAATAATTTTTATGTCAGTTGCGAGAGGGCTTTTAATCCGCATCTGATCAATCGACCGGTCGTAGTGCTCTCCAATAACGATGGCTGTGCAGTGGCCCGCTCCAATGAAGTCAAGGCGCTAGGCGTCAAAATGGGCACGCCCTGGTTCCAGCTCAAGGATTTGGTAAGACAACATGGCATCATTGCGCTTTCATCCAACTATACGCTCTACGGCGATATGTCTGACCGGGTAATGACCATCCTGCGTGATTTCAGCCCCTATGTCGAGGTCTATTCCATCGACGAATGTTTCCTGGGTTTACAAGGGTTGGGCAATCTCTGGCCAACTGCTACCGACATGGGCCAGTCGATACGTAACCGTATCCATCAGTGGACCAGCCTGCCGGTCTGTGTGGGCTTTGGCGCCACCAAGACAGAGCGATGAGGCCCCAGCCGCGAATTTCCATCAAGGTCAGGGAGACAAGAAAGCTCCCGTTACAGGCCGGATATACGAGTGCAAGTGTTTCAGCCATGCCAGATCAAAAAAATTTCACGCAAAACGGAGGAGTCCATATACGTTCATACAAACCCGTTATCTAGAAAAGAGAGGTTGCAATGAGCGATAAACCAACATCGGTAGCTGCACGTATTGCAGAACTACCAAGTCTCCCCATGTCCGAACTCTGGCAACTGTGGGACCGTTATTTCACACGACGACCAGAGTATCCGAATCGCTCTCATGTCGAATCGCGCATCGCCTATAAGATCCAAGAGGAAGCCTTTGGCGGGCTCGCCACAGCCACAAGGGAGCGTTTAGAGGCGATTGGTGCCAAACACTCCAGGATCAAGTTGCGTGCCAAGCCGCGTGAATTTAATTTTGCCCCAGGAACGGTGCTATTGCGCGAATGGGGCGAGCGCGAACACCGCGTGATGGTCACGGCCGAGGGATTATTCGAATACGAGGGGCGCTCGTTCAAGAGCTTGACTGCGGTCGCCCGTCACATCACGGGCACGCACTGGGGTGGTGGCCCCCTGTTCTTTGGCCTGATTGGCAAGCGAGGTGACCAATGAATGAGCCTGTGCACATTGCCCAAGCCAAGGTGCGCAAGCGTTGCGCCGTATACTGCCGGGTATCCTCGGATGAACGGCTCAATCAGGAATTCAATTCTATCGATGCGCAGAAGGAAGCGGGGCATGCCTACATTGCGAGTCAACGCTCGCAGGGCTGGATAGCGGTGGCGGATGATTATGATGATCCCGGCTTTTCTGGCGGCAATACTGAAAGACCGGCGCTCAAACGTTTAATAGCCGATATCTGCGCACGGAAAATCGACATTGTCGTAGTCTATAAGATCGACCGCCTGACACGCAGCCTGGCTGATTTCTCCCAGATGGTCGAGATATTCGAGCGCTATGAAGTGTCGTTCGTTTCAGTTACTCAGCAATTTAATACGACGACCTCGATGGGGCGGCTGATGCTGAACGTGCTGCTCTCGTTTGCGCAGTTCGAACGCGAAGTCACGGGTGAGCGCATCCGTGACAAGATCGCAGCAGCCAAACGCAAGGGGATGTGGATGGGCGGTGTGCCGCCGCTGGGTTATGATGTCGACAACCGCATGCTGATCGTCAACCAAACTGAGGCGGCGGTGGTGCGTCGTATCTTCGAGGAGATGTTGACCATCGGCTCGACGACCCAGATTGCTGCCAACCTAACCGCCGAGAGCATCACCACTAAGGCGTGGACGACGCAGGAAGGGCAGACGCGCAGCGGCGCGCGCATTGACAAGAAGTATTTGCACAAACTGCTGCGCAATCGCATCTACTTGGGCGAATTGTCGCACAAGGGAAATTGGTACCCTGGGGTGCACCCGCCGATCATCGACCAGGAGCTTTGGGACAAGGTTCAAGGCATGCTGAGCAGGGACGGGCATGCGCGCTCGGTGGAAACCAAGATCAGGTCACGTACTGATGCGTTGCTGCGCGGCTTGCTATATGCACCATCGGGCGAGCGGATGTATCCGACCTATTCACGCAAGAACGGGCGCAAGTATCATTATTACGTGTCCAAGTCGGAAAGCCGCTTCGGCGCACCGGGCAAGAGCTATGCGCGTTTACCCGCGCCAGAGATCGAGGCGGCGGTCGTTGCGCAGATCCGCACGGTGCTGACCAGTCCTGAAGCAGTGGCAGCTGTGGTGCGCCACATCCAGCGCAATGGTACCCAGATTGACGAGGCTGCCACCGTGATGGCCATGGGGCGGCTCAACGACGTGTGGGAGCAACTGTTTCCGGTCGAGCGCCATCGCATCGCCAATCTGATGATCGAACGCGTCGATCTCGTCCAGAGAGGTGAGATGCAGGGTATCAGGGTGAAGTGGCGTGAACTCGGCTGGAACGCTCTGCTCGGCGAATTTGCCCCGAAGGGGATCGGTGTTGAGTTACTGGAGGTCGAGAACCCATGAGTCAGCTCCCGAATGGTTCTTTTGAAACCTTTGTGCCTTTGGCATTACGCCGCCGAGGTATGCAACGCGTTACCTATGAACATAACGCCCATAATGTGACTCTGCTCGAAGGTCTTGCCCGGGCTTTTTACTGGCAGCATTTGATCGATACTGGCATGATGAAGAGCGGCTCGGCTATTGCCCGGGCAGAAAAACTGCATCATTCAGTGGTTAACGAGTTGTTACGGTTGACTTTGCTTGCCCCCGACATCATCGAACGGTTAATGGCTGGGCGCCAGCCACGTCGCATGAACTTGATTTGGTTTCAGCGCAATCCGTTGCCGATTGAATGGGAAGCCCAGCGGCAGATGGTAAAGCGCTTTGAGGAGGAAGTATGAGCAAGAAACATCGTGGGCGCATCGACGGTAGTCCGGTCACCTACCAGCTGCCTGCTCCGGCAGGCGGCGTCCAGATGGAAACGTTTATACCGTGGACGTTGGTGAAACGGGGCTACAAGAAACAAATCATCACGCCTTTGGATGCGCCACAGGCGTTCTCGGAGGAGGCATGTCGTGAGCGAGAAGCTCGTGAATCAGTGAAAGATTCCGCCTTGTTGCGTGCTCTTGGTCTTGCATTTTATTGGCAACGTCTGCTGGACGAGCAGCGTGTGGCATCAGTCGCAGAGATTGCGGATGCCGAGGGAATGGGCTTGACGCAGGTGCGCCGGATCAAGCGGCTGACCCTGTTGGCGCCTGAAGTTATTGAACAATTGATCAGCACGCCGGATGCAGTGCTAGAGCAGGTAGTGCGCCGCCCATGGTCCAACGTATGGGACGACCAAATGCATGACTTGAAGCTGCCAGATAGGTTTCTGAGCTAGTTTCTGGCAGGAATTTCGATCTTGAAGTGATTTTTAGTATATTAGTTGTAAAAATTTAGATTTAATCTGACGTATTCAAAAATAGATTGATAAGCGCTGACAATTAGCATCATTAAAATGACTGCTTCGCGAGAAAACCAGCCAGTCAATTTTTTTCAATAAATTTTCGATAATCTGGCCTCATAATATGAGGTGGCTAACACAGTCATGATCTCCAGAACTGTATTCGTTGCATTTAGGATGATATACAGCTAGTAAACCTGAGAAGCGTAATAACTTTATCGTTAATGCCAAAAGCATTTAATATATGTATTAACTATAAATTACTTATGATTCTTGAAAAACCAAAGGAGAAAATGAATGGCATTTGTAGAGCCAATCTCAATAAAAGAAGCTATAGATGGTGTTCATAAAAAGAAATACCTTCTTCCTGCAATTCAGCGAGAGTTTGTTTGGGATACATATCAAATAGAGAGACTTTTCGATTCAATTATGAAGGATTATCCAATTAGCTCTTTCTTGTTCTGGGAAGTAGATAATAGCAACATTAATAATTATCAATTTTATGAATTTGTACGTGAATACCATGAAAGAAAAAATACACATAACTCAAAAGCAAGGATAAATGGAGAAAATAGCATTACCGCAATATTGGATGGACAACAACGTCTTACATCGCTTTATATTGGGCTCAAAGGTACCTATGCTTATAAGCTACCCTATAAAAGATGGGATAATAATGACGCTTTCCCAGTAAGAAAACTTTATCTAAATCTAGTTGCGCCAGCAGATGATAACGGTGATCTTGAATATGATTTTAGATTTTTAACAACTCATGAATATAAACAAAAAGATGAAAATCATTTTTGGTTTCTCGTAGGCGATATTCTAAATTTTGAGGAACCTGTTAATGTTAATGATTATCTGCTTGAAGAAGTTATTCCAGAATATGGGAAAGAAAAATCTAGATACGCTAACAGAACACTTTTCAAACTATATGAGGTTATCCACAAAAATAAATCAATAAATTTTTTCCTGGAAAAAGGTGAAAGCTTAGATAAAGTTCTTAATATATTCATTCGTGTTAATAGTGGAGGAACACAGTTAAGCTATTCAGATCTTTTGCTTTCGATCGCCACTGCGCAATGGAGAGGGGATGCACGAGAGGAAATTACGTCGTTTGTGGACGAAATTAATTCAATAGGTGATGGCTTCAATTTTAACAAGGATTTTGTGCTAAAAAGCTGCTTAGTCCTTGCTGGATTTAAGGATATTGCGTTTAAGGTTGACAACTTCAATCAAGAAAATATGCTTGCCATCGAGCAACAATGGGAAGACATTACGAAAGCAATTAGATCAGCAGTTATTCTACTTTCCAGTCTTGGATACCACAGGGATACATTGACGTCAAATAACGCACTTATTCCAATAGCTGCATATTTACATAAAATTAAAAGCCCAGATAATTTTTCTGAATTATCAAAATATCTAAATGATAGAAGGAAAATATTTAAGTGGCTCGTAATGGTTCTACTTAAAAGAACTTTTAGTGGTCAGCCTGACAATGTCCTAAGACCAATACGAGAGGTAATCAATCAGTCAGAAGATGGGTTTCCCTATGATGAAATCATACTGAAATTAAAAGGTAGTTCTAAGGCAATATCGTTTGATGATGATGAAATAGATAATCTTCTAGGATACCAGTACGCGCAAGCATACACGTATTCAGCTTTGGCATTTATTTATCCATCGCTAGATTTTAGGAATAAGTTTCATCAAGATCATATTTTTCCAAAATATTTATTTACAGCTCAGAGGCTGAAAAAACGTGGGACAAATGATGATGATATCGAGTTTTACCTTAACAACTATAACTATTTAGCGAATTTGCAATTACTTGAAGGTGTTCCAAACCAGGAAAAATCAGGAAAAGATTTTGATGTCTGGATTAAAGAGAAATATCCGGATAACAATGAAAGAAAGGCGTATATGGAGCGGCACTATATTCCAAACATTGACCTTAAATTAGAAAACTTTCGGCAATTCATAGAAGAGAGAGAAAAACTAATTATTTCAGCATTCAAGAAATTGCTTGATTAGTTAATTGCTCGTAATAATACTCTGCACCGGATGATAATAATGCTTTGCTTCATTGTCACCGGTGGACTCGTCCATTACCACTATTAAAAAAGAATTTTGCACTACCTCACGTTTGGTTGCGTTGAATTCAATCAACCAATGTCAAGTTGAAAAGAGACTAATTATTGAAGCTGTCATCTCAAATTTGAGCTACTACATATTAGTTCAAAAGTACTGTGGCGATCAGCCGAGAATGGTCGAACTTCACTGTTACTTCTTCGGCACGACTATCTCCGCTGGAGTCTTGATTACAGAGATTGTTTCGCGCATCGCAACTGCATCCTGAATCTGCTGTTCGATGAGTTTTTGTTGAGCCGCAAGCTGCTCACGCAGTATTGCCTCGGACTGCTTCTGCTGCTCAGTATTGTCAATATCTCTTGCGACCTCTACCTGCACCCAAGTTGCCAATATCGTGACGATCACTGAAGCGATGACTGCCCACTTCGTCCAACGTAGCCCTTTGGCGGCTTGGTCGAATGTATGTTTTGCACTCCTCTGATCCTCTTCAATTTGCTTGAACCACGCGGGTAGCACGTCCTGAACCAAGGTTTGATTGATCCCCGCAACGACGACGACCAAATCATCCATTTTTTGAGCAACCTCTCTAGAATTTTTGGCACTTTCTAGTGATGCTCGACCCAAAGGCGTCTCATCAGGTCGATGAAGGCTTGGTATCCTTGGAATCTCGTTAGTTCTAGTAGTTTCAATAGCTGAAGTGATGCCCCTGAGATTTGCATCGTGAATACCCTGCTCAATTGTGCTCGTGCGAGATAGTGTACTACGAATATCGGCAAGTCCTGCCATCTGTACTTGAAGCTTTTCGAGTGCGTCATTGCCCAAGAAGCCATAGCTTAAATCAATAGACTTGCGAATGCCCTCGAGCATCTTTTTGTGACGCTCGGTTTCTTTTTTTTGACGCTCGGTTTCCTTCTTTTTAGCTGCCTTTATGGTTTCTCCGAGTTCCTTGAGTCCAGCACCTGCAGGCATCGTGCCCCAACCGTTTTGCTTCGAAATCACTGGTACGAGCAAGAGGTAGTCAGCCTCATTGAATGCATTTAAATCTTCCTCTGAGAGGGGGGCACTGTCACGATTATTTTCAATGCGGCTACTGAGCTGCCGTACCCCGGCCCTGCCCAATTCATAGGCGTCATCAATTTCGAAGCTTTTCCAATCTGTGTCGATGACATGACGGACGTAGAGGGTACTGATCGACGTTTTAACCGCAGCCTTCGCAAATAAGGTGGCGAAGTTATTGCCTTTGGGCTTCGGCTGTGATTCTTTATATGATTCAGGTGTTTCGCTCATTTAATAATTCTCTCATTCTCCTTGTTCGGTTGACAAGTCACAGTCGCTACCTCTATAGCAATTCTCGACTACAACCAACCACATCTAAACCCGCGCCAGTAAAGGAAGTGGTCTCGAGAACGCTCGCGTGACCACCAGAGAAAACGGAGAACAGAGAAGCGTCGGCGAGTGTGGAAACGTCGGGTTGAAGGGGAGGGCGCTCGCGAGGCTAGGCTCGGAATCCGCGCCAGCACTGGGTAAACGGGCAATAAAAAACCCCAACCGAGAATGGTTGAGGTTTGGTTGTTGGTGGTGGAATTGGGAACCGAACCCGCGTCCGTTTTCCGATCCAGATAATAATACCTTGGCCTTGAGGACGTGGATTAGATAATTTGGCCGAATTCCTCTCATCCATACGCTTGTTAATCACTCTTGCCGGCAATCGGAGCAGCTTCAATTTTCAGTCCGGAATCTTTTGGACGGCATACATATAGCTAATCCCATATAAAATGAATCAAATTCCATAAGCGGCAAAGAGCTGCTCGGATGAACAACCTTATCTTTTTCTGATGGCTTTGGCCTGGGCCGATTTGGGTTCAATGTCAATGACATTAAAGTCTGGAGAATAAGGCGGCAGGTATTCAAGCGTATGCCCGGCATTGGCAATGGCGGTTTGGATATCCTGCCGCTTATGGAAGGTCGCGTTGTCCATGACAATCACGCAAGCGGGCAGAAGTTTAGGCAAAAGGTCCTGCGTCACCCACGCATAGAAAATGTCGGCGGTGATATGGGCAGTAAACAAGCTTACAGTCAGGAGCGCTCCTTTGATCAGAGCGCCGATCACATTGGTTCGACCTCTTGCATGCCAATCTTTTACACCATGACAGCGTTCACCCACAGGCGCATAGCCATGCGTGCTGGTATGTCGTGCGCAAAGCCGCTTTCATCAAGGTAAACGATGACGCGGCCTTCGCGCTCATAGCCTTTAATTTTTGTCGAAAGATGCGTCGCTCTTCTTCGCTGGCCTTTGGATGACGCAGGCTTTTTTATAAGTTACACCGCGAATTATAATCAATTTATTGGAGATATGCTATAAGTGTTCGATGCGCCAGTTACTTGCAAGCTTTTGGCAATCTCAGCCTCGCTAACGTGGATGCGCACGTTCTTCATCGCAGCCAATACTTGTCCATCTCGTTCACCAGCAACGATAGCGCGCAGAATCTTCTCCCCTGTTTCTTCAGCTATGTTGGAGATGACGTTGGAAAGTTGGATATTCATCTGTGTAAGCGCTTTTTGCATGTGCTGTAAATGGCGCCCTTGGTTTTTTTGGAGCATTTCCCGCTGACGCCACAGCGAACGCAATGCGCATACCTCATCAGACGGACGAAATGCACCACGAAGCAAGCTGTAGATCATGAGTTGTTGCTGCCATTGGCAGTCGAGCACATCGGATTTACGACCAGAAACGTTCTTGACGTGGCGTGCGTTGACTAACAGCACGGTAAAACCGCGCGATTCCAGCAACTCAAATAAGGCAATCCAGTACACCCACGTGGATTCCATAGCAACCGTATCTACGCCGCAGGCCTCGAGCCAGTCGGCCAAAGCATTAAGGTCATCCGTAAAACTCGGGAACTCTCGTACTGGTTAATCATCACGGTCGGGTGGTACAGCAACAAAGTGAGAGGCACTGCCAATGTCGATGCCGGCTGCATTGGGGTGGGTGATGGTCAGGGCGGCCCGGGATTTGCCCCGTTTAAGGCTGATCGTACGATTGCGATTGCGTCTTGACATGGTTTGCTCGATCATTCGTTGTGAAATGTGGCGCTGCATCGGGTACGTTGTCTAGCTCACTCTCTCAAACGGGATATCGTTTCAGCGGCTATGAACCACCGAGCCGATTCACCAATGTCGATGACGTCACCCATGACCACCCATGACCACGCTACTCTACGAGCAATATGCACCATCGCTCTATCAGTCTTTTGCAGCACCATATTCCACTTTGCCATAATCTAGCCATTTTGTGCTTGTTCGGCGTGATTTGCGGCGTCGGGCCGATTACTTCGCTATTTTGTTTATGCCTTAATGGTATATTTTTTAATGCTGAATGCCTAAGCTTGAGTTCGTCATTAAAAAAGCATTTATTTTTCCTATACCCCAGTAATTAAAATGAATGTGTTTGCATTATTGCTTGTATCTTTTGTTTTTCCTAATATGAATAGAGATTATTCATTAACCAAAAGAGGGAGACTAATAATGGGTGGACCGAGTTCTGTAGAACGTAGTAAGAAATTAGGGGATGGATGGACAACGCTTGAATGGAGTGCTTTAAGTGGCTTTTGCATTACTATGCATACAGATAATATTCGACTAAGAAAACGCTGGTCAGGCATCCCTTACGGCGAGACTAGCGGTAATCATCTTTGTCTGAGCTGGCTTCAAACGCTTCCTTATGGTGATATACAGGCCAAGGGCAACAGACCTGGTATTGTTGTTTCATATACCTATTCACCATGACAATACTGAAGCCTTTCATATGTCCCGTGATAATTCACTAACCCAACAAGCGCCTCGTATATATTATTTGATACTTGCGGTTATGCTTGCCAATGGATTCAATCCATTTCGTCCATGGCGTGTCTTCGATTTAGGGCATATCGATGTAGTATTATGGGGGCCACCTAATGCGCCAGAGACTTTTTCGTTCCATACACGTTCATACTGGAAGTACCTTATTTCAGCATTGATAGCTCAGGATGGGAAATTGATATATAGGAAAAATTTCATATCTATCCCTTCTTTTTGGAATTCGTGGTCTATTAACGAAAAAGAATATCGGAAAACGCAAGAGTATCTATACTCACTCAAAAAAGACTCTGAGCAAAGAATCTTGAAGTACCATGCGACTCGTTTTAACTGTTTCCACGTTGCGTGCGAATGCCTTAAGCTCGCTGGCATACCGGCCCCTAAAGTCCCGCTTGAGAGGGTAGCAATTGTGCATGCAATCAAACCCAAAACATTTTTGAGACTTGTCATGCCCAGTGCAAAGTACTCAGTCATGTTACACGATTTGTGTGAGGAGGAAGGGAAATTCGATAGGCTTGACTGTTTATTCACTTCACTTTAATGCGAATTAAGAGCTGAAATAGAAGCCAGTTCATCAATAACGTTAAACTATTGAGGAAGACATCACCCAACCTCAATAAATCACAGTAACCAATGAACTGGCAAACCGATTAATAACGATTTGTCTCTATGTTTGCAAGCATTATCAGCAAAATCTTTGGGTTCATAGCCAAAGAATGAGCCATTACGCGGATTTAAGCTTTAGCGACGAAGAAGTCATTACCTTCTTCCTGTTCGGTGTAATGGACAAGCATAGACAGATCAAAGGTATTTATGAGTATGCGGATCGCCACTTACGCGATTGGTTTCCACGACTTCCAGGTTATGTGGCTTATGTTCAGCGCCTGAATCGAGTAGCCGATGTGTTTGCCCCCTTATTAGCACTGATTCAGCAAGAACAGGAAACCAGGAATCCGGGGCAAGTTTGGCTGATCGATTCATTTCCAGTGGCATTGGCCAAACAAGGCCATCGGTTTAACGCGTGTGTAGCGAAACAGTTGGCGGATGCAGGCTACTGCTCCACAAAGAAGTTATACTATTATGGTGTGCGGGTCCATATTATTGGGCGCCGCCAACCAGGCTCATTGCCGATCCCTGAGTACATCGGTGTAACTGGCGCTAGCGACCATGATGGCAAGATATTTGATCAGATTCAGCCACAATTGCACAACAATGAGCTGTACGGTGATAAAGCTTATCAACGGCCTGACGCTGAATGCATCAGGCGAGCTCAGAATCTGACCGTCATGACACCGGTTAAAAAACAAAAAGGGCAACACCATCTGGAACCACAGGATCAATGGTTGTCTACAGCGGTGTCTCGCGTTCGGCAACCGATTGAAGCCTTATTTGCGTGGATTGAAGAAAAAACAGGCATTGAATGTGCCAGCAAAGTTCGTTCTTATAATGGGCTTATGGTACATGTATTCGGAAAGCTGGCTGCGGCTCTGTTTTTCTGGAATTTTTTACGAGTTAGCTCTTAATTCACATTTAATCGGACTAATATCACAATATTATTGCTCTTTATTCTGGAATATGATAGATGTACAGAAACTATATAATTACTAGTTAGGCGCTATTTTTGGGGAGGAGATGGGGAAAAGGAATGGAAAACAATGTTCTGGCAGCGGTCATCTCAGGTATCCTCGGTGGCGGGGTAGTATCGGCACTTCTTACGCAGATTCTGCAAAAAAAGAAGACTCAGGCCGATATATCTAGAGTGGAGGCGGAGACCGAACATCTCCAAACGCAGACTTTACTCCTGCAAAAAGAGCTAAAAGGAGTTCAATCAGAAGTTAATATCACACAGGAGAAGATCAACACGCTGGTGAAATACACGTTGGCCTTCTATCTTTTGGAGCATCTGTCCAAGCTGTATCACCACGATGAAGTATACAGGTATGATCCCAACCCGCGGTTTGAACGCGACCTTCGGTTGCTACGAGACCTTGGGTATCTCGAACTTTTCCATATCAGGGACTTGCGGGCTGGTGATAAGCTAGTGGACAAGATCAATCTGACTCCCTTGGGTAAGCTATTGGTTGAGTTGCGTGAGCAAGGAGAAGGATGTAAATAGGCATAGCGCGCCTAACCAAGGCTTGCAGCCGATTGCCTCCAGCATCCGTTCATTCGCCGCTACCGCGTCCGGCAGCGGCTGAAACCTAACCCCAATATTGTACAAAGGGAAGTGGCGATTCCCTATTAATTTTTTATAATTCAGTTATAGCATATCCCCAATAAATTGATTATAATTTGCGGTGTAACTTATAAAAAAGCTTGCGTTATCTAAAGGCCAGCAAAAAAGAGCGGCGTATCTTTCAGGAAAAAATTAAAGGCTATGAGCGCGAAGGCCGCGTCATCGTTTACCTTGAAGAAAGCGGCTTTGCGCACGACATACCAGTACGCATGGCTATGCGCCTGTGGGTGAACGCTGTCATGGTGTAAAAGATTGGCATGCAAGAGGTCGAACCAATGTGATCGGCGCTCTGATCAAAGGAGCGCTCCTGACTGTAAGCTTGTTTACTGCCCATATCACCGCCGACATTTTCTATGCGTGGGTGACGCAGGACCTTTTGCCTAAACTTCTGCCTGCTTGCGTGATTTTCATGGACAACACAACCTTCCATAAACGGCAGGATATCCAAACTGCTATTGCAAATGCCGGGCATATGCTTGAATATCTTCCGTCTTATTCTCCAGATTTTAATGATATTGAGCCAAAATGGGCCCAGGCCAAAGCCATCAGAAAAAGAGAGGGCTGTTCCATCGAGCAACTCTTTACCGCTTATGGGATTTGAATCGTTTTATAGGGGATCGGATATAGCGAAAAAGAGAACCAAACCAACCTTTTTTGCTATTTATCGAACACAAATTTTACCAAATTTCGGACAATTTTCTGTTCAGTTGACGATCAAACCGTTTCTCCGCTACATTCGATTATTATTAAAAACGGTGTTTATTTTTTCTTATACATGATCGTCGGTCCACTGCTGCCCAATGGGTAGGACATAAAATACTTGGCCACTCTATACATGAATTACAGTATTACGTGGCTGTGAAAACCCATCATAGGTCGCCACGCTAGCTGCTTCCATGTACGCCCGATAAAAACTCATGCAGGGAATACTTAAAAAATCCGGCGGCCCATCATTTTACGAAACTTCCTATTCTTGTTTTCTACGCACTTTCTTTAGACTAAATTAAGGTTTCTGCTTATTTTAATTTTCATCAAGAGAGTATATTTTTTGATCTAAGTTAGTTTAAGTTTGGAATCAGGCCCTTAGATCAATCTAAGCTGTTAAACCTAAAGCCATTTTTAGATTTAAAGTGTTGGCCAAGTAAATAATATAATAAACCAGAGCCTATTTATTAAAAAAGAGGCTAAGTATTGTGAATGCACTCATCACTTTGTTAACTCTTCTCGCCTCTATATTAATTGGAAGCTGGGATTGCAAGCCGCTCCAGGCTTCCTTTCATTTTTCCTATACACTTTGCGACTGTGTTTTATACAGGGCCGCGCTTGGGTATCTAATGTTCAAAAAACCATGAATGTAGACTCCTGTCGCGATTCGGTTTTTATTAAAAAGGTATTTATTTTTTCCTATACGCCTTGTTGTTTATTCAGTAATAGATCAACTATAAGTTATCCCAGGGGGTTATATGAAGAAGTCAGTCGATCTCAAAGAATTTACAAATACCTTGCCGTACGCTAGCGAGATTTTTGGGGTCTATCAGCCTTTGCTGGGCTGGAAATCCCAACGAATTCAGAACCAGATGGACAAAGGCTTTTATGCCGATAAATTCGCTTTAATGAATACCCTTGCTGCGCATTATAAAGGTAATTTTCAGATCCACTTCAATGAGAACTCGAACTTTGACAATATAGGAAAGATCAATATCGCTGAAATGTCCGGCACTGCCCGCAGCTTTAATACGGCAATATTGAACGAGATCAGGAAAGCGCTCCCTGTGGAACAAGAAATAACCCCTGAAAAATGGAAAACTACCATAAATGCTGGTTCACTCAACCATTTATTAAATACTTCTGTCAAGGAACAAGCTACCAGATGGATGTCCGGGGGCAAAATGCCTGTATCCGTAAAAACAGTAATATCCACAGGAGAAAAAATTCAGGAGGCTAGAATTCAGTCCCTAAAGGATAGGATCAATCGAGAATCGGTAGTTGCCGGCTTACTGCTGGATCTAGTTAAGAATGAGCAATTTGATTACCTGAAACAAATTTTCTATAAGTCTCAGTTTGAAGTTAATGCATGGATCGCTAAACTGCAGTCCAAGAATCCTCTTGATTATATTGACCCAAAAAAGGAATTAGACCGTGTCGGTCTGTCGCCGATTGGAATCGTTCACTTATTTCGGCAGTATTTTTACGAATTTGATACATTTCTGGGTACGCCGGTAGGGCATATCTGGCTTAGTCCTGGTTCAAGCGTGGAACTAATTGAACTATCATCTCGCAAGACCATCGTGGAAAAAGAACTGCAAATGCAGACTGAGAATGTTGTTAAGACCGAGGCTGCTTTAACGGAACAAGATGAAATTTCGGATGCAGTAAAAGAGGAGAATCGGAATGAGACCAAGTTTGGAGCCAGTGTCACAGCCCAGGAGAACTGGATTTGGGGCAGTTCCACCCAATCAGCTAGCTTTGATATGAACAGTACGCAGCAGACTGCCCGAGAGCAAGCTCACAAGCACATGCGCCAGCAATCTTCAAAGCTGTCTACTGAAATTCGGAAAAACTACAAATCTACTTTTAAAACCACTACCGAGTATACCGATACCACCAGTAAACGCTATTCGCTAGTCAATAATACAGAAGGACTGATTAATTATGAACTCAGACGGAAGATGCGACAGGTCGGAGTGCAGGTCCAGGACGTGGGGACTTACCTTTGCTGGCAAACCTATGTCGATGAACCAGGGGCTGAATTGGGGATCGCTAACCTAGTCCATGTAGCAAAATCTCCTGAGACGGATAACATACCGAATCCAGAGCAGATAGTGCCAAAGAAACCGTTTATCGAGAAGGTCAATATTCAAATTCCGTTTATACCTGTGAATGAAAGCACAAGTGACAATGATCAAGGTTACACTCACGGCGCTGAGTATTCTAATTATGATGAGTACATCGAATATGAATTTCTGCAAAAGGTTATTTGTAAAGAAGCCGAATATTATCTTGCGGACGTAGTGCTGCAACCTCAGGGCGCGGATGCCAAACTTTCGGTAAGAGACTTTGATCCTACAAATCCTGATAAGAGTTCCAATAAGGGTACATTCACTGTCCATCTGGATTATGTTCATTTCCATGGACAGAACACAATAAATATTGAAGCTACATTATACTGGGAACCGAATCAAGATCTGAATGCTCTCAAAAAAGAGGATGACAAGAAACTAGCCCAGTATACCGCTAAAAAAGAATCGGCGTATCGCAAGGAGTTTGTCGATGCTGCCAGAGACAGAATAAAAGCGGCAAGTAATATTCAACCGCGTAAATACGAAGAGTTAAGGGAAGAGGAAAGAATTGTCATCTATCGTAGATTAATCCAGGACCTCCTTGCGCCTGAAAATATAATTCCCCAGCCGGATGACCGAACCCGTCATATCGTTTCCGAGCTGATCAATTCCATTTTCGACGTGGATAAAATGCTGTACTTCGTGGCGCCTGAGTGGTGGAAGCCGCGAGAGCATTATAATCAAACCTTCGGGGCTTTAATATCCACAGGTAAAGCTGGTAGTGACGGCAAACCGGAAATGAAACCTAATTTAATCAATACCATCACGAGTGAAGACCTGGTTGGCTGGGGCGGTATTAATGAGGCGAGAGCGGATAATTACTACATTACCGAGGAGTCGATCCCCGCCAAGTTGGGAAGTTCACTGGGCTGGCTGCTGCAGCTTGATGGTGATAACATGCGGAACGCTTTTCTCAATGCGCCATGGGTAAAAGCCGTGATCCCGATCCGTCCCGGAAAAGAAAAAGCGGCGTTAAATTGGCTGAAGCAGATCGAGGGGGTGAACGGTATTACGGAAAACGATATGTATACCGGCGATGAGCCTGATTTGCAGGGAAAAACAATGCTCCAAGTCTTGGAGATACTTGCAGAAAAAGTCACTAAGAAACATACTGATTCGATGAAAACCTCCTCAATCTCTGATCCTGAAGATGCAGACAATAAGGTTACAGCTACGCCGGTCGACAAGGTTTATGAACACGGTTTTTATCCTTTACAGGGAGGATTTAAAGCCAATGTTGGTAATGATGATTACTTCGAGGTATTCGACCAATGGGTGGAGATCCTCCCTACCGATCAGGTGGCAGCAGTAGAAGTGAAATACGATCCTAAATCAGGCCGTCAGGTTGATCTGGTCTAGGGTGTTTTCGTCGTTATTATCAAGGCCAGGCATACGATAAGATGATCAAATCATACAAGTTTACTGGCAAAGTTCAGGATATTGCGCTCATAGTTGCAGGAATCCATGGCTCCGAACTCTCAGGTGTTGAGGTGGCACGATGGCTACTCGTCAAGCTACAAAAGCTGACCGGAAATGAGAAGAAAAAAGGGAAGGCTGGTTGGAAGCCTTATTTCACTACTGTTATTGTGCCGGAGGTCTACCCCAAATCAGTCGGACTCGCTCGGCAGTGCCTCGATAAGAAAGCCAAGTCGAAGAATGAAGAGCTTAAAAAGCAGTGTGAGACATCCCGAGGCGGTAGGGAGATCGCTTGGCAATTTAAGGGCGACAAAAATTACTACTCTATCCCGCCCAATAGGCAATTCCCTCCGCCGGGACAGCCGTTTAGCGACTTGAGCCAGAAATCAGGTCCAGTCGATCCAGACGGAAATCCGATAAAAAAAGGAGCCAATAATGAAGATCTGCCGGAGAAAGTTCCCCTTTTAGCGGAAACCAAGGCACTTTTGGAACTGGTTGAGAAGCTCAAACCGAAGCGTATAGCAAGCATTCACGCAATGTTTGTTCGCGAGGAACCCGGTTTCGGCAATAAACCAGATTACGGCATTGATGCACCTGGGATTTTTGTTGATCCCAGGTATGAATATGATAAACGAGTTGGTCAGAGAAATCCCTTAGAGCCTCTGACTTCTAATGATGAACCACTCATATTCGGAACCGACAACTGCAAGTTCAATTTTGCTTTGGAACCAGCCAGTCCTGTTATTGGATTAATAAAACAAATGTATGAATGGCTATCTAAAAATTATTTCTGGTGGAAAATGCTCCCGGACAACCCCGGAGAAGTCGTGAGACTCATCGAATTTCTTAAAAAAACTTATGCGATTGACTGGATAAGCCAAGCCGCAGTGCAAAAAATTGCGGGGACTGAGACAATCAGGCTATCATCCGGGAACAACTTTTTAACTCTCACGCTTAATGGCAATAAGATCGATTTAACTATGAGCGACGGTACAACGGACGAGTTCTGGGCTCCTCTAGAATTAGGCATTCGGAAAATGTATCCTGTAACTGAGGCCGAAATAACAGAGATTAAAGAGGTTGCCAAAAGTTTCCGCAAGGAAAAGAAACGTCACACCGAATCATTAGCTAAGGCACAGGCAGTAGCTAAAAAATTAGAGCTTGTGGGATTCCAGCCTGTGGCAAAGGACACTATCAGTGCTCTTACCTCCGAGGGCAGAAAGGATGACCGTCTGGCTCTGGAGATAGCCAAGAAGATAGATAAAGGGCTTGTCCCTGGAAATCATTTAAAGGGATCTTCCTCTGGCGGTGTTAACCCCCCGGTAATTCGTTACGCTGCTTCAGCAGCCCCACCGGACGGCTTCTCTTTTGGAGATTGGGGACCAGTTTCTATAAAGAAAGAAAAGGATCCCGGTAATCGAGATGGTGCTCCGGTGATAACTGTCGAAGTTTACGGTCGTGACGATAGCGGCGCATTTCAAAGTGATGGTAAACAGCTTTATGGCGAGGATTGTAAATCCTTAGATAAAAAAACTAAGCCCAAAATTCTCAAGAAATCCAAGAGATGCAAGCAACTTCAGTCATATGCCGATGCTCTCATAGATATATTTTTGGCAAAACCCAAAATATCTTAACTGTTCAGCTAATAGGAAACTAACAAAATTTTGTAAATGCTTCCTCCATTTTTAATTTTAAGGGGCTGTCATGAATTTTGTGTAGTTGAGAATTTTGTGATAGTCCCAGAATCGACATCCGTCTCTCAAATAAAGTAGCAAATTGATTCATCGCCAGACTCCAGTTCTTAACATGCATTGTTTATTTTTTCTCATTATTTCTCAATCTGAGCCACAGCATTAGCCCTGGTAAAAATTAGGTTTGTTCGGATAACCCGGGAAACTGCTCATCTTATTCCTAATTAGTCGTCCCTAAAAAAATATCCAACAAAAGCGGTTTAGACAAGGCTTCTGAGAAATGAATGGCTAGAAAAAATGTAGCTTACCTGATTCTGCTTTATATTAGAAGGTTCAATAGCTCGCACCCTTAGCCACGGGAAAAAGGGCTAAAAATGGGTAGCAGCCATTGCCTCAAATTCCACGCCAAATTATCCGATCCGACGAGTACCTGCGCCTGCACAGGGACATCAAAGACGCCGACCCCGCGAGAATCCTCGGGCTGTTGGATAAAGCTATCGAGGTATTTGGTTTCTCCGACTTCAGAGTAACGAATCTGGAACAACCTGATTTCATGCCTTATCTTCTTGTTTTTCGCCATTCCCAAGGTGGAACTTGCTGAGCTTCCGGTAGACTCCATAACCCTGCGCCATTCTGCCTAGCTTGTTTTTCCAAAGCGTAGAGCTTCTGATCACTAGCATACTTCCGATATACCCAGGCAGCACCAATTCTGACCATTTCTGCATTGACATCAATGTCGCCTGCATAGACGCGTCCAACCGTACGCCCATAGCGGTCGATATCCTGTACTTTGACCAATACGGTCTTGCCGAAAACAAGATGAGATAATTCCTGTTTTGCACGCGTTCCATAAGGCTGGGCTGATTCGGGCGTATCGATCTCAGCGAGACGTACTTTGATCTGCTGTTTTCGGTCATCCAGAATTGTGAGTGTGTCTCCATCTGATACACCTACGACCCGCCCAATATGCTCCTGGGCCGCCGCAAATAATGGCAAGAACGCGAGGTAGAGTAATACCAGGAATAAAATTTTCTTAAAATATATGAGGTTCACTAGGGTCTGTTGACATTTCACATAGGTAGCCACAGATATCCGCACGCGATAGCTATCATACTTTCGTAATTTCTTTTCAGCTTGTCGTATCGTGTTGCTACTGCTCGATACTGCTTTAATCGGGCAAAGGCATTTTCCACCAAATGCCGATATCTATACAAACCCCAATCCATATCTTTGTTACCTTTCAGTGAATTGTGCTTTCTTGGGATCACAGCCCTGGCTCCCTTCTTTATTATTTGCTCACGTATGTACTCACTGTCATAGCCCTTATCCGCCACAATTGCCTGCGCATCAGGTAACTTGGCAATCAGCTTCGGTGCTATAGAGCAATCATTCACATTCCCACCGGTAACTTCAAATTCAACCGGCAAACCACAACTATCAACGGCAAGGTGGATTTTCGTAGTGTTGCCAGCGCGGCTTTTTCCGATAGCCTGCGGCTCTTGACCTACCGCTCCCGCACTATGCTGATGCGCTTTAACGTAACTACCATCAATAAATTCCCACTCCCAATCTGGATCAATAATCAGCGCCTTGAAAACTCTACTCCACTTGTTACTGAATGACCAAGCATTGAATCTCTTATAGATAGAGTTCCAGCATCCAAAAACCTCGGGTAAGTCCCGCCATGGACAACCCACCCGCATTCGGTATAGCACACCTTCTACCGTCATGCGCAAATTGCGCTTGTTGTAAATCGCTTCTTGAAGCAGAATTTTCTCCAGCTTCGACCAGAATTCATCACTAAGCATCAGTCGGGGCATCGCAAACTCGTTTTGTTGGTGGTGTGAAAATCTTTCAATATTACGAGTTTGCTTCTATTAACGAAATATTTACCTCAAAACGTCAACAGACCCTAGATCATCCTCTCCAAATATTTTGTGCAGATACAAGCCCTCATTATTCCATTGACTATTTTAGCCATTAGCTGAGAGACGGGAAATTAGATTAGTGACCCTGCGTTGTGAACGTTGAGTCTTAATCGCCATCGCTAATGCTTTGGGTTGCGCAATGATGACGACCAGCTGCTTGCCACGGGTAACCCCGGTATAGAGCAGGTTTCGCTCCAGAAGCATGTAATGCTGCATCGCTAAGGGGATAACCACAGCAGGATATTCTGAGCCTTGTGCTTTATGGATACTGATCGCGTAGGCCAAAGAGATTTCATCAAGCTCATTAAATTCGTAATCAACAATGCGCTCATCAAATTGGATTTGCAATAGGCTCTCTTCAACGTCTACCGAAAGCACCACCCCAATATCGCCGTTGAATACTTCCTTATCATAGTTGTTGACTTGCTGGATGACTTTGTCACCTGGCGCATAAACCGAACCGTAACGAGTAACCTTGGGTTCACTTGCCCCATTCAGCCGCTGCTGCAGCTCAATGTTGAGTGAGCGTGCGCCCAGCCCCCCTCGATTCATCGGTGCCAGCACTTGTATGTCATTGACGGGATGCAGGTCAAAGCGTTGCGGTATACGCTCTAAAACAACTTGCATCAATTTGGCAAAAATCTCCTCCGGTGTCTCAGCATAGAGGCAATAAAAATCACTCAAATCCTGAGCATTATGGGTGATCGGTAACAGCCCCTGGTTGATCCGGTGCGAATTGGTAATGATCTTTGAAGTGCTCGCCTGCCGGAAGATTTCAGTCAACCTGACGGTGGCAATTCTTCCCGAGTCGATAATGTCCGCCAATACCGCGCCCGGCCCCACGGACGGTAGTTGATCCACATCACCCACAATCAATAGGGCTGCCTTTGAGGGCACGGCTTTTAACAACTGGTTCATCAACGTCACATCCATCATGGAGGATTCATCGATGACCAGGCAATCGAGTTCGAGCGGAAATTCTTCGTTATGCTTGAAAGCAAAGATATCAGGATCAAACTCCAGTAAGCGGTGCACGGTTTTGGCTTCCAGTCCGGTGGATTCAGCAAGCCGCTTGGCTGCTCTGCCGGTAGGCGCACACAGGGCGATATGGACTTGTTTGGCTTTCAGGATCTTCAGGATGCTGTTCACCAGCGTGGTCTTGCCCACCCCTGGGCCGCCCGTGATCACGGTTACTTTATGCTGCAGCATCAATTCGATGGCTGCGCGTTGTGATACTGATAAAGTCAGCCCCGTCTGTTCTTCGACCCAGGGAATCGCCTTCTGGGCATCAATAGCCCCCCAGGGCGGCTGGCCTTGATTGAGGCGCAGCAGGTGATTGGCGCATCCCACTTCGGCTCGATAAAGCGGGGTCAGAAAAATGAATTCGTGCTGATCGATGGTCTCCGCTGTCAGATTGCCCTCCACGAGTTCGGCAGTGATGCCTTCCTCGATCACCGGTGCAGGTATTTCCAAGAGCTTCACGGCCATATCGCGCAACATATCGCGTGCTGCGGCACAATGTCCTTCGTTTGACCATTCCTGCAATACATGACGCACGCCGGCTTGTGCCCGGATCAGGGAATCCGGTGCAATTCCGAGCTTCTGTGCGAGCGTATCGGCTGTTTTGAAGCCAATGCCGTGAATATCCAGAGCCAACCGATAGGGGTTTTCTCTGACTTTTTCGATGGCTTGTTCACCATAGGTTTTGTAGATACGCACCGAACGTGAGGTGCCTACACCATGCGATTGCAGGAATACCATGATTTCACGGATGACTTTTTGTTCAGCCCAGGCACTGGTGACGCGTTCTAACCGTTTCTTGCCGATGCCAGGTAAGGTCAACAGCCGCTCTGGTGTGAGTTCGATCACATCAAACACCTCCGCTCCAAAGGCTTTGACTAATTTCCTGGCAAAATGCGGGCCAATTCCTTTGATCATGCCGGAGCCCAGATATTTCTCTATCCCATCCAGGGTAGTCGGGGGCACGATTCTTATCGAGATCGTTTTAAACTGCTGACCGTGCTGCCGGTCATTGACCCAGAAGCCTGCACATTCGATGTATTCACCTGCTGTGACCGAAGCTGCTGAACCAATCACCGTGATGAGTTCTCTCTGACCTTTAACCTTGACGCGCAACACACAGAAACCCGAGGATTCACTATGAAAGGTGACGCGCTCGACCGATCCCTGCAGTTTTTCCAGAGGATTGTCCGCACTATGAGGTGAATTCGAGGGAGTGCTCATCCTGGATTGTTGATCGGCTGAATCAGCTGCGCTCCCTCGTGACTTACTCGCCCCACAGCAGGAGAGACTTGCCATAACTGCATTTGTTCTGAAGAATAAGGTTGCAGTAATGACAAAAGAACCTCATCCGGTAACTGTGAAGCGGTTAACCAGGTATCCCATGCTTCGCGCGGAAGAATCACTGGCATGCGATCATGAATTGGGCGCATCAAGTTGCTACTGTCCGTAGTGATGATCGTGCAGCTATGGATGACTATTTCATCGATCGTTGCGGTTTCCCATAGCCCTGCGAAGGAAAGTGGGCCGTCTTTGGCAGAAATATAGAATGGTTGCTTGCCAGCTCCCTCTGCCGACTTTTTCCATTCATAGAATCCGGAAGCAGGAACGAGACAGCGTTGTCTGCGAAACGCTTGTTTGAACATGGGTTTGCTTGCCAATGATTCGGCACGAGCATTGAACAGCAGGGGCAGCTTCCTGGTGTCCTTGGCCCAAGGAGGAATCAGCCCCCAGCGCATCATCGCTCCTTGTCGGCCTTTGTCGCTGTCCCGGATGACCAGAATATCGGTTGCGGGTGCAATGTTATAGCGCGGCTCCATCTCCGGCATCGACACTGCGTGGTACCAGTCGATCAGTTGGGAGCGAGGATAAGCCAGGGCAAACCGTCCGCACATATCTCCTCACATTTTGGTTAGTCAAATGAGTGTTTTATACTATCGGCATCATCATCTATTAAGGAGGACCCATCATGACCACCATCGTTCCCTTTAAGCCTACGAGCGCATTTGCGCCCCCTTGCTTACAGCGAGCCGAAATTGATCCTGCCGTTTGTATGCTGCCATTATTGCAGTATCGAATTCCCGCTGGGTTTTCATCTCCTGCAGAAGATTATATTGATAAAAAGCTGGATCTCAATAGTTATCTGATACGTAACAAAGCAGCGACCTATTTCTTTCGTGTCATCGGTAATTCCATGACGGGTGCCCATATCCACGATGGCGATATGCTGGTGGTCGATCGCTCAGTCGAACCTAAACACGGGCATATTGTATTGGCAGTGATTAACAATGAATATACTGTCAAGCGATTGTATGCCTGCAATGGCGTGATCGAACTGCACGCTGAGAATCCAGCTTATCCCCCCATCCGTTTTCGCGAGAATGAGGAATTGCAGGTGTGGGGAGTGGTAGTGGGAACAGTAGCACGTTTTATCGTGTGATCATGTCAACTGACATCACTCTCGTCAGTAGACAACTATTCGCTCTGGTAGACGTCAATAATTTTTACGTCAGTTGCGAGCGGGCTTTTAATCCGCATCTGATCAATCGACTGGTCGTAGTACTCTCCAATAACGATGGCTGTGCGGTTGCTCGTTCCAATGAAGTCAAGGCGCTCGGCGTCAAAATGGGTACGCCCTGGTTCCAGCTCAAGGATTTGGTAAGACAGCATGGCATCATTGCGCTCTCATCTAACTATACGCTTTACGGCGATATGTCTGATCGGGTGATGACCATCCTGCGTGATTTTAGCCCTTGTGTCGAGGTCTATTCCATCGATGAATGTTTCCTGGGTTTGCAGCAGTTAGGCAAACTCTGGCCAACTGCTACGGACATGGGTCAGGCGATACGTAGCCGTATCCATCAGTGGACCAGCCTGCCGGTCTGTGTGGGCTTTGGTGCCACCAAGACATTGGCCAAACTGGCCAACCATATCGCCAAGAAGCGGCCAGAATTCAATGGTGTATGTGATCTCGCCGCGATGCCTTCCAGTCAAATGGATGCGCTGCTATCGGTTATCGAAGTGGGGGAGGTATGGGGAGTAGGGCGAAGAATCAGCCAGCAATTGCATGCAGTAGGTATTCACACCGTGAAAGCGTTACGCGATACCTCAACCGCCTGGTTGCGTGCCAGGTTCGGCGTGGTAATGGAACGCCTGGTTTATGAGCTACAGGGTATTTCGTGTCTGGCACTGGAAGAAGTATCCGCACCCCGGAAACAGATCATTTCCTCACGCTCATTTGGTCAACTCATTTATAGCTTGCCTGAACTTAGCGAATCCGTTGCGAGCTATATGAGCAGCGCGGCAGAAAAATTGCGCAGTCAAAACTCGATCTGTCATGCCATCCAGGTGTTTATCCAAACCAATCCCTTCCGTGAGCAGGATAAGCAATACAGTAACTGTATTACGGTACCCCTACCCAATGCCAGCAGTGATACGCGTTTGTTGGTCAGAGCAGCGCTATTTGGACTCAAGCGTATTTACCGGAAAGGCTATGCTTACAAGAAAGCAGGGGTGATTCTGACAGGTATCGATTCCGCCACACTGTACCAGGGCTCATTGCTGACGCAATATGGCGTGGATGAGAAATCAGCAAGACTGATGAGTGTGCTGGATCAGTTGAACCAGAAGTATGCACGTAATACTGTTTCGGTATTTTATGTAGGAAGCCAGAAAACCTGGAGCATGCGGCGGAAGATCATGTCACCTTGTTATACGACGAAATGGAGTGATGTGCCTATAGCACATGCTTTCTGATTGCATCAGATTCAACTATAGATAACATAATAGATGCGGTCGTGAAAATGTTAAATCTGCTTCAGTTCAGCGCCAGATAGTGCCTAACCTGATTTAACGCGCAGTAGATACAAAAAATAATCGCATGATGGGTTGGTTTTTTGTGTTGATGGACCGGATTATTAAGTATATGAATTTAATTGAGAAGCCCAATCCTACCAAAGCAAAAGCCATCCAAAAGCATCTTCGTCACAGCCCTTTGTTGCGCTTTTTTAGAGAGAACTGTCTTTCTCTGACTCTTTGATTTATGAGCTCTGCATGCATTACAATATCATATTAAAAAATGTGGAGATGATGAATTTCATGTTTTATCTGTTTTCTTTGTTGCTGGAGATACTTTCAATAGGCTGGAGGAAAAGTGTCCCATCGACAATAAATTATCTGCAGGAATAGCTTTTTGTGATTTGCCAGGATCAGCTCAGATCTAGGATTACAGAGATGGACTACTTGATGCGCGATGGAGTGCTGCGGATGAATCTGTGTGCAGTTACTTCCGGTTATATCCTGCGCAAATGGAGGGTCAACTGCTCGGCATACCACAGCCTGCGCGGCCACGAGTATCGACTCTGTTGTGATACGTTGGCCTTGTATAGCGTGGCAAACGCAACGCTTGCGCCGGGTTATCGGGCACCGATGCCACACCCAACCGTCGGAGGGCCAGCTTGAATACACCTGATGTGTTGGCCACCGTTCGGCGCAGCATGAAAACCGGGCCGATAACGCTGGATCAGTTGTGGGCGGACCATGCCACGCAATGGCATCAGTTGGGTTGGAATCTCGCGCAGCTGAGTCTATGGCTGGCCTGCACGCCGGCCTTGCTGCGCTGTGAATTACCCAGCGGTGAAGCAGCCTGGGCACTGAATGAAGAGCGAGGCCAAGCAACATCCAGCCTGGCTGACGAATTGGTGGCGCTGCTGCAAAAGACTGGCCGACCCATGCCCTTGGCGCAACTCATCATCAAACTGCCGGCTGGCATGGTGGTAACCGAACCCATGCTGCGCAGTGCGGCCGGGCAGGATGCGCGGCTCGAATTGAAAGGTCCACTGCTGAAGTTGGCTTAAACGAATAAGAACCGGATACACGAACTCATGGCAACCGAACAAACGTTGGATCAACGCTACCAAGAAATTCGCAGTAAGTACCGCGACTACACCGAACTCGCTCTGCTCAATAGCGATCATGACTTCGTGAAAGCCGGGCTGATCTGGGGGGAAGACCAAGGCAATCAGACCCCATCGGTTTTGTTGATTGCACTGGAACCGGGGCACTGGGACTATTCCCGCGAAGACAAGCTGGATCAACTGGCTTATGAACTGCTCGCCAGCGTCAGCGGGGATTGGCCCGTATTTGCCCATCTTCAAGATGACAAAAATACCCGCTGCTATAGCCTGTTTGGTGTCGATGGCAGTGACGGCACCCATTCGGTGGATGAAGTGCCTTCCATCGAGCTGATCCGCAACTACGAAAAGCTGGAAAAAGACCCGACCTTCCGCTGGTCGATGCGTATCTACACCCGCTTGATGCACCGCTTTGACGCCTTCCACGAGCAGGTTTTTCAGACTGTCAAAGATCGCGTCAACGACAAGAACGACATCATCGAGGAAGTGGCCAAGCTGCTGTTCCTGGAAACCTTCCGTGTCCATCACGGCATTGAACTCAGCTTTACTGACCACGAAGGCAAGACCCAGCGCTTTCGCGAGGTGTTTGACCATCACTATGTGGCCAAGCACGGTGCCAAGGCTGTGGAGCAAATCAAGGCCGCATTCGAAGCCTTCAAAGCGCACGAAGATTATGTGGTGGTCAGCGACGACGGTACCCGCAATGCCATCTTCCCAAGCGATTCACACCTGCGCTTAACTCAGCCGGAAAACTACCGCACCTTGCTAGAGGCGATGCAAGACCTTGGGCCAGTGACTGACAACCAAGGGCGCATGATCGCCGGTAAAGAAGTCGGCACTTTGGCCGATGTGGCGGGCGATTTGCTGGGCCGGGTGTTCGATGTGTTCCTGCGCGCCAACTTTGAATCCAAAGGCGGCCTGGGTGTGTACCTCACGCCCAACCCGGTCAAGCAGGCCATGCTGGAAATCGCCATTCACGACATCCAGCAAGACAACGCCGCTATGGAAAGGCTGACTTCTGGTGCCTTCCGCTTTTGCGACCCTACCTGTGGTTCATTTGGTTTTGGCTCAGTCGCGCTCAGCCATATCGAGAATGTGGTCGATCACCTGGGCGGCATGAGCGATGCGCAGAAGAAAGCGCTCAAGCAAACCCTGCGCGACACCGCCTTCACCGGTGCCGACACGGCCCCGCGCATGGTGATGCTGGCCCGCGTCAACATGGCCCTGCAAGGCGCGCCCAAGGCCAAAATTTTCTATACGGACAACTCGCTCACTACCAAGGCGTTCAAGCCGAACAGCTTTGACCTTATCTGCACCAACCCGCCGTTTGGTACGCCCAAGTTCACCAGCGACAAGAAAGGCAAGGAATCCAAAGAGCGCTACGAAGCCCAGATGGAGCAAGTGCTCGGCGGCTTCCGCCCCACGGAAAAAGTAGTCGATGAGTACGTGGCCTATTACGACTACCTTAAAATGAAGTGGGAAGACACTGGCGATCTATACCTGGACGAAGATGGCGCGCCCAAGTGGCCAGGCTACCGCACCGATTTGCGCAATGTTTCCACCGGCAAAAAGGCGGTCTACAACCTGTTCCCCACCACCAGTGGCCTGGCCTTGGGCAGCAAGCCCGATGGCAAAAGCAACTGGAAGCCGGTAGGTGCCACCATTGACCCGGCCGTACTGTTTATTGACCGCTGCCTGCAACTGCTGCGCCCCGGTGGCCGTTTGCTGATTGTGTTGCCCGATGGTGTGCTGTGTAACTCCGGCGACCGCTATGTGCGCGAATACATCATGGGCAGCAAAGACGAAAAAACCGGCCAGTTTGTCGGCGGCAAGGCCATCGTCAAGGCGGTGCTGTCGCTACCGGCGAACACCTTCAAGCTCTCTGGCACCGGGGCCAAGACCTCGGTGCTGTATCTGCAAAAACGCCATGCCAGCAAAGAGCACCCCGAGCAGTTCTTGCCTGAGCCACAAGGTGATGTATTCATGGCGGTGGCAGAAACGCTGGGCTATGTGGTGAAAAACAATATCGAGGACTACTCGACTGGCGTGCCGAATGATCTCGACAAGATTGTTGGCGCTTATAAGCGGGGTGAGTGATGTATACCGTGCGCATCCACTCGCAACTTGAAGACCGGCTCGATGCCGAGTTCTACAACCCGGAAGCGCTGAAAACAGTGCAAAAAATTGATGGACTTGGAAAAACAAAGCGACTCGGACAGCTTATTGCTGACGGATATCGCGTGGTTTATCACGGCACCGATTCCATAAATGGCATTGCCGAAGAGAAACTCTTGCCATTCCTCTCTCCAACACAAATCGATGATCAAGGGAGCATCGATTTCAGCTCCGTCGATAAATTGCCGCTTTACTACAAAGACGACTATCCAAAAGGATTGGCTGTAGCAGGTGAGTTGCTGATAGAGGTAAAGGGCAATGTCTCAAAGGTTGGCGTTGTTCCGGAGATATTTCCCAAATACCTGATGGTTAGTGGCTCGCTTTACAAAGCATCTTTCAATGCCGATACGAATTCACGTTACGTGCTGGCATTTTTGAGATCAAAGCATGGTCAGGTACTGAAAAATCGACTCACAAGCAACACAATCATCAACTACATAGCCAAGGATGCGCTTTATTCCATTCCTCTATTTGTAGCTAATTCCGATGTGCAAAAATTCATCGGCGACAAAGTCCGCCAAGCTGAGCGGCTGCGGGCTTGGGGGAAGGTGCGAGGAGCGGAGGTAGAGTCACTGGCCTCAAATGAGGCAATGAAGTCCGCATGTGCAACGACTGAAAAACTGCACAACCGCCCACAGCTGGACGACCTCAGTCACAGGCTTGATCCAAAGTATTACGGCAATCGCGCGGTTGCCGTTTTCCGGCAAGCAAAAGCGCTTGGTAAGCCGCTGTCTAGTCTGGTTAAAGGAATCGCAAACGGGATTGAGGAGCGAGTCTTTTTTAATACTGGGCGTAACTACATCACTGTTACCGAGGTTTCGTCGGGTCGCATGGATATGTCGTCCGCCCCCAAAATTTCTCATACGACGGAAGTCCCCGACAAGGCAATCATTCACGAGCGTTGCGCGCTGGTTGTTCGTACTGGCTCAATTGGTACCGCGATCAAAGTAGATGAGCGAGACCGAGGCGCAGTAATTAGCAGTCATTTGATCCGTCTGGAATTTCCGGACGAAGCGGATGCAGCGGCTGTCGCTGCGTACTTGTGTTCAACCGCCGGAAAAGTCCTGCAACACAAGATCAGCTACGGCGCTGTTCAGCCCCAGATTGGGCAGGATGAGCTTCTCGCATTACCGATTCCTCAATTTGTTCTGGATGCAAAGGAACAGATTCTGGCTTTGGTTACCGAGCAAGAAAGCGCAATTCGTGCATCGAAATCGTTAACGACAACAGCCAAATACCTTGTCGAAGCCCTGATCGAAGGCCTTATCACTGAAGCCGAGCTGATCGCGGCCGAGCAAGCACTACAAGCGAGTAACGATCAGCTCGATCGCCGCATCCTGAATCGCCTGAAGACCGATGGCATTGATGGCCAAGGGGCAGCGCTGTTTGGCGACCTGGATGAGCTTTACCACTTGCTGACGCAAGCCGAGGGGGATTGATGGCCAGCCCCCATGCCACTTTAGTTGCCTTGATCCCGCGCTTGCGAGCCTTGCTCACGACGGGCTTTATGGGTGCCGTGGACTATGAGTGCGATGGTGCGGTGCTGGTGCGCTGCCTGGCCCACCCGCTTGGGGCGGATGAGGCTGGCGACCAAGGAGATAGCAAGGGTGCGCTGGATCACCTAGGCAACAGCGCGGGCTGGATCATCAGCCAGCGTTTATTGGCCGTGCGTCCTGTCTTGGTGTCTGACGCCGAGCTGCTTTGTGCCCTCTTGACACGGCAGACGGAGGTGCGTGTTGCGTGGCTGGCGATTGCCGCTGCACGCTGCAAAGAGGCGGGGCAGATGGCGGCTCAGGGGAACAACTCTGCGCCGCTAGTCGAGTTGGTATCTGGCTTGGGGCCAGCCGCTGCGTGGGTGGAAGCAGCCTTGGAAAGTAGCGCACTTGCTGCCAGCTCCTACGCTGCGATTGAACGGGAATTGCTGGGGGTAAGCTTTGAGCAGGCGGCAGCAACGCCTGCGCTGGTGCGCATTCTGTTTGTCGCCGCCCAGTTGGCAGCGTTTCAGGATGCACTACCCCCCTTGCCCAAGGTGGACGCCAGTGGCGTCGATGCGCAGCAGAACTGGGTCAAGGGGCGACTGTTGGCCTTGCCCTTTGTGGTTGAGGCCGCCACGCACGATCAAAAGTCTGCAAACGCAATCACAAAAGCCGCCGAACAAGTGCTCTTGCAGGGTGGCATAACGCCCGCCATCACCGAAGGCCAGACCGTAATGCCTTGGGTGTTGGCCCAGCCTTGGGCGCTGCTGCTGGCCATGCTGGCATTTGCGCAGGATGCATGGCGGGCAGAAAACCGGGGCGGTTTGCTGCTGGAACTGCCTGCAGGCCAGAATGCTTTTGCGCCCACTGAAATTGCCGTCACGGTGATCGGCGCAGAAGGCGACGAGGTACACTGTGGCACTCTGGCGGATCTGCTGCTGGGCATGCTGGCAAGGCTGGGCGTGGCCTGCTTTCCGCAGCAGCCCACAGCTGCAGAATTGAATGCGCAACTGTCGCCGCTGGTGGGCTTGTTGCTCAAGCACTCGGTCTGGCGTTATCAGGACGGGGCCAGCAGCCAACTGGGCCAGTACCAGATTCATCCGCAGTTCTCTGATCAGTGTTACAGCCTGCCCGCGAGCCGCGTGTTCAACCGCACGGGAAAGTTGCTGTGGCAGGCCGCACGCCTCTCTGCCGAGGCGCTGTATCAGGAGCACAAACAAGTCTATCAACATCGTTCCGTCCGCGAACCGGAGGCGGAGTACGTGGTTCAGGGAGGGGGCATTGCATGAATAAAAACGATCAGCTTACCGCCGCCGATATTGCCGGCTTGGCCCGTCGCCACAGTTGGGCGGCCACCGGTGTTTCCGACTATCCCCCGCGTGACCCGCTGGTTGGCCAGAGCCGCTTCTTCAAGCGCTACCGCACCTTCATCCACACCGTGGATCAGGATGCGGACAACTTTGCCCATGTGTTTGCGGTCGAGGCGGAATGGGGGCGCGGTAAATCGCGCCTGGGCCATGAGTTGATCGCCCAGATCAACGATTGCTCCAAAGGCTGGTTTGTGCGCGAAGACGGCGGGCAGCTGGAAGACAAAAAGCTGTTTGATCAGGCTACGCAAGATAAGTACTTGGCACTGTACATCCGCTATTCGCAAGTTGCCTCCGACTACCAGAACTCGGACAACTGGTTTGGCTTTGGGCTTTACAGGGCACTGTTGCCGCTGGCGACGGGCAAGTTTGATGGTTCGATCCAAAGCAAGATTGCCGAGCAGGCGCTGCATCGTTTGAATCCGGCGGGTTTTGATCCCAAGCACCTGACGCAATGCCTGGAGTTGGATCAGGCTCACTCTGAGGGGGCTCTCTACGAAGAAGAGGGTTTGGTGGTGCGCTTGGTGCAGGCCGCCTACAGCTATTTACAAAAGATTGGCATCGGCTATGTGCTGGTGGTGTTGGACGAGCTGGAAACCGTGGCCGAGGCGGCCACCTTTGGTCTGGAGCAAGACGATGCCAAGCGACTGGACGGCCAGGCCATCCGCCTAATCGGTAAGGCCATCAAGGAAGAGGACCCGCGACGCAAGCTGCCTTGGCTGCGTTATGTGGCCTTGTGCTCGCCCTTACTGGGCCAGCAGTTGCGCGAGATTCAATCAGTCGCACGCCGTTTTGAGCTGGTGGAGTTGGAACACAACGCGTTTGCGGATGTGTCTGACTATGTGGCCCAGCTCAAGGCTGAGCGCAAGTTGGCACACGATTACCCCATGGGGCTGGTGGAAGCCGCCTATGCCATGAGCGGTGCCAACTTTGGTTGGTTCAACGTGGTCATGGCCAATATGGATGCGGTGCTGGCCGAGTACGCAGCAGCGGGCAAGCAAGTCACCGACTTGGGCGTGCTGTTCGATGCTGTCGTTGAGAGCTCTGGCCGTGTCGCTGAGCATGTGCTGGACAAGCACGCTATCGAGGGCATCAAGACTGGTGATCACGATCTGCGTGCCGTCGCGCAGTCGCTGCTGTACGGCCAACTGCCTGTAGCACTTGATGCCGCACCCGCGCGGTGCAAAGAGCTATTACAGCTGGCCAATGAGGATGGTGAACCGGTCGCCAGCCTGTATCGCAAGATGCCATTTGATGCTCTCCAATGCCGCCAGGCGCTGGAAGAGGCCAAATTCAAGCGTGAAAGGGACGAATGGCTGTACCCCGCTGTCGAGCAGGCGTTAAGTCTCTCTGCTTTGCTGCAAAACCTGCGCACATTTGCCATCAATGAGGCTGAAAAAGATGTGCTGCTGTTGCCGCTGTCGCGCGGGGAGTTCAAGCATCTATTGAGTTTGTTGTACGACCACCCGGCTGTGGAGTTTGCCGCCGATGCACTGTGGCAGAAGCTGATCGGCAGCGACCAATTTGTGCCGGATGAAGAGGCTACGCATATTGGCCCCAGCGTGGCGATGTTGCTGCGACTGGATCTGCGCTACCGCAATCAGCAGCACAACTCGATGATCTTCCGCGACCCGGCCGATGCGGATGTGCACGAAGCGGCGATGAAGACCTTCTTGCAAGCCAGCAGCCACAACCCGTGCCTGCGCTGGACGGCGCGTCTGATGGGCTTGATGCGCTTGTTGGACAAGAACTGGCAATACGCACAGCCCAGTCTCTCCAATAAAGAGAATCTGTGCATTCAAGCCAGCTCGCGTGGGCAAGGGACTGGTCAGCGTGGTGGCTTGCTGTATTGCGAGGGGTTGAAGCTGCACCCGGACAATCTGGCATGGTTTGCCTGGGTGAACAACCGTGATGAGCTGGATCGACTGCATCAACTGGCTGCAACGCGCCACACCAATGAAGGGCGCTTCCCGGTGATGGCATTCACGGCATCTACCCACTTGATGGAGCAGTACAACCGGGGCGACGTGAGTGAAAAGCTCAAAGACGACCTGCTGCTCTACTACCTGAACCCCAGCGAAGTCGATCAGCTGGAACGCATCGGCCTCACGCCCGAACAGTGCAAGGGTTTTTCGCTTGATGAGGCGCGACTGACGAGCAAATTCAAGAACAAGCTCAATGCTTTGCGAGACTTTGCCTATCAAGCGATCCACCAATGGCGCGCCCGCTTGAATGAGCGGGGCTTGATTGCCTGGCCGCTGAGACCAACCGGCAAGATCAACACGCAGGATCGCGATCTGCTGCTGCAGGCCTGGACCTTGTTTGTGTTCAAGAAGCCTACCCTTTCCGGCTTGAATGATCTGGAAACCAGGCACGGTATTGATGCCGAAGAAATTGCATCGCTGATGCAACGCCTGGCCTTGCCGAGCAAGCTGCTCAGCCTTGGTTTTGCGAAGGAAGAGCACGCGGGCTTGTTTGCTGACTTGGCCAACCCGCAGCAGGCGCAAGCAAAATTCCCCTACTTCTTGGCACGTATAGCGAACCCGGTCAGCACACAGGAATGGACGCTGGAGAAGGCCAAGCGAGGTTGGTACTGGGGCTACTTGCAACATGCCAGCGTGACAGCCAAGAACGTGTTCGATGATTGGATGTGGTGGTGTGGTGAGTTGCATCTGTTGCAGCTACAAGATGCCACTGCAACAACAGCGAAATGGCAAAGCCTGCCACGGGCCAAACTGGATAACGCCATCAACGAGGCGCAGAACTGGTTTAACGGCAACAGTGCTGACGGCTATAAGGCTGTGGTTGCCAAGTTGGAGCGTGTTTTTGGCTATGACCGCATTCCGGGACTCTTTGCACCCTTAGGCAAATCACCCACCGGCACTGAAACGGTGGAAGCGCACGAGCTAATCAAAGCAGCCCGCTCAGCGTTTGACGCGCTGAAGGTCAACGAAGAAGCGCTCGCTCTGCAGGGGGCTGATGCCTTGGCTGCCATTACTGACAAGATGCCTGCTCTGCTTGCCGGACGCTTTGAGGTGCTGCAGCGGGTCGCGGGGGTCAAGCCGGAACAAGTACCTGAGATCACCTTGGGCAACATCAATACCCTACGCCTCGACGACAAGAGCCTATCGCTCTATCAGCGTATCGAACAGGCCCGGCTGTTTGCGGATTACGTGGAGAAAGCCGCATCCCAAATCAAACAAGGCATCAATCATCTGATCACTGACATTGAGGCTGATGCGCAGAATCTGGACATGTTCCCGCGCAGCTTATTCACCCTGTCGCTACAGACGGTGAACAATATTCTTGATGGCGCCCTGCAGCAGCGCAATGAGAGTGATACCGCAACGGCAGAGGGTACCGCGAGCTCGGATACCTTGCTGCATTACTTGCGCTCACTTCAACTGGACAAGGCGGCGGATCGCTTGCGCCTGCTCGCCGAAGAAGCCGGTGTCAATATCGACAATGGAACGGCTTTGGGTCTTACTGAGAACCTTGGCCACATTGCAAGTAGCTATCGTGTGGGCAAGAAAAAATTTGTCGAGATTACCGGCTACCTCGCTGAGTTGAAGGCTCGATGCGCAGAGGCTGCGCGCGTTTTGGAGCCCATGCCTGCGGGTTACACGACACCAGAACACACCCAAGAGCTTGCAGCGCTCGCTCAAAAACTAGTGTTGATTGGCGACGCGTTTGAGGACTTGGCTGACTTGGCCAAGAGTGAGCGTGAGAAATTTCGTGAGCAAGCACGCAAGGGGCAGTTCAGCGCCATCCGCGGCATCCCTGATCGTTTGCTCAACCCCATTCACTCTCAGTTGCATAGTGTTGGCGGTGCCATCAGTAAAGTTGAAAACACGATTCTATCGCATCGCGAGACCTTGGTCAGTCAGACCAATGAGCGCTACCTTCCAGTACTGACGCCTCTGTTCGGTGCTTGCAACGAAACCGTGCCAGCGGCAATCAACCTGGCTAGCGTATCTGCCCTGAGCTTGCATGATTTGCAAATTACGATTGATATGCAGCAATCACAATGGGAAAACAAGGCAAACCAGTTGTTAAGTGGGACTGGCCTTGATTTCGCGAGCTGGCAAGATTTGGCCACGGCCATCGCCGAGGGCAAGAACCCAGCACTGTCCCCGCCCGCTCAAGAGGCCTTGGTTGCCAAGGGCATCCTGAGAATGAAGCTCTATTTCGGGGGCAATGCGTGAAGCTCTATCTCACTCCGGAATTGCAGGCGCACCGTAGAGGGCGTTTCCTGGCCAGCTTGCTGGGGATCTCCCAGTCGCCCGAGCATGGCTTACCGCAGACCGGCTTTGTTTTGATGACCGGCGAGCAGTTGCAAGCATCGAGAGAATCTCAGGAGGAGTGTGCGGCGTGGGTACGCCAACCCGGTTGTTCATTACTGCTACTCCCCCCATACCAGGAAGGGAGCATTTTTCATTTTCTGGACTGGGTGGTTGAGTTGGCACCGTCAATTGCGGTAGCCGTCAAACGAGCACTGCTTATGAGCATGCTGGAGGGCGAACTGACGTACCGCCTGCGCGGGGTAAACGGTGCTTGCACAGAGGATATGCCGCTGGGGGAGCCGACTTGCCATACACGATACTGGAAGGGACATTCCAATAGCGGCCTGATCGCTGCCACGACACTACCGCTTTGGTCCATTAGTTTGTTAGATCAGGCGGCGCTGGTGCATGACTTCCTGGCCAAGATTGAGCGACATTGTGGCCTGCCATCTGTTACTACTGAAGAAACAAAGCCCCAAGAAGACGCGATACGCCCAGAGGATGTCACCGTGTTGGTGTGCAGCTACGGATTCAATGTCGCGACAGCTGAGGGCTTGCTGAGCAGGTTGAAGACATATGCCGTTCCACTATTGAATTTGGCCAACTTCGATCTGCCGGAAAGCATGGTTCGCCTAAGAAATGCTGGGTTGATAAATGACAATGGATTGACCGAACAGGGGTTGGCCCACTTGATGGGGTGTAAATACTGGGCATTTGCCGAAAATTTGAGGAATGAGGCCTAGCCAATGAAAACAACTAATCTTGCGCAAGCATTGGCTATCGATAGTCAGTTAAGATTGCCTGGCAGTGCTGGTCGCTTACTCAAACAGATTCGGGATATTGAGCAAGTGGCACCCTTGTTTCGGGATGCCGGTTTAATTAAGGCCATCAAGCGACCATCCGTCGTCAATCTCGCGGTCTCCGGTATTGCGAGTTACTCATGTATTCACCGTGCTTTGGGTGGCTTTATCTACGCATCTGCAGCTGTACGGACAGATCTAACGATTCAGGACAATAAGATCAGTACTGCTGGGTCTGATTCAGTATCCGAGCTGGACGACATCGATTTCGAAGCGCAGAGAAAACGTCTGGACTTAGTGGAGATGCGGCACTGTTATGCCCTGGTAGAGCGACTGCTGCAACAGAATGGTTTTGCCAACCTAATTCTTATCGATACCCCGCTATTCATCGATCGGGAAATGGTGCCATTAAAGCGGAATATGCGGCACTGGGCTGAGTTTGAAAAGACCAGGGACATTATCGAACAGTTTTGGCAGAATAACCGGAAAGCCTTGTTTCCATGGAATTCGGAAGGTCCTGTGTTAGTCAGCATTCTGGCTGAGCGATTCTCTGCCATTGTCAGCATCGCTCGACAAGATTTGCGCACTGAAGGAGGTCGCAAGCATATTTTGGCTAACGATGGTTTTGCACCGGACTCGGCAGCCATGCTCGAAGGACTGGAAGAGCGGCTGAGCGGAATTGGCGATACTCGTTTTATCAATGGCATATTGGGTAACTTCACTCGAACTATCGCTTTTCGGATGACCGAGAATCGCTCCCGAATGGAACCCGCCAGCGAAGTAAGCCAAGGTGTTATCGGTTTTCACTTCCGCAGCGCGCGCGCAAGTCAAATAAAAATGGCTCAGTTGGCTGGCGAAGAGTCCGATTGGAACTCTGCCTTGCTGGATACCGTGGCATCCCGACTGATGATTCTGGATATGCAAAGCCAGAAGAAAGCAATGCCACTGCCACAGCTGCTAAGTCGGCAGCAACTCAATATTCTCGAAAAGTTCTCTGCCTACTATCAGCAGGGGCTAAATGAAGCACTGCGGAGTAACGACATAGAAAGCACGTGGTTGTCCGGTCTCGATGAAGGGTTTGAATCATGAAACACAAGGTACTTGGAAAGCTGGTTGGCAACACCGGTGACGCAGCACAGCTGACGATGGTGGTTCAGGATTCCTTTTCCGTACGTCGAGGAGAGTTTGTCCGCATCATGCACCAGGAGCGCGCGGATGAAAGCGTGGTGCCTGTGCTTGGGCGAGTCACTAGGATTACTCGAACCAACATGCTGTTCAACGCTGGATTCGGTGGTGGCGTGACTGAACTCGAGCTACTCCCGGGCGCCAGTGTTACCGGCGAGAATCTCTATGCAAATGTCGAACTGGTCGGTTACCGCGATCCAGTGTCTCGTCAGATAAAAATTCCACGCCGCCCGCTCGATCCCGGCGCCGCCGTTGAAACAGTGGACTTTCAATTTTTAAGCGATTTCTACGAATTCAACGAACACACCAGTTTGCATCTAGGGAATCTCGTTGGGTATGAGCGTGGCGATAATACGGTGCCGGTCTTTTTAGAAGTAAACAAACTGGTCACTGAGCATATGGCAGTTCTAGCGATGACGGGATCGGGTAAGTCCTACACCGTCGGCCGCATCATTGAACGCTTAGTGGCACTGAACAATGGAACCGTTATTGTATTCGATCCGCATGGTGAGTATGGAAGAGCCCTGGAGAAGGGGCAATTGAATTTCTCGGGAGGTCTGTCAGAAAGTGAAGACGGACGCGATCGTACTGCGCTTCCAAAAATCCGCGATACCTTGGAACGATTGCAGCAAGCCGGGGCTGGTATCCATGTTTACACACCACAAAATGAATCGTTCAAGCACAAGTACGCTGGCAAGAACGCCCAGCTTGCGCTGCAGTTCGATCACTTTGAAATGGATGATGTGGCAGAGATTCTCCCCGGGCTGACCGAGCCACAGCAGCGTGTGGTTGATGTTGCGTTGCGATACTGGCGGACAGCAGACAAGACCGAGCCACGAGATATCAATCGCCTTCGACATTTTCTCGGAGATGGCATCGAAGAGTTGCGCGAATGGGATGATCTTTCTGAAGCAGAAGGCAAAGCATTGAATGGCCGCAGTGCTGCGGTGATTTCGATGAAGTTGTCGCGAGTGCTCAACGAGGCGCAAAGCTTCTACTCTGCGGCTATGTCAGCCCCGACCGATATTTACAAAATGGTCGGACGCCCTTCGAATAAACAGGGGCGTCTCGTTGTGATCGATCTGCAAGGGCTGAGCGATACGGCCAAACAGGTGATCTGCGCGCTACTTTCCAGTGAGATTTTGCGCGCAGCATCCAGCAAGACAGATCCATTGCGGCCTTGTTTCCTGGTTTATGAGGAAGGACATAATTTTGCTCCTGCCGGTGGAAATGCGGTCAGCCACCGGATCATCAAGAAAATTGCTGGCGAAGGTCGGAAATTCGGAGTGGGCTTTGCTATTGTTAGCCAGCGTCCATCAAAGCTGGACGCGGACGTGACATCACAGTGCAACACTCTGATCACCATGCGACTGAAGAACCCGGACGACCAGCGCTTTATCGCAAAAGCGTCTGACATGGTAAGCAAGGCTGACTTGGACGAGTTACCTAATCTGTCAACGGGTGAGGCTTTGGTATGTGGGCGATCTATTCCTGCTCCACTCCTGGTTAAAGTTGGTGACAAGGCACTGATACACGGTGGTGAATCGCCCGAGGTGCTGCGAGTTTGGGGGCGCTTTGGTGACTGACCTCACAGGGCGCATTTGTGCCGAAATGTCCTCACTGGAGTTTATCGATCGCAGCTACCCCATGCTGTCTAGCTGGGGTGTTCGCGACGAGGATGTCTTAATTCACAGCTTGGGTTGCAGTGCCTGGAATGAGCTTGGATCTGAGCTTGGCTTTATGGCGGTAGCAGAGTGTCCAGTGCCGATGACGCATGGTGCGGACATTCGTTCCGACTCAACCTGGTTTAGTCGAACGCAGCGCACGCCTGATGCATTGATTGAGTTCGAACGCTTCGATGGCACCGATCGAGGACAAAAAAAACTCGACGAGAAGCTTTGCAATCTACTTGAGGCATCCATGAGGTGGGGAGATGCTCCTACAGTGCTGATTCTTTCGGCATGGAGCAAAGGGGTTGTCTCTGCGCCGAATAAAGATGTGTTTCTGCAGCGATGTCGACAAGGCTTCAAATCGTCGGTTGGAGCGCAGGTGCCAGCAATACGAAATACAGCTGTTCTGTTTAGCCGGTTTATTTTTGAGATTGAACGCAGCGGAACTCTGCTTCTCAAACAGATTCGGTGTGAGAGGTTGATGTGAATATTAAGTCCGCACACTTTCTGCCGGGAACCAATAAGCGCTTAGGCGATAGGTATCTCTTGCTCGAATGCCTCGGTGACGGCAGTCATGGTTGGGTATGGCGGGCGGAGAGACTGTCAGACAGCACCATCGTCGCGGTGAAGATACCTAAAGACCTGACAAAAGATGATCGCCTACTTGCCGAGGGGAAAGAACTACTCACAATAGATCCTCATCCCAATATTGTTCGGATTTGCAATATGGGGAGAATTCCTCCGGAGAACGAATGGTTCTTCATCGAAATGGAGTATTTCCCGAGCCAAAGCCTTGCCCAAAAATTGGAGCGAAGGAATCAAAATTTCGGTAACACGTTTGAGCGACTGTTCAGCATCTACGCGCAGGTGCTCGACGCCGTTGGATTCTTGGCGACCTTGCCAACACCCATTTCGCATGGCGACATCAAGCCGCACAATATTCTTGTGGGTGCGGGTGATTTGGTGAAGTTGACTGACTTTGGAAGCTCCGCTCTTCCAGAGGAAATTTATGTCCGAACCAGGGAAAACGGCGGCACAGTTCTGTACGCTGCTCCAGAATTTTCCGATAGTGTCTCTCGTAAAGGGACTTTTGAGGACTTGCTGCGAGGCGACATCTACAGCCTCGGCGTTCTTTTATACCAGTTGCTAACGGGGCAACTACCTCATGACACACCCTCTCAAGTGCGTCGCCATGCGCCATTTAAGCGCCCCAGTGAAATCAATGCTAACATTGTACCGATGGTTGATGCGCTGATCCTTAGGTGCATGGAAAGATTACCTTCAGATCGATACCACGATATTGCATCTCTCCGCACTGCTTTTGAACTAGCAAGGCAAAATCAATTAAGCTCCCCGCAGTACGCCATAACATCATTTGGTGGACAAGTTTCTGTAGATTGGTCGACATCAGTTGTCGAGGCTCTGGAGACAAAGGACTACCTAAAGGCGGCAAGAATAGCGGAAGATGAATTTTCCCGCTCCCACGACTCTGCTGCTTTGTTGCAACAGCTCAATGCGCTCTATCGCGCAAACAGACTGTTCCAGTTCGAAGAAGTATTCAATCGAGAATACAAGAGCGACTTGCAGGGAAACGATCAACAATTGATCCGGCTGCTTGGCATTAAGACGTTACTGACGCTTCGGAAAATGAACCCCGCAAAGGATCTCATTCAGGATGCTGAGAGGCAGGATGGAGAATCGTTAGAGCTTGATTTCTTGCGCGCGATCCTATTTGGCTTGGAAGCCAACTTTCCGGAGGCGCGCGAAGCACTTGAGGCGATCAATAGAAAGTGCCCAAGCAAACCCCAAGTTCTAATCCGCTTGATCCAAGTTTGTGAGCAGATGCGAGACTATTCTGCCGCTGTGGGATATTTAAAACACGCTTTACGTGTGATCAATAACTCGGTGGAATTAGAAACAAAACGGCAGCATTACCAGGGATTAGGGCTGTGGTAATTGTTTGTTCGACATTGATGCTGTGTATGCGGCGCTAAGAGGCAATAAATGGCTTTGAATTTGGCGAAAGCCGTACTGGATTGTTTGAAGGCACGGCCCGAAGAAAAGCTGGCTGCAAGGCAGATCGCAGAGTGGATTTTTAGTACCTATCCCGCTGAGTGTCAGGAGAAGAAATCCAATAGTCGCGGTGACTACATCAGATCCGATGGTGATTTGGTGCAGCAGCTGGTCGCGGAAATTAGCTCGCAGCGCCCACGTTTACAGAAACGGAACCCAGAACTGAAGACTACCGAGGGTCGGCCGCGCAAGTACTACTATTCGGAGAAATCTGATGTTGCCGAAGTTGCGGCGGCTGAGGGCGTGACTGCCACGCACACGGCAGATAGTAACAATGCCAAGCTTGGCGAGCATGCCATGTACCCACTGCTTTCGATGTATCTGTGGGAGGAGTTTGGCGTCTATTCGAAGCGTATCGACGAGAAGCGCTCATCGAACAAACGAGGGCCGAACGGCAACCGTTGGCTGTACCCGGACGTGGTCGGGATGGAGGACTTGGGTGCTGAGTGGCACCAGGAGGTGCGAGACTGTGTGAATCAGTATTCCGACAAGCGCACCAAGTTGTGGTCGTTCGAGGCCAAGTTCCTGATCAACCGGTCGAACGTGCGTGAATGCTTTTTCCAAGCGGTTTCCAACTCGTCTTGGGCCAATTTTGGCTATCTGGTCGCAGCGGAGATCGAGGGCCAGGACACGCTCAAGGAACTGCGAATGCTGTTCGCGGCGCACGGCATCGGCCTGATCAAACTGGATGCCGACAACCCGGCAGAAAGCCAGGTCTTGATTCCTGCCCGCGAAAGAGATGAGATCGATTGGGGCATGGCTAACCGGCTGGCAACTGAGAATCGGGATTTTCTGGAATACGTGAAGTTGGTGAAGCAATTCTACCAGACCGGGGAAGCAAGGCTGACCGATTGGGATGCGCCCGAGATGACGGACTGAGGAAGGCTACTCGAGGTGGCCGATGACATCGAGGCGCTTCTCGCCCCGCTGAAACGAGCCGAACCATTCGTTACGGGAGTCGGAGCGGACCCGGCTCACGAGTAAGGAAAAGTCCTCGCAGCCTCGCTCTTCGGCGGTAGCGAAATCGGACGTGTCGAACTTGGCCTCACGCACCAGGGTGGTGGCTACCGACTTCATAGCCAACTCAAATATGTCAAGTAAGTTAGCTTGCACTGTGGGGTCAATGTTACGCGAGATGACATCATCAATGATGGCCCTCTTGAATTGATTGCTCATCGCTGTACTCCGTTGTTGATGTGGATGACATGAACACGCTGTTAGGCGGTGAAGTCAAGCGTTTACAGGTGTATTTTGCTTCAGACGACGTGAAGAGCTACTGGGTCTCGCCCTTTTACTCTGGACGAGCTAATCTCGAGTCAATAACAATGGCCGCGGCCAACTAACTAACTTGGTGGGCAGTGCTGAGCAGCAGCGTTCTGGGTCTTGGGTGAGCACCCCATTAGCATCGTCGGCAGTGAGATCGGGGGATTATCGTATCGGCTGGCTGGGGCTATCGCCCTGGCACTTTCCACTTGTCAAAACTCCTAGCCCCTGTATAACCAAGGTAACCAGTCCCAAACAACCACCACAAGCTCTCCGGCACAGCTCCCAAAAGCTTATTCAAATTCTCCGCTGCCTGGAAAACATGAGCCGGCCACCAGATGCCAAGGATAGATCCGAGTACACAAAGCAAAATTACACCGTAGATCACATACAGAAAAGTCGGCCGTGCCCGGCTCGTCCACGGATCAGCGGAATTCGCTTCAGCCAGGATGGCCGACAAGCTTGTTTGCATCTCCTGCAATGCTTGTTGCCCTTCGGCCTGAAGTAATGCGAGCTTGGCTTTTTCGCGTTCAGCCGGATCGGGAATCAACCGATCGAGCAGACGGCTGCCAGCCTCAATCAATCCTGGCGCTAACATAGTCAGAATTGGAATCATACGGTACCCTCCACAAATTCTGCCATTCGGTTCATCCAGCCAGCGGCAAAGACCGATTGCTTGGGATCATTGGTGATCAATCGCCCCAAGTGGCGAACGCGTGCTGCAAGAACTTTTCTATAGAGTTTATTTTGATCGGTAGCCGCTATAGCAGCAAGTGTCTTCGGGCCAATTACTCCATCAGCGACCACACTTAAGGCTGTTTGCAGCCAATGCACTGCCGTTCTTGGATCAGAATGCACACCGCTATCTACCAGCAGGGCTTGCAGCGCCGGATGCGTGATTGCATCAAAGCCTGGCTCTACAATGTATTGATGACGATAAATTTCTCGTGCTTCTGCTTCGGTGAGCACCGCCACTTCCTCGCTTGTGGCTAGCCGACCTAGATGAAGCCATCCTCCGAGTGTTTTGGCCGTGATGCCATATTTAGTTGGACCACCGCGATCATTGGGGTGATTGATGAAGTTGCCTTCACGGCGAATGATGTCATCAATGATAGTTTCAACCATTACTGACCTCCAAATAATTCAATTTTTAGTAGTGCGCCTGCAATTAGAGCTAGAACAAAGCCTGTGGTAATGATCTTGATTATCGTCTGCCAGGCGGTACGCTTGGCGGTATTGAAAGCATCGAGCAGATCACGCAGCTCACGAATGTCGTGCGCAGCATCTTCGCCTTCCAGGCCGACATCTGCTAATGCACGCTTGGCCCCGCGTGCGGCTGCTTGTTCGAGCAACTGTTCGAACTCATCTTGCGGCATGACGACCATGCCGTTATACAGAGTAGGTAGATTCATTTGTAAGCTCCAGAAATAAAAAAACCGCCAAAGGCGGGGTAGGGGTGAGATGAAACAGGATGAGAAAAGAAAGTGATGTTAAGCAAAGATGAATTTCAATGCGCCCGCTGGGAAATTCGGTGCTGGATCGCCTGCCACGATATTCCTGGTCGTATCGAGATTGGCCATCGCTAGTAGGCTGCCACCGGTAGAAGCATCATAAATACCTGCGCCGACTACGTTTCCCCAATTGGCATTAGGTGCGCCGTACACAACTGCTGCAGCATTAGAGAACTCACCATTGCCGCCCGTGGGCGCATTCCAGGCAGCATCACTAGGGCCATTCTGCACTCTGGCGTAGTTACCGCCTGACACCTCTACGCCACCGGTGCCATCTTCGAGCGGAAGCGTAGTAAAAAGCGCAATATAAATGCCTGCTGGTTTTGGCCATGTAGCCGTGCGTAACAGATGGTTGCCAATAGATTCTTCCAGCATATTCGTAGCTGAACTCATAGTGACTCCTGATCAAAACAATAAGAAAAACCCAGTAACGGATTCGGGATAAACTTTCAAGCCAGCACGCTGTTTGAGCGTAATGGGTAGGGTGACCATCAATTCAGAGCCCTGCTGCAAACTTGCTTGCGTAGCGGTATGAGTAGGGAAGATAGCCGATAATCTTGACTGAAACTGCAATGCGGCTTGCACCTCGATCGATGTGGAAAATTGTGTGAAAGCCAGCTCAGTGCCAAGCTCCAATCTGGCTTCGGTATCGAGAGATGCGGTAAAGATTGACCCCAGAACCAAGCCAGACACCAGATCAGCCTGGAGTGTTACGCTGAGCGGTAAGATTGCCTTCAAGGTTCGCTCTGCGCTAATTACCTCGGTTACGACTTGACTAACCTGTGCAGTGATGATCGACGGCCTCAATGTCTCTGCGGTTAATTGGCTTACCTGAATATTGGGTGGCGTCACCTCCTTGCGTAAAATAGACGCAATAAGCTGGTGCGCTTGTGCTTTGACCGCTGTATTTTGCCGCAATACTCCGGCGATGGCATGACTCGCCTGGATATTGACACTCGTATTTTTGCGTAAAACTGCGGCGGCCGCTTGACTAGCGTGCGCTTTAACTGCTGTGTTGTTGCGCAGTATCTCCGCAACAACTTGGCTTGATCGAGCTGCCGTCATTATGCCGACTCGATGACAACTTCCATCGCGTTAACCGCAGCCGGTGTCCAGGCTGCCCCGGTGTTCGGGTCCACTTCGTGAATGTTCGAGTAATAGATTTGCGAAGTGGATAACGCCTGGGCAGCGCCAAGGCTATCGGTAGTGCCAGATCGGATACCGATTTTAAGCGAGCGAGAGCCGGCATCATCCTTGAGCGCAGCGACTTTCACTCTGACTCCGTAAATGATTTGGCTGGCTAATGATGGCGGATCGCCCATCACATAGCTATCTTTCTGTCCGATCACATTGCTCGCATTGTAATCGGTGGTGTTGGGCGTGGGATCATCCACCAAGGCATAATGGCTGGTACCTGTGCTTGGCGTCCAATCGGTGTAATTCCCATCCGCGCTAGGATAAACCGCATCGATGCGCACATCACCCAGAAAATCATTGTTGGGCGCAGGTCCCGTGGTATCGAGCAGATAAAAATCATCATACTTGAATATCGAAGAGAGGCCGGTATTGCCAGGTACCCCCAAAGCCACCTGATTGACAAAAGCATTGGCGGTATTTTTAGTGTCGACATTCGAGGCAGACAGAATATTGACTCCGTTCAATCTCACCTCAAAGGCACCAGAAGTGTCATGGATCGTAGCTTTCAATTCCACATACTGCTCAGCTGCGGCAAGCACGGCAGTGCTGGTTCCCAAAACCGTGCCGTTGCGGCTCACGACAACATTACCCGCTGGGTTAACGCCTAATTCTAATTGTTGAGTTCCACCATCCATGAGACGAAGGATGAAATTGGTTAAAGAAGGCAAAATGCTCGGGCTGAATGAAAACCCCACGATCAAGGTAGAGTAATTTGCGGGCAGCGTCTTGGACGCCCAGCCAAAAGAGGAGGAACTCGGTGCCAACAAAGCACCTCCACCGCGTCTACCCCCTGTGGCGCTGATCGCCACTGGACCGGTGGTGCTGTTCCATTCTTTCAAAATATCAGCGGTAGCGTAAGTCTCGAAACCATCAAAAAAGATTAAACTCATCAGAACCCCCTCATCAAAGCGACCACGTCAAATTTGGCTGCGACCGCGTCATAAATAAAACCGATCTTGTCTGTCAACCCTGGCCCGGTAGATAACGTTATATTGGTTAAATCCGAACCGAAGCGATGATTCACGAGCGTTATAGTTCTTCCTCCCACGCTATCTTGCGTTAATTCCAGCATGCATTTTTGCCGGTCCTTTGCTCCTGTGAGCGTAATGATGGCATTACCGCCGAGCGTGATTTTGATGATGTCTGCACATGAGAAATCTGCAGTTATGCTGGTGTTATAGGGGAGGGTGAGAACGGCTGCTTTAGGGAGTGCCAGAATATTAGTGCCGTCGTGATAGACCCAGAAAGCGGTGCCAACAGGCATAGCTACACCGGTGCCACTCAGCCCTTTTAGGGTAAGCTTATAGCCGCCAGTGGTATTATTGATTACTAGCCAGGAGCGCGGCGCATTGCTGAGCGGTACGGAGATGTTGATCTCGCCCGATACTGCACCGGTGAATACCAGCTCCAGGTTATTCGCCTCATCGGCAGTCAAAGTAACATTGCTATTACCTGCTACTGATTTGCTCAGTCTGCCTAATAGATACGTTCTCGCCAGATCGCCCGCCACCGCCTTGTTTTCACTCGCTTCCAATCTGCTGTCGAGGCTGGTAAAGCTTGTACCAAGCACGGTACTACTCTGTGCTGCCACTTCATCGGCCGCGCCCCACACCACATTGAGCAAGCGGGTAATGGTGCCAAAGGCCGAGCCGGTCCACACTATGCTATAAGCTGCTTCAGTAATGCTATTGGTGCGGATAGGGGTACCGCTCGAATCGACGGTTATGTACCAGGTACCCGCAGAAACACCAGAGAAGCTGATAGTGGTAATGGTCGTTTTGGATACTACTGCATTCAAGCTTGGCCGCCAGCAAAAGCCAGGCTGCACCGTCAGATTATTGCCTGAGCCGGTGCATTTATAACTATCCGCACCGATTAAACTCGCGCTTACGCCAAACAGCGCCTGAAATGCTTTGGCCACATTGACGCTGCTCGCTGCCGTACTGTTGCTAGCCAGCAATTCCAGCGAGGCGATGGCTGCCTCGATCAAATCGAGGTTGCTGTTGTGTTTCGTGATGTAATTGGTATCGCCATTAATGAAGCGTTGCAGCTGTAACGTCACGAATATATCTCCTGTAATACGCCACCTTTAAAGATGCCGGTCGCCCCGTATGGGGTTAAACCATAGGTTCCAAGCATGGCCAGTTCTGCATAGGTGAGCGGTCTACCCACCAAGGTATTGTCCTGGGGCTCGCCGATTACGATCGAGCTGGTTGGCAAGGGTGAGGGTGGTAGAGCTGGGTTGGCGCCGGTGATGATGCCTGCGTTACCAAAAGTAAATGAGGGGAGAGTGATGGGCACCCGAAAAAAGCTGCCCGGTTGCTCCTGAGAAAAGCCTATCACCTCATAGTGTCCGGATTCGCTTCGCCTGAGTCTGACTGCCGCCCCCACTTCGGCGTAGAGCAAATTACGGTTGGCACGTGCAATCGGCACATTCTTGAGCGGATAGTTCTGGCCGATGTCGACGTCAACCGCATAAATCATCGCCAAGCCATCGGTGACTAACAGCGCAGGTCTGGTCAATACTTTGCCGTCCAGTTCCTTGGCTGCATTCTTTATTTCCGCCTGCGTGATGTAAGTCAGCATGCTCATACGCGAAAACCCTCCACATCCAGTACGGCCGCGCTACCTGGTGATACATCGCGCTGGTAGTTGGTCACGTATAGTCTTGATTGGTCGGGTAATTCAATAATGTCGCCTGGCTCGATTCTGGGGTCATCGACAATCGACATATTGAAACTGGATACCTCGCGCGCTCTGTAAAGCAGTTCACGTACCGCATAGGCTTGCGCCATCGGTTCATCCATGATGAAATCGTTTTCGATCTCGACTTCATTACTCAGCCATTCTGGCGCGTTTTGATCATAGGCTTCAGTGATGTTGCGCGCGTGCACATAATCGTAGGGTGTACCCCAGATCTCATACATGCCAGTGCCAATCGAGGCCAATGTCAGTAGTACCGTAATCTCGGCGCCTGCCTGAATGGGTCGTCCTAACGGAATGGTTTCCGTGGGAGTTACTCCGTCGGGAATAAGTGAACTGGACAGAATCGCTGCCATGCCGGCCGTTACCAGCGCAGGCACCCAGGCATAGGTGGTAAGCACGATTTCGCCACCGGTTTGAGTTTCTTGCGAATAACTTTCTTCGCATACTGGCAGCAGCCCTGAATTGGCCGATTGACGAATGACCAGATAAGTATTTTCTGCGCGCTGCGTTTCATCCTCGGAAAAAGCAATTCGCTTTTTTTGTTTAAGCTGGAAGAAGCCTGCAGTGATATTGATACTGGCCAATAGCTGGTCCTGTTGCGAAACCTTGGTCAGGTTTGGGTCCAGCCATCGTACTTTGACAGCGGTCAGCGGCGGCCTGGATTTGGCTGCGGTGACGCTGATGATGCGCTCGGTGGTTAAAACAATATCGACTGGCCGCGTGATATCGCGGGAAATGGTTTTCAAAACACCACGTGCATCGACAAAAGACTGCACACCGAGAGGCTCAGCCAATTTCTCCAGCATTTCCCAGGCGGTTAAGTCTGCCAGTTGGGTATTTGAATGGACAGTAGTGACGGATGTCTCACCAAATCCGATCTCGGCATCGCTCAAGCCGAGCGTGTAGGCAATGTCTCTCGCAATGACTGACAGCGGAGTGGCCACCGGGTAAATCTCAGTTACCCGGCGAACGTTGCGCCAATGGGGCGAGGCATCGCGTGATCGCAGCGTCAACGTCAAAGAGCGTACGCCGGAGCTCAAACGGTAACCATTGAGAGACTCGATCACTCCCCACCACAGCAACTGATCATCCAGCCTGAATTCGATGATCTGGCCTGGTTGTGGCTGATCAACCTCGTATAACTCCAAATGCCAGGTCACGGTGACATTGCCCTCGGCTGCGCTGTGTGAGGCACGAGTAACAAAAGCGCTGATATCCACCCCGTCTGCATGCGTGCCTTCTACCATCTGCAATGGAGTAGCCGTTGGGTGCCAAATAATGGCAATGTTTTTGACGCTATCCTGAGCAAATGGCTGCCAGCGATGATTCATTACATTCTTCCTGCAATGCGCATACGTAACACCAAGGTGCCCGTCACATAACCCTGGCGTGAAATGAAATCAAAATTCAATCCTTGCCCATTCAGCTCTAAACCTGTGAGGATCACCTTATAGCCGTTAGCGTTGATGTAATTGGGATACCATTCAATGTAGTCGATAGCAGGATCAGGCGGATTCTGCCAGAAAGCAGCCAATATGCGAACCATCTCCAGAGAGGTGGACAATCCACCCGTCCAACGTTCCTCTACCACTACATCGCGGATGTTGCCCATCGTCAGAGTATTGGAGGCGCCATTCAGTGTTTTGCTGCTCGCCCAGATCGGGGCAATGATGGCATCGCCATCGATGTTGCTCCATTCATCCGGACATTGCGCGTAATCGTAAGTGCCGAGGGCAGGATGGATGAGTCGCCCCTTACCAGAAGCTGTACCGATAGAAGGTAGAATCGTGATATTGATAGAGGTGGTTTCAGTGGAGGCCTCGCCTATGGTAAAGGTCGTCTGGCTAGTCAAAATAGTCATGAAGTGATCACCTCCGCGCTGACGGTGAGGATAGCGCTACCGGCGGCAGTGGCTATGCCCTGCACGAGGGCATAGCCATTGTTATCGGTAATGCCCGGCGCTATGTTAACGTTCACACCGCTGATTGCGCCTTGTACATGCACTCCCGCCACCGGTTCGCCCGCATCGCCATACAGCCGGGTAAGGTAGGGCACAGTCCTACCCGCGCGTGGTGCAATGAGCGGTATCGGCTGCATGATCCTGACTGGCAAGGGCACCGGATACCAGCCTTTGATGGTTGATGCGCTCGATCCGTCTGCATTATTCACAACCATCTGAAACGCGAGCAAGCGCCGATGAAAACGATCATAGGCAAATTTCTGTGAGCCGATCTGTGTCAAATATTGCGTATCGGTTGGTGCAGGTGCTTTCAATGCCGACAACACACGCCCATCAACATAATTGATTAAATTAATGATGCCGTTGTGGCAGTAGACATAGGCGTATTTGTTGCTCTCCGGCATGATCTGAGCGGGCGGCCCGGACACCTCGATATCGCGTATCCATGTACCAGTGGTGAAGTTGTAAATTTTAATTCTCGCAACACCACTACTTTCTGCACACACCAAGATATTGTTGGCACGATCCACCAAAGGTGTTTCAATCGAAGCTGGATTGCCGTATTTAGCCTTGTCTAGTGTGCTGCCAGTGATGGAAGCCATAGTCACGGGATTTAATTCGATCCAACCGCCCGTCCAGGCGGTATACATCCAGATCGAGCCATCAGCGCCTTCTACCAGATCACCACCGAGTGCCAATGGCGGGATAGCTGGATCATCACGCAGAAACTCGCCCGTGATGCCATCAAAGACCCAGTGGCGCGTATCCCAGCTCGGCCAACGGATAATTTGCGTAAACCCAACCAAGTGGAGGGTGTGGTTGGCTGTTGCCGTTTGCTCGCGTCGCACAAACAAACCAGCCAATAGGTACATTTCCTCGCCATATAGCCTCGGCTGCTCGACTAAATAGGGGTTGTACAGAAACGCTCCAATACCTGTCCCCACCGCCGGAAGCTCCTCCTGGGTACGATAAGGCGTCGGCACCGACTCATAAATCTGCCTGAACATCAGAATCGCAGCTCCGCTTTGACGATGACATTGCCCAGCGCTCCCACGACCGGAGCCAAGTAATCCACCGTGGCATAGCCGCTCGCATCGGTGCGCGATTGCGTATTCTTCAGCTGGCCTACGCTGCCGATCTCCAATGACCAATCGATCAACTCATCCGGACACGGCTCGCCCGCATCACCTGTCAGCTGCACGCTATAAGTGCTCACCTTACCCCTGACTGGCACCGATCCGATTGGATCAGATAACGCGTACGGTCGAGGCCTGGAAGCATGCACATAAAGCTTGCGCTCACTGGTTAGTCGCAGCCAGATATCATACTTGGGGCTGTACCAGGCATCCTTGTTCGCTCCGATGTAGGCTGACCCCGGCGCTTGTGTTTTAGTAATGTGGTTATAGTAGACGATGTGGCCGTTTTCATAGGCGAGCGCCAGCACATCGGGATTACGCGTCCTGGACCAGATCGGATTGATCGATAGTCCCGTTAAATCGCCCACCCCCGTTAACGTTGCCTCAGTGACCGCGCCTGCGCTTAAATCGAGTGGCCGCCATTTAACCAAGTTATGGCTGGCAGACAGGAAGCGATCTTGGGTGCGCACCTGAATGTCCGCCAGGGCATTGGTTCCACCGGAGAGGAGCAACACTTCCCTGGTAGCGGTGCGCTTGTTGTACCGGTATAACTTGTCCTTAAACAGCGCATCGACCAGCAGGTATTCACTTTGTGGTGTTTGCTGCAAATCAACCACGTAAATGCCATAACTGTCACTACGAATGCAGGCGGTGCCGTCCAATTGGATTACCCAGTTTTTGCCAAGAGTGCGGCCTGCCGAGAACATCAGTCCGATATCATCGTCGTAATAGCGCGCCTGCTGTAATGAATCATCGGTGACTAAATTACCCTCCAGATCGAGCAGATCATAAGGGCCTGCCAGAATTTCAAGCACCGGCTGTCACCTCCACCTTGACGGTACCGCCTGCTGTTCCCGGCTGGTATAGGGCGCCAGCTTTGCCGGTTTCATCGGTACAGTTTGACAAGGGTGTGACGGATCCTGATCCGACCAGATTCCAGTTCACCGTGCGATTGGGTTGTCCCTGATAAACGAGCAGAGCGGTGGCGTCAGCATGCACTTGAGATGGATAAGCGCTGAGTGTTGCCATCATCTGCCGCCCACAGCAATGCGTGCAAGTTCACTCTCCAACCAATCGCGCAGCGTGATATGGAGCGCCTCAGGATGTAGTTGTAAGTTCAAGTTAACGGAAGTAGCTGCATTTCTAGCGGAAGAACCACTGGTAGACACAAGCCCGCCTTCAGCGAAATTCAGCCGGGTAGGTAAGTAGCTTGGTGCTAACGCTAGATAACGCATATTGTTGATCGCATCGAGAAAACCCACGCCAACTTGCTTGACCGCGGCGGCACGAATGACATATTCCCCATTGGAAAGGCGAGCCGGAATGGAGTCCGACGTGTCAGTGCCAGGACCTGATATCAGACCGCCTGTAGCCTTCTTGATAGGAGTGGAGCTTCCGGTTATTGCACCAAATAGGGATCCTACTATTGAACCGGCGCCTCTCAATCCACCGAAAAGGGAATCAATCAACCGAGCGGCTAACGCCTCTGCTACCATGTTGGCTATGGCCACCTTGAAGGTTTGCACCATGTTGTCGAAGGCATCTTTGGAACCGAGTGCGATATCGCTGAAAAATCCCTGTAGTGCATTACGCGTGGCGCCCTCGAAGCGCAGAACGTATTGATCGGTATCGATGCGCATTCGCGCTACTTCATTGCGCAGTCTCGCAACATGGTTGACTGCTTCACCTCCGGCGCTACCTGCCAAGGCTTGCATCTTCGGTAGCAGCACATCCATTTCGGCCGCAGTCTGTTGCAAAAGCGTATTGATCTGGCTGCGTGCTTGCGACTCTGTGAGTAAGCCCGCTTGGCGTTTGATGTTGATGCTATCTTGCTGAGTGTGCATACGCGCGAGCGCTGCCTGAAATTCTGTTTCAAGTTTTGAAAGAGAAGCTAAATCCGATTGCACATCGATCAGCTGCAGCACATCGCTTTCACCCTGCTCATCCTTAGCGGCACGTAATTGCTCAAGCAAGGGCTGGTACTCACGTTGCAAGCGCTCGCGTGATACCTCGTTGCCAGCTACACCGCGTATTCCCGCCAATCGCTCGCGCACTTTGGATAACTCGTCAGCCAATGCTTTTTCGGCTTTGGCCGCAGCATGGGCATTAGCGATTTCAATTTCCGTGCGTTTCTGGTTGAGTATTGTCAGTTCGCCTTCCAGTTTTCTGACTTCAGCCATGGCGCGCAGGCGCTCGTTCTCATCACGTCCTCGAATGGCGAAATTCGATTGTGTTGATAGTTCTTGCTGTATTGAACTGATTTCTGCATCGATAGCCTGTTGGTCGATAACTGTCTTGACAGCATAAAAGTCGCGGATGGAAATGAGGCGCTCATCAAGTGCTCGATCATAAGCTTTTTGTGCTAGCTCCAGACCCTGCTTGATCAGTTTGAGTTCAGTCTCTGATTCTGCCTTGATCAGATTCATGCGAGCGGAGAGGGTATTTGGCTCCTGGATACGCCCAGCCGATTTTTTGATGCATTGGCCGTTGACCCAATGGCCACCGGAAACAATGCAGGCGATGCGCTGCATATCCTCGGTCGGGCTTGCTGCTGGTTTTGGCTCCGTTTGCTCCGAACGGGTGAGGTTACCCAGACGTTTTTGCGCCTGAGCCAGTTCTTGCTCATACTTCACGAGATTGCGCCGCAGTACCGCCAGTGCCTGATCGTTGAATTGCACATCAAAAGGCAGCAAGGGTATCTTCGTTTTACCGGTTGCAAGTTTCTGCCGAGTAGAATCGACTAACTCTTGCAACCGCTGAACTTCGCTTTGTGCTTGTTTGATCTCGCTGCCATTGAAGATGAGGTTACCGATGCCACCCAGTCCGACCCATATCGCTTTGAGCACACCCGCTTCATTGGCAGCCATACGCATGGCGTTGGTAATGTTGGTGAGTTCCGGCAAGAAATCACCAGCAAGCGCTATGCCCAAAGAGGAGGCAGAAGCTTTGAGAGCTGCCAAATTGTCATTGAAGCTTTCGGCTGATCGTGCCGTTTCTGTATCAAGTTTGAGCCCCAGTCGCTCTGCTTCCAGTCGCAGTTGTTCGATGCCAGCTTTGCCTTGATTCAACAGCGGAATCATGTCCTGGCCTGCTTTGCCGAACAGTTCGACCGCGAGTGTGGTCTTGACGGTGCCATCCTCCAATGTAGCAAACACATCGGCCACTTCCAGTAAAATTTGTTCGGCTGACTTGAGTGAGCCATCAGTATTTTTGACGGAAATACCGAGCGCATCAAACACTTGCGCGCCTCTGCCTGCACCACTATTTGCTTCAACTATAGTTTGCGAGAGTATCTTGATGCCTTTCTGTAACGTTTCCAGGCTCACATCGGACAACTCGGCAGCAAAGCGCAAAGTAGAAAGCGCTTCGACCGAAATGCCGATCTTCTGTGACAGCTTGTTGAGCTGATCGGCGCTATTAATGGCATCCTTGACGAAAGCAACGAAGCCACCTGCTGATAGCGTCACACCCAGCCCTGCGAGCAGGGTTTGCAGGTGACTGGATTCATCACCCAGGCGCCTCAGATTACCGCGGATTGAATCAAAGGCAGACTTGGTTTGATCAACCGCGGTGATCAATATTTGCGCACGATCGTTGGGCATGTCAGATGGTTTTCAGTTTTGTTTCGATATTGCGGGCGAGACCCGGTAATTGCCTTTGCACAGCTTGGGCTAGATCAAAACGCGCCTGCAGGCTCACGCGTGGTACCAGCGCAGCGATAGGAATTTCTTGACCACGTTTGATGGATTTAGCGCCGGTACGAACTCTTTCAGCACGCTTGAAGCGGCGAAGCTGTTGTTGATTCTCTTGGATGTTCTCGGCCATCAGAATGGCCTTGCCATTCTTCTGGATGAAATAGGCATTTCCGGAGGAAATGAGGGCGTCGATTATTCGTTTGAATGCGCGCCGCCCGATACGGCGACCTTCTTCCGTGAGCGGAATCAGCATGCGACCTGCAATGTTTCCTCCGCGCATATGTACCCCTAGCCAGGAAATTTTGGAACCGATGAGCAATGCAGGTAACTTGTTTGGGTTACGATCAAATACTTGAGCGCGCACCGATCTGAGAAATCTTTGCTGCTTGACGGTGAAGTCAGCCTTCATTTGGTTACGCACGCTCTCGACCAATTGCCTGCTTTCTGCACGCATTCCAGCTGTGACTGCTTTGCGAATGTTGACCTGTTTGGATAGCGACCATGAGGACAACTTGGCAGGATCAAGCAAGCCTGCACGGCTTAACGAGATTTTTAGCACGACAATTGCTTCATTATTTTGGTGATGGTGTCGTTGGAGCCTTGGCTGCCGGCAGCGATTACCGTGAGTAGATTGGCGAGAGATCTTGCTTCGTGTCGATCGATGGCTACTAAAAACGCAGACACCTGCGCCAGGGTGTAATCCCTGATGCTCTCGTACGAGTGACCCGCGCTGATCAGTTGCTGGATGGCATCCGCCCAGCCATTCGTGTTTCGAGCCTGGCTGCCGCTTCCATTACGCTTGGCAGCAGGCGCTGGATAAAAAAATCGGCATTGACCTCAAACACAGTGGATGCCAACTTCACGGCATCATCCAATTCAAGTTCGGCGACCCAGTCGCGGGGACGACGAGCAGCAATAGTCAAGGCCTCGATGAGGGCATCGCCATGTTCTGCGATCAGCGCCAGCCAATCAGGAGAAGCGGAAAGATGAGCCGCTATCGGTTGCACCGCGCGACTGAATGCAGGCAGTTCGCCTATCTTGATGGGAGTGATGTCAATTGTTTCATCATTAACGACGATAGAGGTTGCAACCGGTGGTAGGGCTGAGAAATTATTATCACTCATAGCAGAATGACCCGACCGAATTGCCCAAACTGTCCTGTAGCCGATTTGGTGAGATCAGCTAGCACTTGACCCGATAGCTCGAATTTCATCAGATCGTTGCCGATCACTGATAACTCCTTGGCTGGGTTGATCGCCACGCGATACAGATCGATTACAACCTCATGATTAGAATCAGCAGTATTCAATCCTTCAAAACGCACCCAACGTTCCGGTAGAGGTTGAGTGAACATGGCCGTGATATTGGCTGCACCATAGCTATAGTCGACCTTGAACGGCTCGGTATAGGGGCCACCGGCAGTTTTGTCGTTGATGATGAGGGAGCCGTGTTTTGCGTTTACCGTGTATTGTGTTGAAGGTAAAGTTAACGGTGTGCCACTCGAATCCTTGACTACCACGCTCGATACATTCTGCTTGGAGAGAAGATTGAGACTGCCAAGGGTGACCGGATTGGGCAATAGCTCGCTCGTTACAGTGCCACTCGCCACAATCGTGGTCGAGCCATATAATGCCAGTTCCAGGTTAGACTGAATCCATTCTTCGAGGGTGCAGGCGAACTCGCCTTTCTTGGTTCGGATCAGCTGCAAATCGGTCAAACGCTGTCCGGATTGGGATTCCTGGTGTTCAAGCGTATCGACTGAAATCGATACCTTGAGATCGGGCACATTACCTACGAAAGTGAGTCCTGCAGGGTTACCGTTAGTATCGCGGCTACCGATAAAGACACGGCCTTGTCCAGAGAAATATGCCATGGATTACTCCTTTACTTTGCGATTGGGTTTGTTTTTAGTTGGAACATCTATATTTGATGAAGCGGGATCTTCTGAAGATGAGCTGGCAATCTCATCGGCTGCTTTGCCAACACTGTACTGGATCAGCCAGGAAGCGGTCATTTCATCGACTTCGAGTACATGGCCCGCGAAATGCACTTGGCCTTCATGGGTGTGAGTTTTGAGAAGTTTGATGCGATACATGGCATTTATCCTTTCTGCGTTAAATCATGAGTGAGTGTGCGATAGGTGATCCGGTAGCGGGCGGGCATGGCAGCCAACGCCATATCGGCGTCATCTTGCTGCCACTCACAATCGAGCTCTTCCAAGCTTTGTGCCAGACCATCAAGATTTCTATATGTCATCAATACACTATGGGCAGCGGCTAACAATCGATCGGCAATAGGCTCTGGCTCTTCCACTACGGTGCCACAAGCCAGCGCCACGATGCGGAGTGCCAGTTCCCGCTCACTACGTTCATTGATGCGTTGCACGGCTTCCATCTCTGGAAAAACCAACAGTGCGGGAAGTCTCGATCGATCGGTCGGAATAGTCGGTTGGCGTTGAATGGTTGCACCCTGAAGCGTAGCTACTGGAGTAAGCTTGGCGACGATTTTCTGGATGATTTGTTCGCGGATACTTTGCATTATAATTTTGAGAGAGTGGCTCTTGCTTCGCTGCCGTCGCGAATTTGTCGCACTTCGCGTACTTTGTAAGATTCACCCGCAATCTGTACTAAATCACCGATGGTCAAGGTGAGCCAGGAAGTGGGATACTCGATATGGTAATCACGTGAAAGCGCTAGCCCATCGAGGACTGTTTCAGCAGGTGCACGAAAGGCGCACTGGATGGTCACGCTACCAACTGTGACCGATGTTAACAGTTGATTACGAGCAGCGGCTTCGTACAGATCGGTAACGTTCATCAGGAAGCCGTGAGTTTCAGTAGTACGCCTGGGCGGTGGCACATCGGCAAGGGATTACTCTGCGTGTGCAGATCGGTGCCACGCTCAAATTTGCGCGGCTCTTGCTTGGCATACAGTTCTTGACCCAAAGTATTGACCGTTTCATTGAAATCCGCTGGGGAAAAATAAGTAGCAAATGTATCGAGCGTTCCTTCGGGAAACGCGATCGCTTCATTGTCCGGAATGAATTTACGTATGGTGCCGGCTGCATCGGTAGCAAAACCGACATACTCTTCAAATACGAGTCCACCGAAGCGAAACCCGCTACGCGTATCATCGATCAGGGCTGCGCCTTGCTGATAAAACGCAAACGCCTTCTCGACATTATCGTGAGAGGTGAGCGCATCGAAGAACTGTGGCGAGCATAATACGCGCACGCCGGTCGCTACTTCACCCAACAGATTCTTCTCGATAGTGCGCAGCACTTCATTGCATTTAACTTTGACCTTGGTCGTGCTACTGCTTAGCTGGAAGTTAATCGTGGACTGCGTGACGTTGAACTCAGTAAAAAGATCGTAGATCACGCTGCCATCGGCATCAAGGATCTGACCTTTGAGTGCGCCCATGCGCAGATGTTCCAGAGTGATCGCGTGCTTGTTGCGCATGGTGGCAAGTTTACGTGCCATCACGCCGGCAATGGCTTCCAGTTGATTTTCTGAGCCAAAAGCACGGATACCCTGGACTTCCTCCGGTAGCACCACATCATCATGTGGAATGTGCGGCACAATAAAAGAGCGCACTTTACGTTTGCCCTGGGTGCCGACCGTGCCAGGTGAACCAGGGGGTAGAGTAGGCAGCAGATTCAGAATGCCATGTATTTCCTCCACCACGATGTTGCGTTGGATAACCGGGTTGGCATTAAATAAATTTAACTCACCAATGCGCCCATAGCGATTGGGGATGAGATTAATGGCAGCGGTGAGGCTTGCCATCGAGAAAGCGGGATTGAGAAAGGGATTCTGCATAGGTGTTCTCCAGGTAGGCTAAGCGCTTTGATAGACCAGTACGCCGCTAGCTTCAAGTTGGGTGAGGGCGGTGATCTTCTGCGGATTGGTGATGCCGGCAGGCCATACCAAGGCTTTATCCGCGACGATGGCATGGCGTGCAAGAATGAGGCCGTCTTTATCGAGCAGTGTGGCATCGACTGCTTCGATCAGAACACCTACTGCAGTCTGGGTGCCATCAGTGGCAGCAGGGTTCAAGGCATAAATCTTGCCGTCACTTGTTTTGCGTCCAACAACGGTGCCTAAACCCAGATTCTGGCCGGATGCGACCAATTCCTGTCTGCGCGAATAGCGGTGGCTTTCTTCGTATTTGACGAGGTCGCCAAGATAAAGGGATTCATTAATAACAGCCATAATGCGTTACTCCTTGACAGAAATTTTTTTGACTGCGGCAATCAGTGGGTTATGGACAGACGCAGCCGGTTCCTGAATTGCAGTCTTATCGGGGTCGATGGTAGAAAGAATCTCCGCTGACTGATGGGTTGCTTTCATCGTGAGCAGCAATTGACGCACTTGAGCTTCATTCAAACCTTGCGCGATAAACTCAGCTGCTTTAGCCGGGCAGCCTGCGATGAGGCATAGCTCCGCGATCGCTTGCGTCTCGCGGCGTATTTCCTCGCGAAAATCTGTAACCGATGCGGTGGCCTCAAGAGTCGAATTGGTTTCGACATTTGCGTCGCGTTCGTGTGTCTGTTCATCAGGTGCTTCATGATTTTCTGGCATGTTGAATTCCTTGTGATGGGTTGCGCAGCCGACCTGAGTTTGCGCCCGGGCCGGACTGCGCGAACGGCCCTGCGGGGTAAGAAAAGTGTTAAATTCGGTGAGCACTTCATCAAAACTCATGAGACTGTCTGCAAGACCTGTCTGGATCGCTTCTGGGCCGAAGTAGAGGCCTGCTTCGGTTGCGCGCACTGAGTCTTCTGAAACAGCACGCATGGTGGCGACATGAGCCACAAACAAGTCATACAGGCGGTTTACCTCTGCCTGGAGTCGTGCCTGTGCCTCGCTCGATAATGGCTCATGCGGCGAGTAGTCACTTTTATGTGCACCTGCCGTGATCGCGGTGTAGCGAAGACCGTTTTTACTGTCGGCTGCGGATTGATCGACGTGCAGGGCGATGACGCCGATACTGCCTACGCCACCTGTACGCGTGGTGATGATTCTGGATGCAGCACACGCAATGGCATATGCTGCGGAGAAGGCGCTATCGTTAGCGATCGCCCAGATAGGCTTAATCGTTGAGGCTGTACGGATAAATTCAGCCAACTCGAATACGCCGCCCGTTTCGCCTCCTGGAGAATCGACATCGAGTAGAATGCCGCGTACAGAGGGATCGCGCAGCGCTGCACTCAGTAGGGTTTGAATCTCGGTGTAACTTGTGAGTCCCGAGGCAGCTTCCAGTCCCAGCGTGCGCTTGACCAGTGTGCCTTGTACGGGAATGACTGCTACACCACTACTGCCCGTTGGTTGATCGCGGCGAGCAGATAATGGTACGATCATATTAGTATCCGATCCACCAATGCGACTACCAAGCACCGACAGAATCACATCCAATTTGGAACGATTGATGAGCAGTGGCGTGCCGTAGAGGCGTGCTGCAATATGGGGTAACTGCATGGTTATTCCTGCGAGGGTTGATTGGCTGAAAATGAACTCGTTTCACCCGATTTGCCATGGTCGGGTAGCAGCAGTGCATCGCTACACCATCGCCCCCTAAGAACCGGACATGAGTATTTCTATCTCATCCGGCTCAAGCCTTTCAAAGCTCCTTATGGGGAGCCGGTTTCACAACGTTCAAATTCTGGCTATGCACTTGGCGGTGGCAATTCGGATGCAGCAGTATCAAGTTTGAGAGACGGTCACTACCACCCATCACACGGGGTACGATGTGGTGGACATTGAACCCTTGTTCAAGATAAATGGGCTGTTTACAGACGGGGCAAACCCCGCCCTGTTCAGCGTATAATCTGACCAAGCGCCGCGTATGCCGGCTTGTGTCCAGCATGCGGTACCCTCTGCGCTTCTCAAAATAGTGCTCATACTGCGGGTCATACGGATTGGCTGCGCCCCGTATTTTGATATGCCGTTTGCCAACGGGGGTTGATGCGGCATACAGAAGGCGCTTTTGCTTGCGCTCGCCACGATGGTTTATGAAGTCCGCCGCAAAGTGCCATTGGCGTTGGCCAATACACTTGAAGTAACGTTGTCTTATCCATCGTTTCCCTTTTGCGGGGTGACGACGCACTGCCCATCGCCATAATGCATGGAAGATTTGCATATCTATCCATTCGAATGCCTGCTTGGCCACGACAGTCTTGTGGTAGTTCACCCAGCCCCGGATTTTCGAGTTGAGCAGCCCAATCAAGTATTCCGTCTTGGCTTGCGCGTTGCTCTTGATGGTTTTGCGTATATCTTCCAGAAACGCGAGAATGTTCTTGCGTGATGGTTTGATCAGCAACTTGCCTTTGTACTTGCGGACGTTTTGACCAAGAAAGTCAAAACCCTCGTCGATATGCATGATGCGGGTTTTCTCCGAAGAGAGTTCCAAACCGCGTTGGCGCAGGAAATCTTGCACCAAAGGCAGCACTTCATGTTCGAGTATTTCCTGGGATTTACCGGTAATGATGAAGTCATCAGCATAACGGCAGAAGTTGACTTGGTATTTGTCCGCCACGTACTGGCTGCGCTTACCAAACTTGGAAGTCTGGAAGCGAGCAATGAGTTGTTCTTCTAGGCCATCCAAGGTCATGTTCATCAGAATGGGCGAAATGACCCCGCCCTGCGGTGTGCCTGCATCCGTTGCGAACCATTGCCTTTGATCCACGTAGCCTGTCTTGAGCCACTGTTTGAGCATCCCGCTATCGGTTGGGATGTTTTGCAGCAGCCATTCGTGGCTAATGTGATCAAAGCAGGCACGGATATCCGCCTCCAGAATCCATTGTGCCGCCCAGCGTTTGGACAGTGCCGTAAAGCATTGCTCAATCGCATCAGCGGTACAACGTTCAAGGCGAAAGCCGTAGGAGTTGACATCTGCCTTGGTTTCCGCGATGGGATCTAGTGCCAGCGCATAAAGCGCTTGCATAGCACGGTCTTTCATCGTTGGGATACCCAGCGGGCGCTGTTTTCCGTTCGTTTTAGGAATATAGACACGGCGCAGGGGTTGCGCTCGATACCCTCGACGTTTGAGCGATTGCACAGCGCGGGCTTTGTTCTGCGGCCTAGGCCACAGCTCACCATCCACACCGGGCGTTCGCTTGCCATCGTTTTCAGTCACTCGTTTGACGGCTATTGCTTTGCCGTAGAACGAGTGGGTCAGCAGCCATTGCAAGGCTTTCACCTTGCCCCAGCGGCCTTCCTGTGTTGCCTTGGCAATACGCACTTGCAGCCTTCTGACGTAACGATGCGCTTCGGCCCAGTCAATGCGGTGCCAAAGTGAATCAATGTCGGGTGATGCACACACGGCAGACGCCGCATTCATTTGCTTTTCATCCTTAAAAGGTTCTACAAATTTTCTCACCAAGAAAGACCAGCAGGAAGTGGGCTCGCTTTCGCGCGAGATGATGTTGCAATCTCTATCTGCGCCATTACAGCGCAGCATTTGCTTTTTCCTGCCTCCTCTACCTACATCGCCATCAATTTCCCTTGCGGTCAATCTGCTTGCATCCATCATCAAGCAGCGATATAGGCTTGCCGTGTTCCACGCAAATAACAAAGAATGGTTTAGGTCCCACCTCTTCCCCGACAGTCATTTGTCCCTGTATTCGGAACCCGTAACCGAATAACCGACTGCATACCTTTTGGTTCGAGCCTATCAGCACTTTTGGCTCGTTCTTCTGTAACGAGGTTTATCGGTAGTTCACTTGTGTTGACCATATCATCCAACCTAGCATCCCGTCGTCTTTGTGCTGACAGCTTCGGTTCTATCTCGCGATTTCACCTTACTTCCCGAAGGAAGAGGATTACATTGTTCCGACAGCTTCAGACCAAACCGTTACCAGTTTCGCCTGTGTCGGTAGGTTACGGTTGAGGGCACAACCGGTTGTATCTTTTTTTTTTCATCAAGTACAACAATTACTTGCGCGACTTTTCACGTCGCACGCGGGGATCTGAATCGAAAATGAGCCCCAGACTGTCTGCCCGCTCGTTATCTGCTGCAATCTCTCGATCGACGTCTTCGGCGTCATAGCCATTGGCGGAAATCGCCTCAGAGCGACTCATGAGACCAGAGCGAATCGCTGATTTCATGGCTTCGGTTTCCTTTAACGGATCGACCCATTGCCAGCCCTGTGGAATCCACTTGACCGATTGATAGGCACGGCGGCGAGTTGCATAGCTGGGTAGAATCAGCGCACCTGCCAAGACCGCCTGTTCCATCCAGACGCGAAAGACTGGGCGACAAAGCTGATGCACAATCACGCTGTGTTGGATCGCCTCACAACGACGGCGAAATTCCAAAAGGCCTGCACGAATGCTGGAATAATTCACTTGCGTCAGATCACCGGTGAGCATCTCGTAAGTGATCCCCATGGCAGCAGCCACCGCTCTAAATTGCTGGCGCATGAATTCCGAGTAACTTGAACCTACGTCAGCAGGTTGGCTGAACTTGATGTCTTCGCCGGGTTCGAGAATCTGCAAGGTGCCAGGCTCTAATCCTGCCAGTGCTACTCCATTGGCATCGGTCATACCTTCGCCCATCAGATTATCTTCTGGACTCAAGCGGGTTATGAAGCCTGCGAACATGGCAGCGGTCTTTTTACGCACGAGTTCGGCATCATCGTACTGGTCGAGTTCATGCAATTTGATCAGCGCACGTGCGAGCCACGGCTCACCGCGAATCTGACCGGGTCGCAAGGGGCGAAACAGATGAATGACCTCTGTGGCGGGTATCCGCACCGGAATGAGACTCCCACCTGCACCACTCATAGGAGCCAGCAGCGCATCGTCCGGATGCGAGCGATACATCCAATACGCCACACGTCGCCCGAGGCTGTCGAATTCGATACCACAGCGGATACTGTTACCATTGCTGGCTACCGTGTTATAAGTGATGGGCACATGTTCGGGTTCCAATACCTGCAATTGCAGCGGCACGCTGAGATCATCTTCGGGTCGACGCAGCCGAATCCGGATGAACGCTTCACCGCCTTCCAACATGGCCCTGACGCTGAGTGATTGTAAGCCATAGAAATCGGTGAGTCCGGCCGCATCGGCCTCCTCGACCCAATCCCACCACAGCGCATGAATCGTTTCGCGTATCGCCTGGTCTTTAACCATCGACTGGGGCTTGATACCGGTACCGATGGCATTGGCTACGAAAGCTTCCACACCTGCAGCGGCCCACGCATTACGTCGTACCAGATCCCGGCTCTTGGCGCGCAGATCATCTTGCGCATAGGCCAGAGCACTGACTGCACCCAGATTGACCGGCATCCAGGCAAGGCTGCGGCGGCCTGAGCCCACGCCATCATAGATAGGTGCGCCGTTGGTTCCGAACAAGCGGCGGCGAATAGTAGAGAAAAAACTCATCAGAACCCTTTGTTGCTGGTTACGCGAATTTGACGGGGTGAGTTTGTAATCTTCAATCCACGCTTGACTTCGCGGATTGCTGCTTTGAGGTCCTCCACCGAGCGATATTCCACTGTTTTGTCGGCAAACGTGACGCGATGTTCACCGCGTGCCAGCGCTATTTCCAGAGCAGTCAGTTGATCTTGGGTGTAGGCCATGAATGGTTATAACTTTGGAGTAAAATTGCGTTGTGCCTTATGTCATCCAGCGGCTACGAATCAACCGCCTGCTTCGTTTTGTTTCTATGGAAGCGGTGGGTTCACTGGCTGTAGTGTCGTTGTGATGGTTGATAGTCATCGGTTGTGGTGCGGATGGCGGTTCAAAAATACCAAGCTGCTTTTCCAGTTCGCGCCAATGGCGTTCTTCGAATCGGTCTAGTCCTGCCAGACTTGCTGCTGCCCGGGCATACACATAGCAGTCGAGCGCTTCATTGCGTTCGCGGATCTTCTGCCATTCGCGAATGGCGAAACCATGGCGGTTGCGTCTGGTGACGAGTTGCTCGGCACATAGTTGCTGCACGAATTCGGCATCCACCTTGGGCAGATGCATGAAACCAGCCGGGTAGTTAATGACCCCATCCTCGTTGGTGTCGATGTGCTTGCGTAAATTGTTGTAAAGCTCCTGCTTGGCGATGCCACCTGCTACTGAAAATACTTTCACCCCACGGCGCAGCTTCTTGCCACGGGTGGTAGCATCCACGGCTGTAGGTGTACCCACTAGCGCCGCGCCACGTGCTATTCCCTTGACCGCCATGATTCTGGAGTCTTTAACCGAGCGCACAAAAGCATAAGCCTCCTGCGTGGCAAAACCGGTATCGATGGCAAAACGTGCAAGCGGCATAGCAGCACCCGATTCATGCGTCCATGTCTCCATGATCATGTGCGCCAAGCTTTGCCACACGCTATCGCGTGCGGTGTCGCCCATCAGTACACGATGTTCGATCAGCCAGGATTCCTTGCCACGGCCAAAGGCCCAGATCGAAACTTCGATGCGGTCTTTTTGAATATCGGCGCCACCGGTGAGGAGCAGGCCACTTAGAGGGATCATGCCAATCTGGTAATCCTCACGCCGCTCAAGTAGCTGTTGCCAATCAGGCGCTTCGCCTTCTTCTAACCAGGTCTCACCCAGTTCGGTGTTCTTGAAAGTCTTGATGGCGGAAGCCGAGCCAGATTCCTTGTTGATGGCGCCTTCCCAGGCAGCGGCGATATCCCGCCAGCTACGCCAGCCGATGGGACTATAGAGACTGGACAGATGAAAACCAGCGGTCTTGCTTCCATTTTCTGATGCCATGGCGCGCCACTCACCGCATTCCAGCATCCAGGTCTTATGATGCTCAGCAATTGGTTGGGCACAAGATTCGCAAACGTAAGCTACCGTTTCTGGTTGGCTTTTCTGCCAGCGCAATTGTTCGAAACGCAACCATTGACGGTGTGAGCAATGCGGGCAGGGCACGAAGTAGCGACGCTGATCACTCGCTTCATACTCGCGCTCGATGGCGCTCGCCCCCGATATGGTTGGCGTTGACACGATGAAGATCTTGCGACGGGCAAAGGTGCGGGTGCGTGCTTCTGCCAGCGAGATGGCATCACCTTCGCCCTCGACATCCAGCGGATAACCATCCACCTCATCGAGAAATAGGTAGCGCACCGGCATCGAGCGCAAACCCACTGCGCTGTTGGCGCCGGTCATCACCAATACTCCGCCGCGAAATTCCTTGGCTAGTATCGTGTTGCCTGCATCGCGGCTCCTGGCGGGTGCGATCAGCTCAGCTAGCGCGGGAGATTCTTCGATCAATGGGTCGATGCGCTGTTTGGAGTTGCGCTTGGCCATTTCCACGGTGGGTGACACTGCCATCATCGGGCCTGGAGCGTGATGGATCACGTAGCCTATCCAGTTATTGCCCATTTCGGTCGCTCCGAGCTGAGCCGCCTTCATGAACACCACGCGCTCGATCGGTGACATCGGCGACAGGCAATCCATGATCGCTTTCAAATAAGGCGTGCGGCTGGTGCGCCAACGCCCCGGTTCAGCCGATGCTTTGCTCGACAGTATCCGATGGCGATCAGCCCATTCAGATACCGTAAGTAACGGATCAGGCGTTAAACCCTCGCGCCAGGCGCGCTCGATCTCGAGAGCCCCTTCGTAATTCTCAATCTGCATCAATCTATCCTGGGGCGCAGTTCACCGAGTTCCTGTAGATGCTCACGCACGGCGGCTTCCAACGCGACGTGCATCGCATGCGGATCGACGTCGAGTTTGGCGGCGAGTTGCGCCGAGATGCGCGCGGGCCAATTGAGCCAAGCATCGCGCTCCGTACGAGCCAGCTGGAATACATGCGCAATGGCCTGTGGTCGATCGACGAGTTCGCCCTTGAGTTGGGCGAGGCGTACTTTGTTCGTCTGCGCTTTGACCACTTCATTGACCGTGCGCGCTTGCAATAGCGAGGTGCCATTAGCAGAACTCGTTGAGGAAATCGACTCTGCGGCTGTGTGATTTTGCATGAAATTCTTCTTGCGTGGAGAGGCGGTGTTCTGCTCCCACTCTCGGTCTGCCTGCTCAGGATTAATAGTGCCATCGGCTTGTTGCGTAATCCGTCCAGCTTCGACTGCTTTGATCACGGCAACATGGGAAACACCGCGATGACGAGCGTAGGCGCGAATCGATAACCCCATGATCATAATCAATCATTTGATTGAAGAAAGTGCATGTTCTGCTTGTCTTTTTGCTCAAGTGAAGCGTTCATAGCACCGTCATTAATAAATAGCAGGAGAAAAAATGAGCTACACCACCAACGGTTATACGATCGATGAAATTGGTTTTATCCAGACTGCATTGACCAAGGTGCTCGTTGCGGCGGCACGCGGTGAATTGGATCTGAACCGCCTGGCACGCGAAGAATTAGCCTCACGTGGCCTGGATCAGAACGGTGCCTGGGTTGGCTTCGAGCAGGCTGCAAAGATTCATAATGTTTAAGGAGAAAGCTACATGACCATCAAGCTGAGTCCCGCACAACAACAAATTATTAGCCATGCTGCCGCACATACGGACGGCAAACTGATCTGGTTTCCCGATAACCTCAAGGGTGGAGCTAGATCGAAAGTGATCGAGAGCATGTTTAACCGCGGTTTGATTACCATTGATAAAACTGATTGGTTTGTTTCAGAACAAGGCTATCAAGCCTTGGGATTGCCGCGTCGAGCATCGTTTACCCCTGCAGCATCGGATTCGGTTAAAGAAACAAAAGCCACTCAACCCCATAAACCTCGCTCGCGCGACAATAGCAAGCGAGCACAGATGATTGCCATGCTTAAGCGTCCTGAAGGCACAACCATCGATCAGCTTTGTGAGATGACAGGATGGCAAGCGCACACGGTGAGAGGGGCTCTAGCTGGGACGCTAAAGAAAAAGCTCGGACTGACTATCACCTCTGAAAAAGCAGAGGCAAGTGAGCGAGTATATCGCATAACGTAAGTGACCCATGCCAAGAGCGGCAGATGCCGCTCCGTGTAGATTTTGGTTTTAACTCGGCTATTTTTTGGCAACCGCGCTCTTGAAGGTTGCACCGGCAGCGAATCTCGGCACGGTTGTCGCAGCGATCGAGAGTTTCTCGCCTGTCCTGGGGTTCTTGCCCTCTCGGGCAGCGCGTTGAGCTGTTTTGAACGAACCAAAACCAGGTAAAGCCACATTACCCCCCTCTCTCACGGTTTCAATGATGGTATCAAGTGCGGCGTTCAAGGCACGGCCCGCATCTGCTTTGGTTAAGTTGGCGCGTTTAGCAATCTGCTCAATCAGTTCGGTCTTGTTCATCGCTTGAGATACTCCTGTTGGTTGAGAAGCTTGCAGTATAACCGTTTAGACTTTGTTGTCACATCACGGTGTTACCCACACTCTTAATTGTTGCATGCCTGATCTTCAGTCTTGGCTTTTAATTTACGCTGATATCTCTTGACGCTCCGAAGCCACTTCAGCAAATGTTTGTTCGCATCCAGCCAGGATGGCTTGTTTGCCCGTAAACGACTCCCAGCGTCTCACAATCACATCCACATACTTCGGATCGAGTTCCATCAGCCGTGCCTGACGTCCCGATTTCTCAGCGGCGATCAGCGTTGTTCCTGAACCACCAAACGGATCGAGCACGATGTCGCGACTTTTGCTCGAATTGACGATGGCGCGTTCCACCAGTTCCACTGGCTTCATGGTGGGATGCAGATCGTTCTTGGTCGGCTTGTTGATGTGCCATACGTCTCCTTGATCGCGTGCGCCGCACCAGAAATGGTCAGCACCTTCGCGCCAGCCGTACAGGATAGGTTCATATTGGCGCTGGTAGTCAGAACGACCGAGCGTAAAAGTGTTCTTGGCCCAGATGATGAAAGTCGACCACTTGCCACCCGCGGACCGGAAAGCGGCTTGCAGCGTGTCGAGCTCTGACGAACTCATGGCGATGTAAACCGCCCCCTTGGTAACCGAGAGTATGTTACTGCAAGCGGCTTCGAGAAAAGGTTTAAACTCACCACCGAGATTGTCATTCAAAATCGGGCGATGTTTGCCGCGCAGTTTGTCTTTTGCGCTGTTGGCATAATTGACCCCATAAGGTGGATCGCAAAAGGTCATGTCTGCCAACTCGTTCCCAAGCAGCAGTTGGTAATTCTCGGCGTCAGTTGCATCGCCACAGAGCAGGCGGTGGTTTCCCATCAGCCACACATCGCCCATGCGGGATACAGGATGCTCGGTAGGCTCAGGTACCGCATTCTCATCGGTCAGGCCTGTCTGATCTTCTGGAGACAGTAGCTCATCAAGCTCATCACTACTGAAACCCAGCAGATCCAGATCGAATCCGGTTGAATTGAGATCAGCAACCTCCAAGGTCAGTAGTTCTTTATTCCAACCAGCATTCTCGGCTAGGCGATTGTCCGCCAGAATGTATGCGCGCTTCTGAGTAGGGGAGAGGTGAGCCAGTTCGATCACTGGCACAGTATCCATGCCGAGTTTACGTGCAGCGAGCAGTCTGCCGTGGCCGGCGATGAGACCGTTGTGACCGTCGACCAGGAGTGGTGATGTCCAACCAAATTCTATCATCGACGCGGCAATTTGCGCGACCTGTTCATCGGAATGGGTACGGGCGTTATTGATATAAGGCACGAGCGATTCGATTGGGCGGTATTCGATGTGTAGGTTTTGCATGGCAATAAAAAACCCGTCACGTGGACGGGTTGGTATGGGGTGGTAACTGGTAACTCTGGTAACCTGATTTTTTGCTCTGTCGCTAGCGCGATGTCGGGCGCGCGCCCCCCGCATGCCATCCTGGGCAGGAAGGACCCATCAAATCCCCTAAGGGCTTGTTGATTGTGTTTCTGTTCAGAAGATAGGTGAAATAATACATGATTTCTTCCTTTTTGTTGCACAATCAATTGCTTACCGAAAGGACAAATGCAGTAAAACAGGGACAAACGCGGCAAACATTACTCCCCATGACCCAGGAATTTGGAAGTTTTAAGAACAAGCTGAAACCTCCTCATGTCGTACTGTTTCCGCGTGAGATGGTAGAAGAAGCTACAGCAGAACCTGACAAGCATTCCTGATTAAGTCGAGTTGCAACGACCTCCAAGGCTTTCTGCCAGCGTCGCCATGCCGTGGTACGGTCGCAAGCAAAGTGGATCGTGATGTCTCGCCAGCTATAGCGCTTGGCGCGCATCCACACCAAGTGCCGTTGCTCTATCTCCAGCCACTGCACCCAGCGCATAGTTTCATGCATGCGGTCGATCGCAGCTGGCTCGGGTGGGAAGCGGTACACCCGCGGCTCAGCACCCAGCTTCTCCCACGCCATGCGTTGAATGTCTGGCCAGCAGTTGAAGTAACCTTGAACGCGTACCGGCGGAAGACGATCTGCTGTTTGAACTGCCTCCGAGAAACGTTCTGCAACGAGCTCAGCTGTCCATTTAACCATGACGTGCTCCTTTCTCACCGTACAAGCGCTCGCCAATGCGCTTGAGCAATTCGCGTTCCATCCAGTCGAGGCGATCGTCATCTGCTGACACCACGAGGATGTGCTGCTCACGCCAGCCGTTTTGCTTGATTGCTTCCAGGTCAGTCACTTGTGGTTGTAGACGACCGAGGGGGCAGCGATAGTGTTGTTGTGTAAGCTTCATATCACATCTCCCTTATCAGTTAGCGCACAATCTGATCTTTGTTCCATCTGGCGAATCAAAGCTTCACGCTTGGCGTTAAAAGCGGCCTGTGCGTCCTTTGTCACTTCAGCCCATGCTTGACGATTGATCGCCTGCCGTTCAGCACGTGTGAGTCTGATAGAGGCGCTTGGACGCGTCATGGATAGGGTCTTCTGTTTCATCTGCCGCAATTGTTGTTCGCATTCGATGAAGTAACGTCGCACCTGCCGTCCCCGAGGCGTGCGCTCGACCATCGCTAGTTCTTTTGCCATGTCGAGTGTCAGCAAGTAATCCTTGCTGCGGCGATCGCCCCCATGTGATTTTTGATTCGCCGAATTTGGCGAATCAAGTACGAGAAAATCTTCATCCTTAGCAAAGCCGTATTCATCGATACGTCCCTTGATCCAGTTTGAGAAATCTCGCCTAACTTCAAGGTATTGATGTAGCAACCTGGCATCGACTAATTGCACGGTTTCACCATTTATCGCTCCAGAGATCACAGGGATCAATGTGGTAGTGTTCATTTGATATCTCCATGTTCCAAAGCCCAATACAGCAGTGACAGTGCATCGGCTTCGTTATCATCAACAGGGGTGTGACCAAGTTTACGGATGGAAGAAATCATCTCGTCCTTGCATGCATTGCCCTTGCCCGTAACATGCTTCTTGATCGTACCCACCGGCACACCTTGATATGGAATGTTGTGATGCTCACACCACGCCGTGAGTGTTGCCAAGAAACCGCCATAGGCGTGTGCGGCGTCCACCCCTACATGTCGTCGTACCTCTTCCATGAACACAGCGTCGATGCCATCGTGGCATCCCTTGAGTTCTGTCAGCCAACGCTTGAACCGGAGGTAGCGCATGCCGCCTCCTTCGAAACGTTGCGGTTTGAACTGCTCGGTGCCGCTCGTGATGATGCCGTCGCGGCTGGCTAATGCCCAGCCAGTGTGAGTGCCCAAATCAAGGGCGAGAAGTGCTGCTGTCATGATCAAAATCTCCTTCTTGACTGAATCTGACTGTCCCATGGATAACTTCTTTCACGCCCGCGCGTAAGGGGTAAATCCATGGCTCAGTCAGCATTAGTCAAATATCTTAAAAATCAAATACTTTTATAAAGTCTCAGCTCAGTCATCGCAATAAGGCAAACGGTTACTGGAATCCCTAGGTTTGAGCGATAATCCCATCAGTGCCTTAGCGCCAGTGGCCGTGCGGGCCCGATGAAAACCACGCCTAAGCAACTGTTGCACCAACCAGCGACTGGTGCCGATGTATTCACTGCGTTTTTCCGCACGCTGTCGCCAGCGCTCGAATACATCAGCTATGGCTACCCTGGCTTGTGAATGCTGTTGACACTCTTCCTCGAGAAATTCGCCGATGGTGTCTTCCTCGTCGAAGTACTCGTCCGTAGCATCTACTACGCATTGGGGCGGTGTCAGACCGTTTTGCTGCCATGCCAGACATCCTTCCAGTGCCCAGGCGAGAATGCCGTCGCGTTCCACGAGCAGTTTTTCCTGTAGCTGCTTATCGCGCTTTTCAGGTGGTACGGTGATCGTGAATGGAATAAGATGCAGTCGCCGGCGCATTGCCTCATCGATGTTGCGGATCGCTGGCTTGTGATTGCCGGCGATCACCAACTTGAACTGTGGCACGTAAGTGAAGAAATCCTGGCGCATGAAACGTGCGGATACCCGATCACCGCCGGTGATTTCTTTGATCTTGGATTCATTCCAGCGGCGTCCCTGTTCAGTCTCGGTAGCCCCAACAAAGCGTGCGCCACGCAGACCTGCCAGATCGGTTGGATGCCGATCGCCTCGTGCCTCCATAAAAGTGTCCATCGGTGCATTGGCCGCGTAGTCACCCAACAGCGTGAAGAGCGTATTGACGAACACTGATTTGCCGTTGGCGCCGGTGCCGTACAGGAAGAACAGCGCGTGCTCTTGCGTGCTGCCGGTCAGACAATAGCCGGCAAAGCGCTGCAGATAGGCAGCGTATTGTTGGTCACCCTGGGTCACCTGTGCGATGAAATTCAGCCAGATCGGGCACTTGCCGCGCGGGGTAGCCGCTGCGACCTTGGTCATGCGATCACGGCGATCATGCACGCGCATCCGGCCGGTGTGCAAATCGATGATGCCCCCTGGCGTGTTGAGCAACCAGATATCAGCATCCCACTCATCGGTAGTCGCAGCGTGCTTGCGATCCGTGCGGGCCAGCCGTTCGACACCGCCTACCGTACTGCTGGCAGCAAGCTTTGCAGCAACCTTGATGCTGTTGGCTTGAACGGCTGCGTGGCGACAAACATGACGGATTAGATTACTGGCTGCCAATGTTTCTTCTGTGCGCCAGCGCTGACCGTCCCACATCAGCCACTTGCCCCAAGCTGCGACATAGCGCCAATCGAGTTGGTAGCGCCGGGTAAAATTCAATGCCAAGGCATCTTCAGTACCCCAGACAGAGGTTTCACTTCTGCCGATATCCTTCTGGTAGGGACTGCCACCATTTTCTTCTTCAGGGGACTGCACGGCGATACGCGGACCGTGGGTGATAAAATCTTCGATATTGAATCCATCGGCGATTGCATCAGCTGCATCCCAGCCATCGGAGCGATCATCAGGTGGCAGTAGAATGGCAACTGACAGCGCACCGGCTTGCAAGATCGCTTGAGCGGCTCGGTCAGCATAATTCCAGCCGGGTTTATCGTTATCTGGCCAAATCAAGACTGCTTTGCCTGCAAGCGGCGACCAATCGGTCTTGTCCACCGGTGCATTGGCACCATGCATTGCAGTGGTCGCGGCTATGCCAATATCGATTAATGCTTGTGCACATTTCTCACCTTCGACCAGAATGACTTGTTCAGCTTCAAGAATGCCTGGCTGATTGTAAAGTGGACGTGGCTCAGGTGGCGCATTCTTGCGTCGTCTCGCATCCCAAGGACGGAATTCCTTCTTTCTTCCAGGTGGATCGTAACGATAAACGACCGCGATCAGTTTGCCATTGGCGTCCAGATAATCCCACTTGGCGGTGGCTGGACCCAGTTCGTCAGTGGGTGGCTCTTTTTTGTCTTTGCGCAATGGCACTGAACGAGCATGCCCGAGTAGATCACTTGCCTGTGCTAATACGCGAGGAAAATCAGTGATGATGTTGACTCCCAGATGTGCTGCGATCAGATCGAAGATATCACCACCATCACCCGTGGCACGGTCTGTCCACAAGCCGACCTTCTCGCCTTCGAGCACGACTTCCAGGCTGTCGCCAGGGCTGCCCAGCACATCACCAGTCAAGAATCTTCCCCGGCGTTTCTTGCCAGCGGGAAACATTGCCCATAACACCGATTCCAGCTGGCCTAGCAACTCCGCGCGAATTTCATCGCGCTCAGCGTTTAGCGCTTCGATGGGAAGAGTTGTTTCGTTAAAATCGATCATTTGTCCTCCTCCAAGAATTGTTCAACTTCTCGCTGTTCACGCTGCTGGACAGATTGGTTACGCGCAGCCCAAACTGAGAGTTCAGATAGACGGTAGCGAACCAGGCCCCCCATGAGGTAATGAGGAATCCGGTACTTGGCGCGCATACTGTGATCGGCGAACCAGTAATACGGTAGCCGTAAAGCGGCAGCAGCTTGTTTGGCATCGATCATCGTTTCACCGATGACATCTGATTGGGTTGGGGTGAAATAGTCATTCATGTTAAAGTCCTCCAGCATCGGTCTTGCCAAGAGCACATGCGGCATTCAAAGTGGGTTGAATCATTAAATGATCGTGGTAACAGTTCATCTGCTTCCGTTGCACTGATCACCTTGACCGCTCGATCGGACATGCGCTGCGCGAGGCTCGCGTCAAACGGCACAAGTTCGGAATAGATCTCCATCGTGTCGGCATTGAGCGCCGTAAACAGGGCAGGGTGCTCATGCAACTCAAGATAGGCTTGATAGAGTGCGACTTGCGCGGCATAGACCGGCTTTGCAACGGCGAGTTGATTCTTCTCCAGCTCACGCCAGGATTTGCTGCCCAAGCACTTATTCTCCCAAAGCGCGGGGTAGGCAAAGCCCTCGGGGCCATTCACGATCACGCCATCGATATGGCCTTGCAAGCGGCCATCAACCACCGAGAAACCAAACTGCTCACCGTTGGGTTTGCGGGTGCGCAGGTCAAAGCCCGCAGTGCACAACCACTGCACCATGCACTCTTCCATGACATGACCACGCTCGAAAATGCGCAGCATCTAGCCTGGGATTTCCCGACCATAGTCGACCGGTGCTTGCGCATATTCGTATTGCAGCGCACGTTCACAAGCAATCCCTAGACGCGATGCGCCCAGATACTGTCGTGCAGCTTGCTGAGCATGTTTGCCTTGCATGCCTGCATTGATCAGTGCTGTAACTTGCCCAGAGATACTCGAAGTGGAATTGAAATCCATCATGCTTGCTCCTCCCATGGCAGATCATTTTGTAGATCAGCAAAAGGATCACTGATCGGCTTGGATAACCCTTTCATCGGTGGAAACTTGGCAGCCTCATGTGCATCGGTCATCGCATCGGTATAGCAACTAACGATGGCATCGATCACCTGCAACGCCTCATCTTGCGAATAAGCCCCGAGGGGCTTATCAAAACCGATGGTTTCCGCTGCTTGACCGAAGGCCTTGAGGCATTGCCTCATAGCAGCAATTTCCATATCAGAGGCATCAATCATCACGACCTCCTTGCCAAACTTGGTAGCATCGGCCCAGTTGACATACAGTTTGTGGAAGATATCCTGGCAGCGACGACTGCAAAATGCCCAGTCGATCGGATAGCGCCGGGGATCGGCGGTAAGGTAGCGTCCATCGGTATGTCTGTAGCCGCGAGCTTGTCGTTTGCAAATCCAGCATTTCACGCCACCTCCTCGACAATGATTCCGGCCGGAAAGAACTGTGCTTGCCGATCCGATGGCAACAAAATCGGCTCATGAGTATTCTCTAGTTGAGACAATGAGTTAGGTGCAAGATTAGCCAGAAAACGGGCGAATCGGCCACCCTGATCTGCTTCGCACTCAAGATCGCCAAAGCGCACCACCCCGTAGTGGCTAAGAGTGAGAGTCTTTGTATTCATAGTGGTCTCCCTTACTGTGCCCAGGCGGGTTTGCCAGTGGCAGGTGAGCGCTGCGGAGTAGCTGAGGGGTGGACCGGTGCAGCTTGTGCTGGCGTGCTTGAGTTGCCACCGCCGACATTGGTTTTGGGTAGTACACCCATCAGCTTGGCGTAGTCAGGGTGATCAGGTTCGATAACGTGTTTCACTACGTTGCGATCTTCACCCTTGGCATCCTTTTCGGTATCTACCCGTGCCAAAAACTCGATTCCATCCAATTCATGGAACCCTTCAATGCGCCGGGCACTAACGGCTTGCGGTGAATTATCCTGCGGGTGAACATTACGTGCGGAGTTAAGGATGCCACGGATCATACTGCGACCCATCTGTCCCCAAGTGGGCCCTTTCTTCGATTGCAAGCCGATGTTTGACCAAAGCTTGCGTTTGGCGTAAGGGCCTTCCAGTACGATAAATTCGCAGGCGAGATAGACACTGCCGGTCTCGAAGCTTTCGCTGGCATAACCGCCTGCCCAGCCTTGTTCCGGGTTGTCATAACCACCCGGTTTGATGGTCATGCGCACCTGTACCAGCGTTCCTTTGGGGATCAGATCGAATCCACTTTGTTGTGCTTCGGCATCGTTAAAGTCTTGCCAGTTGTTTTGGTTCATAGTTTTTTATCCTTGAATGTTAAATGTGTGGGGTGGGGCTGAGGCATTTCTGGATGAGCCGGCCCAAATAGGGTTCTTCAATGGCATCGAGCCGACCACTGCGGTCTTTGCTCGGATAGCCGTATGGATTGTCAGCACGTGTGATGAAAGCCCGGTAGGGGCTGCCATCGTCGGCTTTGAGGATGGCAAGTGTTACCACTTCATCGAGGATGCCCGGCAGCTCTAATGCAGTCTTGCTGCCCTCCAGTTGCAGCTGGTAGTAGCGCCGGTTGAAGTCATCCATTTTTTCTTCGAGAATGGCAACATAAATGACGTGCTTATCGCGCACATGTTGTAAGTGGGTCAGTGCTGCAATCATTTCCTGACCTAATAAACCATAAGCTCCGCGGGTATCGGGCTTGCCGTTTTTCTCGGAATAGGCCTGCGGCTGGGTTTTGCACCAGGCAAAGCAAAGCCGTGACAGTACGGTCAGTGAATCGACAAAGTAGTACTCGTACTTGGCCAGCTGTCCAGGATCGCCATACTTTTCACAAACGTGGCGGTAGTGCGCTTCCGAGAAAGATTGGTCGAGTGTGGCAGTAGGCAAGGGGCCGGCGAGAAAGACTACCAGATCGCGAAATTCACTCCAGCTGCGTGGCCTTACCGTATCACCAGTCCAATCCTTGACCGACAGATCGCCTGCCTCCAAATCGACGAACAGGGTTTTGTCCGCTGGTAAGGTTTTGAGCTGGGTGGTTTTTCCGGTACCCGGAAAACCGATCAAACCGATCTTGGCGCTATGCTGCTCCTTGAGCCGTTCTTCGGCAGAGATAATCGGTAGAGCCATTACGCCACCTCCTTCAGCTGTTCCAGCACCGCAGGATTCCAAAGAATCTGGTAACCAGAATGACCATTTCGCGAATAGGGCAATGCTTCACCCCATGCCTGGCCGGCTTCGGTCAATTCCCACTCGTCACGCTCATTGCGCTGCTGATAGCCCAGTGCAGACAGGCATCTATTCACGGCCCGTGCTGAGTGACCAAGATGCTCGCCCAGACTAGTCGGGTTCATGCTGCAGATCGGTTCATTGTTGATGGGCAACGCCCGGCGCAGGGTTTCGATCGCAAGTCCGGTGTTTTCCTGAATGCAGGTCAGGGTGGCAGCCATGGCGATGCTGGGCTTGACGCCGGGCACTTTGGTGATCGCTTCACCAATCATAAGTAGCGCATTGACGCGATCCTGCGTCGGCTGCGCCAACGGGGAGGGAGCACCCGGCACTGCATAGGAACCGGTTTTACGGATCGAGGGCAATACTTCATGCGTCACCCAGCGTTTGAACTTCTTGGCTTTTGGCAGATTACTGCCAAGAATCAGTGCATATAACCCGGATTCATTGACATGGTTAGCGCGTTGATTGCGTCCTAGACTATCGATGACGTCCATTTTTTGGACATCATCCTTGTCGACATGGGATTCAAGCGCTTGTCGTGCATTGCCATGTTCTAGCGCCTTACAGATATCGTTAGCATTGAACCATGGCTCATTATCTGCATCGAGATTAACGCGCACGGTATGATTTTCAAATTCGAACGGAATAATATTGCTCATGCTGATTTTCCTTCTGTGCTAAGCAATGCAAGGCGATAGCTTGCTTTGCCAGGTTTTACGGTACGTGCTGAACTGAACAGCTCTTGCATGGGAGTGGGCCAGTTGGTGTAGCGGGATTCCGCAATTGAATACTCGATGTCGATGTAATCACTGACATGCTCACCGGAGTCCTCGATACGCTTGGCAAGAAGGGATAGCTGCGCCTGATCCCATGACACGCGTTTAGGCTGATCGACTGTGATGCGCAATAACCCATCAGTGAGATGGCATACACCGAAATCCTTGCCGGATGCGTGACGGATGGCAGAAGTTTGCTCGCTGTAGCACTGATCCAGCGCCGCATCGAACTTGGCGCGAGCTCTTTTCAGCCATTCGCTGGCGCAATCAAGGTTCTTACTAATCTCGTGCTTTTGCTCAGGTAATAACGCGGCCAATTGGCTCACGGACATCTCATTGATGTCGGCGGGGAAGATGGTCAGATCGTTCATGTCTTTCCCCTTATTGGTATGCTCGAGCGGAAGTCGAGTAGCGCGAAACACGCCGCTCGAACGCTTCGACTTCAGAGATGAGATAGGTGACGCGGGAACCCAGCTTACAGAAGACCGGGCCGAGCTGTTCCTGACGCCAGCGGCGCAGGGTCTTGACCGACAGCCCCCAACGAGCCGCGAGTTCGCTTTCGTCAAGGGCAATGCGTGTAGCACCGTTCTGGCGTGGCCATACGATTTTCTGGCCAGATTGAACGGATGAAACTTGATTTGGCATTTGAAGCACTCCTTTTGTTGTGTTGAAGTGCTCCTATTAACTCGCAGACGGGGCTGCGATATTACGCAGGATTTACGCAGAAATTACGCAAAAAATACAACGTATTGATTTGTATGGTGATTATGTCGCCATGCCAGGCGCTTCAGTGCGTTCGTAAGTATGATTGGAAGGGTTCGATTCATGGATGGGATAATCGACTGCGCCGATATTCAGTTCCCACAGACGAGGCCTGTTGCTACCATCTGCACCGCGGATGTAGTTTTTCCACTCAGGCGCACCCCGGAAAAACTCTCCCAATGAACGGATAGGCACATTCGCTGCGCTCTCCAGTTGCAGCTTGGTGCATTTCTTTTTCTGTGACATCCAGGCATCCACGAGCACTGCGACCACATCCACCCATTCCTTCTTCGTAAGCGTCCACGGATCTGACCAGGGACCGACCAGCAGCGCATTGCGCGCATCCTCTCTGATCAAGTAGGGCGTATCACTGGTTATAGCCGCGTTCTGCCAGCGGCGTACCTCTCCCTCGATACGTGATAGATCAAGCCTGACTTCGCCGTCATGCTCGATCAGAAGGGTGTTCACCGGGATTACGATGCCCGGACCCAGGAAGCGACGAGGCGAGTCTACCGTTGTGCTCAAGACGATGGTGAGCCCGAGGTTAGATTGGCGCAGCGCGCTATCCATCTTGTCGGCATGTTTGGGCTCCCAGAGCCGCGATACCAGCGCAATCGGGAGCCTTTGATTCCCCATGCGGTAGTAGCCGAGAATGAACGGTTCGTGCTCATCGGGGCTGAGGGGTCTGTCGACCAACTGATCCTTGAGCAGCAAACCGAGCCGCTCGCGCAGATACCATTTGTCAAGTGCATAGCGGCACAGATCGCCTTCGGTGAGATCAAATTGTTGCCCACTGACCTCGTCTTGTGCCCAGGTGCGGGTGCTGTTCGATTGCACCTTAAGTCGGTGAAAGCCCGCTTGACCGTCGTCATCCTCCACTGGCACTGTAATGTAGTCGCCCGGGGTCTTTTTCTTCAGTAGACCCTTGGCTACGAGATCAGCGGTGGGCAAGCTCAGCGTGCTCAACAAATGACCGTCAATTTCATCTGTCGCCAAATCGAGCAGCTTCATTTCAGCCTGGAACAGCGCGAGGTTTTCACCGACCTTCGCCAGCTCAATGCGCTTCATCACACCGAGCGAAGTCAGGATATCTTCGCCGCATCGACGAAGCCTCGGATCCGGAAGGGTGAGCAGGTTGCAGTAGCCGCGCTGGCCGACCGTGATGTCCAATGCACGTGTTTCCGTCTCATGGTCGAAGCGCACGACAAACGATAGCTTGACCTCCCATATGGAACGGCAAGCGGTGATCGGGTTATGCTGACCGAAGTGCTCGCTTGTCACGCGCCAGATGTCGTCGCTGTTTGCCAGTGACAGCGTGATGCTGTGCTGGCTATGTCCGAGGGACACGCTCAACGAAGATACCCAGGCATCCACGATCAGTGCACCAGTTGCTTTGGCTGCCTTCAGATCAACCCAATTCTTGAGCATGGCTAATTCATAGCTGATCGCATCTACCGGTTGCTTCGAGAGGGGCTTGTCGAACCCGATCAACGAAAACCGATCGGCTAGCCGTTTCGCAATACTTTGCCGCTCGGACAGCACATGCACTTTGTTTGCGGCCGCATCATAGACCAGCGTGGCTTCCAGTGCAGGAATGTAGAGCAGCAGATCACGCCGCTGATCTTTCATCTGGCGTAACGCACGCATCTTCCCGGGATGATAGACCACGAGATAGTGCAGACGGCGTTTGCCGGCGTCATCACTCTCTTCCATTTCGAAATGGATGATTTCACAGTTTGCCATGGCCTCGTCGTCCAATTTCAGAATCTCACCGACCCCTTCGTGCAGCTTTTGTGACACTTCCTCGGTCCACACGAAATCACGCCCGTCCCCATCTCGTACACTGAAACCCAGGAATTTCTTGTGGCCGTGGAAATGGTGAGTAAAATAGATGGTTTCGATCTGATCGAAAATGTGGGAAGCGTTGACCCTCAACCAGATCAAGCGAGTCATCGCATCGGCCGTGTGCTCAAAAGTGCTGAGTTCCGGGTGATTACCGAAGATAATGGCTGAGTAGGCGTATTCGAGGAGCGCTTCGGTGCGAAAGCGCAGCAACTGTAGCAGACGTACGGCCTCTCCATCAGCGATAGTGATGGCTTCGCGTTTGACAAAGGATAAGTCGTCGATGAGGGTTGAGCGAGCGCTATCCTCGGGTTTCGATGCATCCAGGATGCTGAGGAAGGCGAATGGGTCGATTTTTGCAAGCAGCGCGAGGGAGGGTAGCGTTGCCGATCCGATCAGTTCGACAAGGTGTTTGCTGTTTCTGAGGGTTTTTTTGGCCACTTATTGCTCCTTGAACAATGTTGCGTGGCCTGCCTCCCATGAAGTGGTAACGCCGCCAGCGCTACGATAATCACGGGATGATTCCCATTCTAATTTTAATCTTAATGCTTGATAGCCAGTCTTCGCGGTACTGCAATGCGAGCGCAGCGAGATTGGTGCGACCTACCCCAGCTTGATGAGCGAGATCTTCCAGGGAAGTCGTGCAGTCAAGCCATCCCAATCCATGAGAAGCCACCAAAGCTGCCTTGTCGGCAGTGGTGACGATGATGGCGTCTGACGGCAACAGATGGTTCGCGAATAGCCATGCGAACAGGTGTTTCTCTCCGTCGTCGAGTGTATTGCAATCAGGATGGGCGAGCACCAGTGAGGCGATATCCTGGCGTGTCACGGCATGTTGGCCAGCCAGGCCTGCCTTTAACTTCGCGGGAGCAACTGCGATGTGGCGGCAATCACCAGGATGGCCCGTCAGCGTTTCTTTCACACACTTCTCGACCGTTTCGAGTGCGAAATGACTGCTGATTGCGCTCCAGCAGTCTGTCCGCAAGGCTTCCAGCATAACATTGGTATCGGCAAACACGCGGGTTTTTGGCATACCGTAACCACCTCACAGCTCGAAGGGTGCGGTGAGGTCATACTGAGTAAACAGCTCGGTCAGTCCCCCCAATCCTAATCCCATGGCTTTAGCCGCCTTGCGTGCCGATAGCCTTCCATTGTCGAGCGCCTCATATAGCATTTTGACGAACGTGAGGGAGAATCGTTTGGGTGAACCCGATGCCGAGTGCCGTTGTTTTTGCCGGGAAAGGCCATGCCGAGTATCTTTAGTAATTAGCTTGAGGTTGAACAATCGCCAGGCGAGCGCCACAGGAGCTACCCGCAACAGCGCAGCGACTTCGCACAGATGGGCAATATCGTGGGCGCGACTCGGATCAATCAGCTGGTCAAGTGATGCGCGCGGCATCAGCAGGCTCGCCCCGAAGTTGTTGGCCAATTGCTCGATGCGTTTGTCTTTATTGCGATCTGCGAGGGAATTGGATTCGCGATGATCGGGTTTCATTGCATCCCAGGTGAGCGCATGGAACAGCTCGTGCGCGAGATCGTAGTAGCGGCGCGCTTCACTCTCGTTGCGATTGATCAGGATGACGCCCATTTGATCGATGTGGCAGGTTGCCCCAGAGATGGACGGATCATCGTCGCCATTGATCGTATCGACGAACAGCACAGGAATATCGAGCTCCTGCTCGATTTTTTCAATCAGCGTTTCGGCCGGGATCATGCCCAAATCAAGCTCGGCTACCAAACTTTCGGCGCGCTCATGGGCATCTTCGAATGACGACTGTGCCGACAGACGTAGCGCACGCTTGAGCACGCTTGCCCGGCCTTCTCGCTGTTCGCGTAACCAACGCAGCAGACCAATCCATTGACCGGCCTTCAACTCGAACTCGTCAAGACGATCTTCGGAAACTTCAGGGGCCACCCGCCATGAGAACTGTGCTTCGCCAGCCACGGCAAAAGGGTCGATAAAAAATTCAATTTCCCGCTCCAGCAGCTCGGAGAGCAGTAGTAATTCCTCTGGCTTGAGCGCACGCTTACCGTTCTCGATATCAGAGACGGATTGGCGATCCTTTAGTCCCAGTCCTCGAGCGAGCAGATCCTGCGTCCACTGTCTTGCCTCGCGTGCAGCCTTGACGCGATAGCCGATCAACTTCTGTGAAATCTTTTGACTGGTGCCTGAACTGATATTTTTCAGCATGGTGATGACCCTCCTAAACCGGCATTCTATAATTGCTAAAATAAAAAAGCAAAAATATCTTGCGAAATAAGAAAAGCAATCATATTGTTGCTCTCTTTTGCCATCCTATTGGGAAGAAGCCATGCACTATGTGTGGCTGTTACCATTCCTTGGAGCCACCATGAAGCACCTCGAACTACCTCACCCATCCGAAATGTCAGCCAGCCAGAGAGCTGGCGAAATCGCCCTGATCCTTGCGGCTGCCATTGTGCGCACGCAACTGGCAGGAAGCGACAAACAGAAAGAAGTTGAGCTTGCTATTACTTCCTACCCGAGCGTTCATACGAACCCGTTATCTAGAAAAGAGAGGTTGTCATGAACGATAAACCAAAATCATCAGTAGCTGCGCGTATTGCAGAACTACCAAGTCTCCCCATGTCCGAGCTTTGGCTGCTGTGGGACCGTTATTTCAAGCGACGACCAGAGTATCCTAATCGCTCTCATGTCGAATCGCGTATCGCCTACAAAATCCAGGAGGAAGCCTTTGGCGGGCTCGCTGCGGCCACAAGGGAGCGTTTAGAGGCGATTGGCGCCAAACACTCCAGGATCAAGTTGCGCGCCAAGCCACGCGAATTTAATTTTGCGCCAGGGACGGTGCTATTGCGTGAATGGGGTGAGCGTGAACACCGCGTGACAGTCACGGCCGAAGGATTATTCGAATACGAAGGGCGACCGTTCAAGAGCTTGACTGCGGTCGCCCGTCACATCACGGGCGCGCATTGGAGTGGCCCCCTGTTCTTTGGCCTGATTGGCAAGCGAGGTGACCAATGAATGAGCCTGCGCATATTGCCCCAACCAAGGCACGCAAACGTTGCGCAGTCTATTGCCGGGTTTCTTCGGATGAACGGCTCAATCAGGAATTCAATTCTATCGATGCGCAGAAGGAGGCAGGTCATGCCTACATTGCGAGCCAGCGCTCGCAGGGTTGGATAGCGGTGGCGGATGATTATGATGATCCCGGCTTTTCCGGCGGCAATACTGAGCGCCCGGCGCTCAAACGTTTGATAGCTGATATCTGCGCCAGGAAAATCGACATTGTCGTGGTCTACAAGATCGATCGCCTGACACGCAGCCTGGCTGACTTCTCGAAGATGGTCGAAATATTCGAGCGCTTTGAAGTGTCGTTCGTTTCAGTCACCCAACAGTTCAATACCACGACCTCGATGGGGCGGCTGATGTTGAACGTGCTGTTGTCCTTTGCCCAGTTCGAACGCGAAGTCACCGGTGAGCGCATCCGCGACAAGATCGCAGCCGCCAAGCGCAAGGGAATGTGGATGGGTGGCGTGCCGCCGCTAGGTTATGATGTCGACAACCGTATGCTGATTATCAACGAAGCTGAAGCGGCGGTGGTACGGCGTATTTTTGAGGAGATGTTGACCATCGGTTCGCCTACTCAGATCGCTGCTAGATTGGCTGCCGAGGGGATCACTACCAAGGCCTGGACGACGCAGGAAGGGCAGACCCGCAGCGGCACACGCATTGACAAGAAGTATTTGCATAAATTGCTACGTAATCGCATCTACCTCGGCGAGTTATCGCACAAGGGTAGTTGGTACCCTGGCGTGCACTCGCCGATCATCGACCAGGAGCTTTGGGATAAGGTTCACGCTGTTCTGACCAGGGACGGACACGCGCGCTCGGTGGAAACCAAGATCCGGTCGCGCACTGATGCCTTGCTGCGCGGCCTCTTGTATGCTCCCTCTGGTGAGCGGATGTACCCGACCTATTCGCGCAAGAACGGGCGCAAGTATCATTATTACGTATCCAAATCGGAAAGCCGCTTCGGCGCATCTGGCAAGAGCTATGCGCGTTTACCCGCGCCAGAGATCGAGGCGGCAGTCGTTGCGCAGATTCGGACAGTACTCACCAGTCCTGAAGCGGTGACAGCCGTGGTGCGCCAGATTCAGCGCAACGGCAAACAGGTCGACGAAGCCACTACCGTGATGGCCATGGGGCGGCTCAACGACGTGTGGGAGCAACTGTTCCCGGTTGAGCGCCATCGCATCGCCACTCTGATGATCGAACGCATCGATCTCGTCCATAGAGGAGAAATGCAGGGTATCAGGGTGAAGTGGCGTGAACTCGGCTGGAACGCTTTGCTCGGCGAGTTTGTGCCGAAGGGGATCGGTGCCGAGTTGCTGGAGGTCGAGAACCCATGAGTCAGTTCCCTAATGATACTTTTGAAACCTTTGTACCTTTGACATTGCATCGCCGAGGTGTGCAGCGCGTTACCGATGAGCATAACGCCCATAACGTGATTTTGCTCGAAGGTCTCGCTCGGGCTTTTTACTGGCAACATTTGATCTACGCTGGTGTGATGAAGAGTGGCTCGGCTATCGCCCGGGCAGAAAAGCTACATCATTCAGTAGTCAACGAATTACTACGGTTGACCTTGCTTGCCCCAGACATCATCGATTTGTTGCTGGCTGGGCGCCAGCCACTTCGCATGAACCTGATCTGGTTTCAGCGTAATCCCTTGCCCATAGAATGGGAAGCCCAGCGGCAGATGGTAAAGCGTTTTGAGGAGGAGACATGAGCAAGAAACACCGTGGACGAATCGACGGTAGTGCGGTCATCTACCAGCTACCTGTTCCGGCGGGCGGCGTCCAGTTGGAAACCTTTGTACCGTGGACGTTGGTGAAACGGGGTTGCAAGAAGCAAGTCATCACGCCGCTGGATGCGCCGCAGGCGTTCTTGGAGGAGGCATGTCGTGAGCGAGAAGCCCGTAAATCAGTGCAGGATTCCGCGTTATTGCGTGCTCTTGGTCTGGCATTTTATTGGCAATGCTTGCTGGATGAACAGCGCGTGACATCGGTTGCAGAGATTGCGGATGTCGAGGGAATGGACGTCACTCAGGTGCGCCGTGTGATGCGCCTAACTCTGTTGGCCCCGAAGGTCGTCGAATGGCTGGTGGGCTCGCCCGACGCCGTGCTGGAGAAGGTGATGCGCCACCCCTGGCCCAGCAGTTGGGCCGAACAGATGCAGGTACTTATGCTGCGTATAGCATAAGCTACCCTACTTATGATTCCAGTTCACCTGGAGATCTTACGCTCCTTGATCTGCTCCACGGCGATGCTCTCAACACGCACTATGCCATTATCACTCACTTCGGTCGTTCCTGCTGGCCCTCCAGCGGTGTAAACTGCAGTGACGTCAAGGCTCTCGGTGCTTTCAATGACCAAAAATCCGTCAACCCTTCCATGAATCGGTAAGGGCGTAATTTCGGAATTATTTATTTGCTCGCAACCAACGCCAAGAGCGTGATCCGCTATCAACTCTTCCTCAATAAATTGAGATACTGGCCCTGGCTGCTGCGGTGCAAATTGATTCACAAGAGCGATTTTCTTTCGAAACTTCACATTCTGGTCATTTGGGTTGTAGATATTAACCACCGTTGTATACGATCCGGGAAGGAACAAATTGTGTTCAAGAGAGGTTCTCGTCAGGTTTGCTCCACAGACAAACTTTGCTGCATATTGGAATTTAAATGTGCCGCTACCTTTCTCGTCAGCTGTCGCAGGGTCAGGCAGCATTAATAAATACACTAAAGCGATAGCGGAAACATTAATTAGCAGAGTTGTCTTTTTCATTGATCTTCTCGTAGAAAGTGTAAGGTTGACCACTTTTCAAGTAGTTGCTGACCTTCACTCGGCCGAATCAATCAATAAAAAACAAGGATAATCGGCAGTTTAAGCAGAGCTATGGATCAACAGCATTAATGTTAATAATGCTAAGGGATAGCAAACAGGTAGACAATAATACATTTGTATACAATTTTATTTCAGCATACTTAGAAATTTAATCCTTTTAAGAATTCCCCATATCCTATCTATGTGACCGTGCTTGGCATCATTATCAGTTCTTATGATAAGGGGCAAGCAAGACGGTTGAATTGCCTCTACTTAATTCTATGATTCAATCGCTAGCATTAAATATCATAAGTTTTCCTGTCTAGGTATCTACTCGCAGGCTGCTGAGGAGACGATGAGAACCTTTCGCGGATTTTGACGTTCTTTATCTAACTTCGTGCTTTACCTTGATCTTTATCCTTTTACACAACCAGAACACAAAAACTTTCATAACTGAACACCATGAACCTATTAGAAGCTATAAGCTTCGCCATCTTCTGGTACTAATACACGCTGAGTCATGCCTTTTTCGCTTAGATACTCTCGTAGTTCTTTTCGGGATAACGTGGCATGATTCACCGATTCCATGTGGCTGGCGATAATGGTCGCGTTAGGTGCCGCATTATAGACCTGATAAACATCCTGCTTGCCCATGATGATAGATTCTTCACCAATGACTTTGGCATCACCGCTATTAAGCACAACTACATCAGGATGGTATTTCTTTAAATTGTCTTCGACTCCTTCATACCAGACAGTATCTCCAGCGATGTAGACCGTTTTCTCATCCGGATGCTTTAAAACTATACCACTTACTTCTCCTAACAAATCTTTCATATCCTCAACAATTTCGCTTCCGCCATGCCGACCAGGCGTTTTGATTAACGTAATACCATCAAAATCGTTAGTATCCTCGAGTACCCGGACATTTTTGAAACCCTCCAAGCGGATTGTTTGTGCATCTACTTCGTGCTGTACAAAGAACGGTATGTCTTTAGATATCGCATTTTTGGCAGTGTCATCCCAATGATCTGGATGAACATGGGTCAAGATAACCGCATCCACATCAACAATTTCACTGATAGGAACGGGCAAATCGGCTGTTGGATTCCGTAGGTGATCATTGATAGTACCGCCAAATCCAGGGATTGCTCCTTTTTCAGCTAACCAAGGATCAATCAGAAATTTTTTTCCGCCATATTCAATATTAAGTGTTGCATTCCTTATCTGCTTAATTTTCATGGAAGAACTCCTATAGTATGTAGAGATAGCATTTTTAGATTTAGTATTAATATAATTGTTCATAAAGCATAAGAAATTGGCTCATTTTATATGCTTTTATACTGAAGTATCCGATCAAGTAGGTTGGTTTTAGCCTGAAAGTTGTAGCGAAATGAAAAGAAGGAATTTTAAAAAAATTAGCAGGGTATCTCATAGGGTTTCTTGTCTAGACGGCCGTTTATGGACTGACAAAGGCGCGGGTTATGAGTATCCGCCATGGGTTTTATCGTGCTTTATCCAGTTTCGCTTACTCCTATCCCATTCTTTTAAAGAATCTAAAACTATAGCTTTCCATTTATAGGTATTTTTACCAGCAATTAATAGATTATTAAAAGTAAATCAAGCTAACCTTTATTTAACGTGAGTTCGGGATAAGAAAAGCGGCAAAAGAGATTTGAATTCCTAATGATAAAAAGATTTTCAAAAAGAATTTCCTCTTTATTCATGAGAAGAAGCTATTCCTTAATATCATACTCCCTCAAGCTCTACCGTAGCGTGATGATTCTTATGTCGAACTCACGTTAATAAGAAAACCCTTACGAATTCGGGCTCTTGGTGAGCGTGCGACTTAATCTGAATGTTGCACCGCCGTGGGCAAATGAGTGTAAGCATTGATGAGAATCACTTAGGAAAAGCTTGCCGACGGGCCGCCCGTGATCGTAATCAGGTTCGAGAGGATCAAGCGTTAGCATTCCGTGATAATGCTGTGGATTGTTCAGGATATGTAAAACACTGACTTCCTTAGGCACATCATTTTCAATCACTGTGATCATCCAGTCACTAAAAAGATCCCGCTTTTCTACTGCTCGAATAACACTTCTTTCAAGCTGCTCTTTGGGAATGTTCGGATATAAATGGATCATTTTTTCAAGCCGTTCCTGTTGCCATATTCCTCGTTTACGCTTTACTTCTTCGGTAACTAGCCATTTCTGAGCGACTTTGTTTTTGTCAGCAAGTACAATTTCATCTTCGCTTGGATCAGCGATAGCAAGAATTGAGTCAATCGGACCAGATATTAAACCGCTATGTAATATAGGATCTCCGCGTTTTTGTGTCAGCTCTCCATGGCATTTTGCTCCAGCTGCAAAATCGATGCGATTTGTTTGCCATACCGATGCGTCAAATAAGCCGCGTTCGAGCAGTGAACCTGATTTGCTGACTTCGAAGTGGCCATGTCCCTGAGCCCACAGCTTGGTCAGAATCGCTTTCCCGACCCGAGGGATATCCTGCGCTTCATTGAGCAACAGGTATAGCCGCTGCCCGTTGATGCCTATCAGCTCTTTGTCTCCATGCCAAATGCAGGAGGAGGTGCTTGGCCACCAGACAATTTCGAAAAATTCAAGTTCTGGACATGCATCAAACAAAGCTTGAAATAGCTGCTTACGGCTGAGTGCAGCTTTCCCATCCTTAGGTGCATCATAGTCCAGCACTAGTATTCCAGGACCAGCCGGCCAGCTCATCGTTTTATTGGTCCTTGCAATTTGTGAAAGAGGGTATCCATTCTTTGCCCACTCTCTTTCAGTGACAAGAGCTACTGGACTATGGGGAGGCACTCCATAAGCGAGGCATTGATCCGTTTTTAAACCTTTGAGTAGACCAATGAATTCCTGAAGGTCTGTAAACTCTACAATTTCCATTCTGCCGGCAATAACGTGTGCAGTTGTCTGCTTATCAGGCGTGCCATCAGGCTGCAGTCTGAATTCCTTGGTAACAGTAGGAGGGTGAGTAGCCGTTATAAGGGTACACATTGCACATCGATTATTATCGGTAGCATCCTCAGGTCTCATTTGGTTTGATAATGCGCTCACTTATAATATTAATTGAGAAGTTCAGCGATTTCTGCAACAGGCAGAAGCAGACGATTACAAATTTGATTCGGCCAACGCCCAAACATTCGCCGGTTAAGCAGTAATTTCATCGGATAGTTTGGCTGGTACGGTTCAATGCATTGGTGTACTCAGCAGTTTTGATATAGCCTGGTTCCCTGTGATTACTGCCAGGGCGGAAAGTAAGTTGATATTGAAGATAAGATTAACGTGAGTTCATAATAAGAAAAGCAGCAAAAGGAATCTAAGCCAATGATAAAAATTTTGGAAAAGAGTTTCACCATTATTCATGAGAAGAAACACTCGCTTAATATCAGATGCCCTCAAGCTCTTCCGACCGTAATGTAATGATTCTTATGTCGAGCTAACGTTATTCATCTTCGGTCGCTATCGCTAAGCAATATTCAACTACAACTCATTGAACGGAAACCCGCGCCAATGCTAGAGGCAGTCTCAGGAACGCTCGCGTGACAAATAGAGAAAACACAGAACAGAGAGGCCGTTGAGGGGAGAAAAATGGTGAAATGAAGCAGGTAACGCTCGCGAGGAAAATGCTGGAAGGCGCGCCAACACTGGGTAAACGGGCAATAAAAAACCCCAACCGAGAATGGTTGAGGTTTGGTTGTTGGTGGAGATGTCGGGAATTGAACTGAAGTCCGCAACCACTCAACTATATTTATAAACAGCAACGGCGAGATGACGGATTTATATTCGCATGATCATGGCCTTCCGTTTCTTGCTAATTGGATTAAAGCATTCCATGGCCATTCGATCAAGTCCGTCCGAATAGCAACTTTTGGCCGAACTTATTCTTTTATTTTCAGGTTCAATTGAGGCTTATTTTTAATTTCTGTTAGATCAAGTTTAAGCTAGCATATTTCACTATTGGCAACAATTGCAGATCATCCATCAAACTTAAATGCTTCAGCTTAACGAGTATATACACCTTACATTAATATCGATAATTTTCTCCATATAATTAACATTATCTTGTGAGTCGGTTTGCAATTATGGTGATCTCTTGTGTGATCAGGATAATCGAACAATGGGGATTCGATAATATCTCTAACGCATTTATTTTAATTCTCAGCTTTAAGCTATACTTTAGCTGTTCTCAAGAAGGAATAAGTTAAAACTGAGATTCATGAAGCGGAGAAAGTTTAACTTTGCCGCTCCCTAATCAAACGATAACGTCTATACTCTTCAAGAGTGGAAATAACTAGCAAACAAGCTAGCCGTAGCGGAACATTGGGCAGGTGAAGCTAAGCACATCCCATCTATCCAAAAAGTGACTGCCAGAAAAAATCTTTTTCCCACAGTTCCGACGAGCAAATCCGATTTTATTAAATATTGAATGCACTCTTTATTCTGCCTTTAAACCTGTGTAATGCAAGCTTAGAGCTTCATTTATAGATCCCCATCTTGAGCATAAGAAACTCTCGAAAGTGGGAATCAACTTGAGGTAACTGGTGTGGTGCTGATATGATCAGAAGATCGGACTTTCCGCTGTGAAGCCCTGGGTGCTCCACGTTTCCGACCTTTCTGCTTTGGAGGTAAACCTTTGCGTAGCAGCTTCATTTTTTGATTAGTTTTAGGTTTAATGAATTGCTCACTTTTGCAGAAATATCGAATAATATAATTCAGATTATCTCTTTTTGCTTTATCCTCTGCATGAATTTCACCAATGCCTAAAAATCCTCTTGCCTCTAAATTTTTCTTATTTTCACTTGTATTACAATTCCAATAAAAACCCCGATATTCCGTAATCTGAATACGCCAATACTCACCGATCTTTTGAGCTAAATCAGTATCACTTTTTCGTTTTGATGCGTCAAAGAAAAGTAACAAGTGGGCATGTACCCCTTTTTCCACTCCATATTCAATCTTTACGATGTAGCCTGTCATGTGGTCAAAAAGTTGATTGTGTCGCATATTCGCGTGAAAACGATTTAGGTCTTTTACAAAATCTTCTAAACTTACATTTTTAAAAATAGGGCCTTTCTGATACGCCAAATCAATCCGTAATACAAGATGCTCTGCAATTCTTTCAAATAGCTTATCAACATATTTAATAAATTCTTGGGAGTTGTTTTCGACGGCCCTTCTTCTGTCAAGAATTTTCTTTCTGGTTTTCGGTTCTCGTAGTTTCTGATGTAACTCTTTGATGAATTCATTAATGAGTCCAGTATATTTTGCATGACTCTCTTTGTTCATGCTAAAGCTAAGATCAGGATTCCAGCAGAAGGATTTAAAAGGATAATCATCAAAATTAGAATAATTTTTAAAAATTGGTAAAAAAACCTCCACCTCATCACTATAGCGGCAGTCGTGGGATAAAGAGCGGGATAAGTCACCATAAAGTGGTAGGGATTTCAAAAAATCTTGCTGGCAAGGTGGTATTTTTAGTTTATAACCTCCCGGTAATAAAGCGTCTTTACATACCTCGGGTGTTATGAGCATATCTTCATGATTCTTTCTGGTCGCTAATTCTTCCAAGAAAAGCTCTAGAGAATGCATCGCATTCGATAGCTTAGATAACTTCTCCAGATGGGCCCTCCGGCTCCGGATATGTTTATTTTGATTTATCCAGAATTTATTACTATAATCAGAGAGATAATTTCTAAAGGCACGGTCACAGATTTCCAGATCATCTTCATTAAGTTTAGTAATATCAACCATTGTTATTTCTCTCTAAAGTGGAATATCAATAGCGTCTGGATTATTTTGTACAGTTCTTAACGAGAATAATTATGAAATAGTTCTTGCCTGCTTTGCTCTCGTTCTTGCTTCGGATTTCATAATATTGAGTATGGAGTTGGAGATGATCGGTAACAGACAAGCTTTCAAGTCAGCTGAATCTACCTCGTCCACACCCTAGCGTGTGCTCCAGTACTGAATCTATTTCTAATATTATATTTTGTATAACATAAATAACCCGAATTGCTGTATCCCAAAATATCCTGAGACTCCAGTTAACTAATTAATCTTTCCTCCTAGATTTCCAGATCTATTTGGACTGATTGTCATGTACATAGATATATCGCCAGAATCACAATTTAGTGTGAATCACGGCATTAGTTTATCCTTGGGTTTGCAAGGAACAGTCGGACCCTGTTGCAACCATTTTTGAACTTAGTGTAATTTCCATGCTATGGCTCCTGTGTGGTTATTAGGATGGTTATAAAACATTGGCCTCGATTACATGCCGTATTGAAATTCTATTGCCAACAGTTAGTTTTTTATAATAACGATAATCTATTGATATTCATAATATATAAATTAAGTACGTACATGAAGATGAATTAACTCTGTACACGATTAATTTTTTATCTGTATTATCTTTGTACGGCATTTTTGCCGTGTATAGATACTCAGTACGTCAAAAAAATGCTCCTCAATTGACTACTATGTGAGCAATGCCCACAAACTATTTCCCCTTCCTAAAAAATTTTAACCACACATATTTTTACTGGCTAATACCTTTCGGGTATGGCTGGTAGTTACCTTTATTTTTGAGTAAAGCAATCTTTCCTTCTCAAAACACATCGCTCACATAAAGAGTGCTAAGTTTTTTCACCTCGGCCAACAGATATGTTGAGTCAACTTTTTACTTAAAGATAGAAAAAACGTATCAGATGGCTAATTCACTTCAGGAGGTATGACCATGAATCTTCAATGTCCTAATTGTCAATCCATACTAGTATATCGTTTCATAAAAAGATTTAACGTATATAGTGAGTATATCTGACATACAAGTTATTGATTGTAATATGGATTATATGGGATAAAGCGAGCGATATATTTGTATATATTTTGTTGAAACGATCTACTAGAAAAAACCGCCATATAGATTGATGCTCTTGAGTGTTTCCTCCAAACAATATCCCTTTCCTAAAAAATTTTAACCACACATATTTCTATTGGGTCATGCCTTCGGGTATTGCCGTCAATTACCTGATTTTTAGGTAAATCAATTATTCCTTATACCCAACAAATCGCACACAAAGAGCGATATGTCTTTTTCACTATTGCCTTCAGCTCCGTTCATCAGTTTTCCACTTCAAGATAGACGCGTGTCTGTGGGCTCATCCTATTCAGGAGGTATTCATGAATATTCAATGTCCAAATTGCCACTCCACCCGTATCACTACCAAAGATGAAGCTAAAAAAGCAGGCGGGGCGATCGGTGCAGTTGGCGGTGGCATCCATGGTGTCACCGGTGCACTGAAAGGTGCTCAAGTGGGGCGTACAGTCGGTGCTTTCATAGGACCCGTAGGAGGAGCCGTTGGTGGTATCGCCGGGGCTTTGTTTGGTCTCTTGACCGGTGCCGTCACAGGTGGTGTCACCGGGGCCAAGCTGGGAGAAATGATTGATCAACGCATCCTGGACAACTATTTGTGCCAGTCATGCGGACACAGCTTCAGTATCCAACATCATCGTGATCATTCTCGACCAAAGGTTGCTCGCGTAAAACACTACCATTTAATGGATTAGGAGTACTTATGGCACATTTTATCGAACAAATGGCTTATGTAGGCCAAACACCCTGGCATGGCCTGGGCAATCGACTAAGCCCCAAGCAACCATTGGAAGTCTGGGCACAGCAGGCAGGCATGGACTGGCAAATAAAAGAATCCCCGGTACATTTTATGACTGAGGCACTGGGCGGACTGACATCCATCCATGCTTTTCCGGAACAGAAGGTGCTTTATCGTTCCGACAACAAAGCGGCCTTATCGGTAGTATCGCAGCGCTATCAGGTTGTGCAGCCATCCGAGGTACTGGAATTCTACCGTGATCTGACTGAATACTCCGGTTATGAACTGGAAACAGCCGGTGTGCTGAAGGGAGGCAGGAAATTCTGGGCTCTGGCCAGGACTGGACAAGCTACAGCACTGAAAGGCAATGACCGAGTCAATGGCTATCTACTGCTGGCTACTTCCTGCGATGGCACATTGGCGACGACAGCAACCCCTACTACGGTGCGTGTGGTCTGCAACAACACGCTTACTGTTTCCTTAAATGGAGCAGCCCAGGCAATCAAGGTGCCGCATAGCACCCGTTTTGAGCCACAGACAGTGAAGCAGCAGCTCGGCATTGCCGTTTTCTGCTGGGATGAGTTCATGTATCGCATGCGCCATCTGACTGAACGCAAAGTAAAGGCGCGCGAAGCGATCAATTATTTCGAGCAGCTGCTGTGCGATCCCCAACCAGAGAAGGCTGATCAGGTTTTGCCAAATAACGAACGTGCCTTGAAAAAGGTGCAAGGTCTTTATGACGGGCAAGGACGTGGCGCAAAACTGGATTCCGCCAGAGGTACTGCCTGGGGATTGCTCAATGCCATCACCGAATATGTTGATCATGACAAGCGGGCGCGCAGCAATGAACATCGGCTGGATTCTGCCTGGTTCGGACAGGGAGCCATCCTTAAACAGCGCGCGCTGGATACAGCGCTGCAATTAGTCGCCTAAAGACAGAAAGAGAGATAGAGAGCCAGATAAGCGATTGCTTATCTGGCTTTTTTGTTTCTGTGCATACAGTCATCTCATTAGGAGAAAGTCATGTCAATCCTACCCACTCATGTACCCGCCAAGGCTCAAGCAGCCTTGAAGCTGGTACGTACCAAAGCGATGCCCAGAGAAGAATGGCTCGCGATCAGAAAACAAGGCATCGGCAGTTCGGATGCCGCTGCTGCCGTTGGTTTGCATCCCTATAAATCGCAACTAGAGCTTTGGTTGGAGAAAACAGGTCGTGACGGCAATCTGCCAAAAGCCGATTCCCAGGATGAAGCAAGCCCGCTTTACTGGGGCACTATACTGGAGCCGATTGTGGCTACTCATTATTCCCAGAAAACTGGCTATCGGGTACGGCGCATCAATGCGGTGCTGCAGCATCACGAGCTGCCCTGGATGCTGTCCAACATCGACCGCGAAGTCATCGGTTCTAGTGAGGTTCAAATTCTAGAATGTAAAACAGCCGGTATTCATGGCGCGAAGCTGTGGAAAGAGGGTGTACCCGAGTATGTTCAGCTACAGGTTCACCATCAGTTAGCAGTCACCGGGAAATATGCGGCTGATGTGGCGGTGTTAATAGGTGGACAACAGCTTGAAATACATCGAATTCAGCGGGATGACGCCTTGATCGACCGCCTGATTGGATTGGAGCAGGCCTTCTGGCACTACGTTGAATCCGATACGCCACCGCCGGCAGATGGTTCTGAATCGGCAGAAATGGCTTTACGCTGTTTGTACCCAGCAGACAGTGGTGCTACCTTGGATTTCAGTCAGAATCCGCTCCTGTCAAAAACGTTTACTGATCTCGTAAGTGTCCGCCAGCGTCTGGTGGAGTTACAGAAGCTGGAAGCGCAATACAAACAGTCCATCCAGCAAGTCATGGGCGAGGCTAGCCGGGCAAAGTTCATAGCAGGGGAGGTCAGCTGGAAAAAAAGCAAAGACAGCGTTTCCCTTGATGTAACCCGTCTACTTCAAGAGCAGCCTGATCTGTTGCAGCGCTATTCGATGAGCAAAGCGGGTAGCCGCCGGTTTGTCGTCATTGATTCACCTCAATCGCCCTGATTCTTCGTTCAAACCTATGCGTCTGCCTGATCATGATCAGGCAGACCGATCAAACTACCGTAAAGGAGCATAGCATGCTAAAAGGTTTAACCATTACACCGCCAATACTCGGAAGAATATCGATTGGTAAGATCGTTGAGAAAAACGGCAAGCGTTTGCCGGAAAAGGATGATCAATTTACCATCACCAGCCAGATACAGAGCAGGGAAGGGTGGCTGCCGCATCCGTATGATGAAGGCTTGCGCAAGGCACAGGGCGGAAAAATCCGCAGTATCCCGATCCGTTTGATGTTCAATGAACCGGAGTTGAATTTCCGTGCGGAATATACTTTGTTCGATAGAAATACCGGCAGACCATTATGTGTCGGCAATGGTGAAACCTGCCGGCGCAGAACGGAAGAAGGGGTGGTTGCTTTTCCTTGCCCCTCGCCAGATGGCTGTGCTCTTGCCAAAGGTGGAGCCTGTAAACCCTACGGCAGATTGAATGTCGTGATTGGTGATGATGATCCTCTGGGAATTTTTATTTTCCGTACCACTGGCTTTAACAGCATTCGCACTTTGGCCGCACGTCTGCATTATTTCCAGGCCATTTCCGGCAATCGCTTGTCCTGTCTACCGCTGGAATTGCGTCTACGGGGGAAATCAACGCTGCAAAGCTATAGCACAACCAGATAATTTTGATTATAATTTAAAGATGGCCTATTCACTGGATTTCCGCCGTAAAGTCCTGTCTGTTAGAGAGAAAAAAGGACTTACGATAGCCGAGGTGGCGGCCCGGTTTGATGTTGGCGTGGCGAGCGTGACGCGTTGGGTTAAGAACATCCATCGTAAACCTCAAGGGTTTCGCCAACGCAAGATTGATCT
>NZ_FOUB01000002.1 GCF_900114745.1 Nitrosomonas communis | reverse complement strand
CCTGATTTGATTGCCAGGTTGCCTGACGCAAAAACAATAGTTGCGGACAAGGGCTATGACAGCGAATGGTTACGGGAACAGATAACGAAGAAGGGGGTTCAGGCTGTGATACCGAGAAAGCGCAACTCGTTGAAGGGTAATGCAGATATGGATTGGGGTTTATATCAATACCGGCATTGGGTGGAGAATGCTTTTGCCAGGCTAAAACAGTATCGGGCAATAGCAACGCGATACGACAAACTGAAGCGAAATTACGAGAGTATGGTAGCCATAGCGTGTGGATATCTGTGGCTACCTATGTGAAATGTCAACAGACCCTAATTAATTCTCAGGGCATAATGCATGTGCAGCGATTTTAAAACCTTCCGCAACCCTTCGCCCGTTTCCGGAACAGCAATAAGATGACTGTGGTTTATCGTCAGGCAATACGCCAACATATCACACCGCATGTATTGCATACCCCTTTAACCAGCCGAGATAAACGCTTCAATCGTCAGCGGTGAAAAAATATTTTTCTTACCGGCTTCCTCGTTACTTGAGGTCATGCGGTATACCAGCAAATACGGTGCTACTTCATCTTGCCATGTAGTGGTTATAGTCAAACTCCGTCTATTCAAATTCTAGCATTTCTGTTGGATACCTCCTTCATTTGGAAATTCTTCTATCAAAGCTTCTAGCATCAACCTATCTATTTTTATTGTATCCAAAAATGATACAATTAATTTCTTTTTTTACTACTTATTTTTTATTTTTATAACGGTACTATGCCATCATGAAAACAAATATAAATGTAGTAAACAGGGTTAATGTATTAAAAACCATAATATTATTATGAGTAATATTATGGTGAATCATCTTTACCATTAAATAAAATGCCATTTTGGCCAGTCAAGTTTAGTACAGCTTCGTATCCCCAAATGAACGTATTCTTGATATGGTTATTCCTAATGAGATATTGACACAATATTTTTGATAAAAGCTTTTAAATAAGGAAACGGGGGTGAAATTAAAGTAAGTTGATGGAGAGATTATGATGAAAAGATTGACTTTTTCGATGATTATTCTAATGCTTGGCTTCTTAGTTGGCTGTGCGCAAATGAGCCCAATAGGAAGTGTTCCAAGTAATGACCTTTATAGTGGGAAACTGCACACCATAGACCCTAACAATCATGATGCCATGGCTAACTACTACGAAGAAGCGGCGAATGAGATGAAAGCAAAGCTAAAAGCCCAGAAGGAGCGGCTTAAAGACTATGATAGCCACTCTTACTATTACGGGCGACGGGGACAAGATATTCGGTCGCATACCTCAGCAAACATTCGTATGTATGAGAATGCTATTCAAGAGAATATGAAAGAAGCCGCCCTTCACCGAAAAATGGCACGAGATCAAGAAAAACAAGAGTTCGGTTTAATAAGAGAAGAGGCTGCAGGCTCTCCATTAAATTAGTATTTTTTTAGCAAAAAGTATGTAAATTCTAGAGGGTAATGAATTTAAAAAAAGCTGAGCCGCCAGCGTCATTTTTGTTTTTTTTGGTTCATTGAAATACTGTGTACGCCGTTTATTTCATGAGCATTACTCTCTTTTTTATGTGATCAAAGACATGATCTGTCTAGTTTTCATGAAAGGCACGAGCAGGAAAAAATGAATTATGTATCTAGCAACCTCAATCAAGTGATATTCGCGGCAACAGGAATTCTATTGTTGTTTTTTTTGATTCTAAATACTACTCATGCTAATAGCCTATCTAATCTGTTCACTCAAAGTGGACTGGAATTCGGAGGTTGGATCAATGGCGGCGCAACTTACAATGCAAATAACCCTTCCGATGGCTTCAATGGCGCGGTAACGTTTGCGGATCGTGCTAATCGATTTCAGTTAAATCAACTCTATTTGTATTTACAACGCAATGTCGAATCAGAAGGTGCAAAATGGGATATTGGAGGCCGCTTCGACTTTTTGTTTGGAACAGATGCTATCTTTACTCAGGCTTTTGGTATATCCGCATTTGATGAGAATACTGGCGAACCAACGGATAGTAGGGGTAACTGGGATCTCAATTTGTGCTGTAAATCAACCCGCACCTACGGGATCGCTCTTCCACAAGCCTATCTAGAAGCTTACCTACCGGTTGGTAACGGCCTCAATATCAAGGCCGGGCATTTTTATACCCCGCTGGGTTACGAAACCGTTCCCGCCCCTGATAACTTTTTTTACACTCGAGCCTATATCCTTAACAGTGGCGAGCCTTTCACCCATGTAGGATTTCTAGGTACTTATACCGCCAATCAAAATTGGATTATTCAAGGCGGCGCAACGACAGGTAGTGCAACGGGTGGTTGGGATGGAGTTTTTGATAAGCAACTGGATAACTGGGGAGGGCTGGCAAATATCGTATGGGACAGCGACGATAAAAGAACTTCGGCACAACTCGGCGGTACTTATGGACAAACCGCTGTCAATGAGCCCTGGATGATGTACAGCCTCGTGCTGCAACATTGGCTCACCCCCAAGACGCACATGGTACTACAGCACACCTACGGCTGGGCCAGCAACATCAACTTGCCTGATGGCATTCATAATGCAGCGTGGTATAGCATCAACACCCACCTGACTTATGATCTTCTTCGCGACCTTTCCCTCGGCATTCGTGCTGAGCGTTTCCATGATCGCAATGGCTGGCGTGTTTTCTCACCCTATCGCATACTATCCGCATTGAACAATAAAGGCGTGAGCTACGCAGGCAACGTTCCTTTCATCAGTGCTCCCGCAGATTATTATGCAGCCACGGTGGGCATGAATTGGAAACCAGGGCAACGCTGGAAAAGGGGTTGGGAGCCGATCCGCAATATCATGATCCGAACAAATATCCGCTATGACAGAGCTGATGGCATTGATATGGCATTTCGGCCATTTGATGGGAAAAAGGATCAATTTCTATTTTCTCTGGATGTAACGATGCCCTTCTGATTCAACTCCATTGAAAGTGGATAGCGACACAGGTGTATGTCGTCACAACCAATTTGGACTTATGACTGACTGAATTAAGGGGGCAAAAAAATTTATGGGGATTCCTCAGGGCCTGCCCCCCTATTCTGCATAAATTTCTGACAGATCAAGTTCAGCGCGTAATGGCAGATGATCGGACGCCACTTGCGCCATAGGTGAGCGATAACGTTGCAGTTGGCGCAGCACTGAGTTAGGGCGGACCCAGAGCCGATCAAGCGCCAACAGCGGGAAGCAGGCAGGATAAGTAGCCAGTGATGGTGTCTCGACGAACGCCTGGTGGAACCAGCGGAGCAGCTGCCCCCTAAGAAACCACTCGTTGAGATCACCTAGCAGAATCTCTACTGGCTCACTTTGTGGTTCCATCAATTCCAGCAATCGCTGTGCTTGAATACGGCGTTCTCTGACTGACAAGCCGAAATGGGTCGCTACCAAACGTGCAGCTGTATTTTTTGCCCGGATACGTACGTCGATGGCCCCGCGCGGTTCCCGGCCTGGAACAGACAGATCATACTTAAAGACTTGCTCCACTGGTAATCGGCTGAGGAGTGCATTACCGTAATGAGCATTCTCTTTCAGCATGGTTGGTCCAGCGATCGGCTGATACGCATCTTCGGCGAAGAACTCAAGCAGATCGAGTCCACCGTCTTGGCGTGTCTCCACTTCCTGAAGTGCAATGATGTCTGCGTCTAGCTCTCTTAACACTATACGAATACGCTCGGGTGAGAAGCAGCCATCATTACCGTAGCAGCGGTGGATGTTATACGTAGCGATGATCACGGTTATCGGTTTCAGTCCTTTTTTGTTATCGGTTTCATGCTGATACGGCGCTTAAGCCAGGTGACCAGTCCGTAGCCGATAAGAGCAATGCCGCCGAAGACCAGAGCTAGCATGATAGCGCTTTTCCAACTAGGCTCTACCAACATAGCGTGAATGCGATCGGTAAAAAGCGTAATGGCAGCAATGCCGGGCCACATACCGATCACAGTGCCCCAGAAGAAATCTTTGAGTTTGATGTGGGAAGCGCCAGCTACCAAATTGGTGATTGTGTAAGGGGCAATGGGAACCACGCGGAAGAATATGACAGCCAGCATGCCCTGCTTCGCCAGCCGCAAGCTGATACGATTTAACCGGCCATTGCCAATCCGATACACCACATTGCGGCCGAGGTAAGCGCCGACCCCATAACCAGCTAGCGCGCAGCTAAGCGCACCAGCAAATGCACAGAAGAAGCCAGTAAAAGGTCCAAAAGCCATGATAGTTACGATAATGAGCAAAGTAATTGGAAACATCACCAGCCCGAGGATTGTCACACCAACTACTGCTAACAAGGGAGCAGCGGGAAGTTCGGCGAATGCTCCGAGGGCGAGGAGCAGCGTTTTGTAATCAAGGTATTCCGATAACGGTGTCCAGCGCCACATTGCCGCCAATGCCGCCAGGAACAGTAATATGATTATCCATACTGTTACGCGTCGCCGCGCTGGTGGTCGTTCCTCTTCATAAACGAACTGTTCGGCCAACCGGTCTGGATCGATTGGCTCATCAGGATCCACTAGCGTCGTCTCGGACACGAATTCCTCGACTACCTCAGGCACTTCTAGGAGCAGAGGCACAGGCCGCAGCGTACGGCCATTGCCGGACAACGCGTCGATGGCTCGCGTCAATGAGCCCAAGTTCGCGGTTGCCTGGGCGACCTGCTTGGGTTCAACACCAAGGTGTTCCGCCAGCAACCGATTACGAAAACCAGCGATTGCGGTGCAGATATCCTCGCGACCTTCGGATTCGAAGGCAAGATCGCATTCTGTATCGATACCCATCGAGCGATTGTTCAAATTGGAAGAGCCGACACGTACGAAAATATCGTCCACTACCATTACTTTGGAATGGACATTAATGTTGGTCTCACCAAGCTCAGGGATTTCTGGGTAGAGCACACGCAGGCGCCCTCGGTGATCTCTTTGCTGCAGCTTGTGCGTGAATTTGGCCCGCAGCACATCCATAGTTACTTGAGACAGCCAGCCGCACGTAGATTTGCCGGTCACAATAACTACTTCAGGACCTTCCGGCTCCTCAAGGCGTCGGGCGAGAGCGTCACCGATAACTGCGGAGGTGAGGTACTGATTCTCGATATAGATCGATCGCTGGGCCGCAGCAATCGCATCCACGTATAGACGTTCGACCTCACGAATCTCGGTACAGCCCTGATGAGCCGGCTCGGTGCGAGCAATGGCGACGCGCACATCCTCTACATCCACGGGCACGTCATCTGGCCATAGCTCTGCAACTGATCGTGGCGCGTGAGAAGGGATGGTATCCTTACATGCCCGTTGCCAGCGATCGCGCACCAACTCGCCAAGCGAGCGGGCAACAGGACCTGCTACCATCAGTTGCACATCATGATAGGGAATTGATGGACCATTGCCTTCATCACGCCGCAGGTCATTAGCTTTATGTTCGGGCGTGTCCCAGCGTCCCCGAGTCAAATCCAGACCACCACAGAACGCCACGGTATCATCTGCCACTACCACTTTCTGGTGATGGCAGGCACCGAGAGGATGGCAATCGTCAAGCCAGAAATGGACTCGTTGGTGAGTACGCCAATCCAATTGATAAGCTGGCAGCCATTCTCGCTCCATGCCATAGAGCATTATGAAGTCCCAATCGAGCACGTAGGCCTGGAATTCTGGCTCAGACTCGGCAAGATAATTAAGCAGCGATCTTAGCGTCTTGGGCCGACCATCATCATCTCCGTTTCGGATGAGCAGAAAATCACTGTAAATGTCCCATGCGAGTATTAACAGCGAGCGTTGTGCACGCAAGGCTGTGGCGTGGAATGCTCGAAAATAAGCGGCACCGTCCACCAGAAAGGCAATACGGTCTGCTGTTTGGACACGCCAACAATTTTGACCAGGTTTAAGAATCTTCATATCTGATGGAATGGGGAGGAGCCCGATTAGTTCCAAAGCAAAAAATTTTCAAGCAACATTTTCGGATTCACACCACTTATGATCAAACAATTCCATTTCTAAATCAAAAATGACGCGAAGGCGAACCGCAGACAGGATAAATAATAGGGCAAGGTGAAGCCGACAAAGTCAGTTTTGATTTAGAAATGGAATAAGAACAATGAGAAGTAGCAAAAAAATAATTTACTTGCCATATATCTCCTATAAAGATGAATAAGGATAGGATTATCTGTCAGTGAGCTCGTCGCTGCGACCTGTTGAAGCCTAGCTGAGCAATTCGAGGTTGTTAATTACACGTGTGACGGCAAACACGTACCAGGCATCAAGCTCGGCGCGGCGGCCCTCGTCAGCAGTGCGCACGTAGCCCTCAAGCGTCACCACATAGTTACTGCACTTGACGTCGATCTGTTCGGGCTGCACGAACGGGTCCATCTCGAGCACTAGGCGCACGGCATCAATGACTTCGTAGTCAGTGTCCTCCTCCGATGGCACGACGTTGAGCGAGTTGACGACGTTGCAGCAGCCGGGCGTCCACCAGGCAAGTACTTCGGCAATACGTTTGTGTGAAAGACTGATCACTGTGCCGTAGAGCGTAACGATCCCTCCCTTGACTTCAAAGTCGATCGATCCGCCGTTTTCGGGCGGCGCCTCGCGTAACGTCTCAAGCTTACTATTGCTCATGCCGCGAATCGCGCAGTTGCGCAGCTCGTTCGTGTTCAGCAGGAAGTTGGCGAGAGAAATGCGGATCGCGCCATCACCGCGCCGCTCACAGGGCGCGACAGATAACCGGTCGACAACTCCACGCGTACCTACGATTGCGCTCGCTGCTTGGAGAGCGAGCTTCTTGGCGGCGATGTCTGCGACCTCTCCCTCCATCACCACCGAGTCTTGCACCACGCTTACCTTCACCGGGTAACGATGCGGATTGATGCGCGGCTCATTTTCAAGAGCCTGCTGGATATGCTTCATCATGGCTTGGGTTTCGTTCATTTCGATCTCCCCGTCACTTAAATCGATGTATAGAAAAAATAAACGCTCTTTTTCATAGGACATGAAAGTAGAGCATTGAAAGTTTTGACAAATGACCAAATAAAATTCAAATATTTGTACTTAATTACTCAATTGGCAGCACAAACTATTCAATTTAACGTTGTTGTTCCAGGCGGCACCTAAGTGAATAAACTGAAAAGATCAAGTATTTAAGTAATTGTGCCGAATTACAAGATTGCATCTACACTTAATTTAGATGAGTGACTGGCACGATCTGGTCCTAGCCAATAATAAGAAAACAGATTCGACCAGTTCTACCACACCAGATCCACAAAATAAAAAACTGCCGTCACAAAAAACGGCAGGAAGAGTTGAATTTTGCGCTTGGCATGGGCCTGACTAATAGGTATTTCTATTATCTTTCAAGCAGTATTGATGACTCTTTTGGTCTGGGCAGCGCTTGATCTATGGGAACATAGGATAGATCGTTCGGTGAAATTTTTTGTTTTTCTTCTGTTTGATTTGTTGCCGTGGTTGTGTTTGTTTACTGGCTTGATCCAGTTGATTTGCTTGAGAGCTACCATGAATGTTGTCGGTAATGGTAGCCACCTTAGTAGAACTCGTTCCACTCGCTGAAGTATTTATTGGGTTAGCCAATACATGTCCGGAGGCACCAAACGCAAGAAGGATGCTTACAAGTATAGTTTTTTTATTGAATAGATTCATTTTTTTTCTCCTTAGAAACTATTCCCAGTTTCATCAAAATGTTTTACATAACCCCCTATTTCAGTAGGAATCGTATATGGCATTTCATGCAATAAAAATAAGCACATGCCTTAATTAGTTATAAGGAAAATCTTTAAAAATGACTAAAGAAAATCTTTAAAAAAAGAATAAGAAAAATTGAGGTATGTTGACAAACAAGGTGAGCTTGCCAAGGAAATTAAGCCCCACAAGCCGCCGGGCAATCTTGAATCAGGGCTAAACAGTCTTATACGGAACAGGTTATGAAATTGGCATGGGATATGATTGCCACCGTGTGCACAGCTAATGATAAAGTAAACCGCCTAGATCACATCACATTCTCTCTGCTTGGCTTTAACTTATTCCAACAAACAGCCGCCCTGCATGCAAGCAATCGCATAGTTCTCTGTAGACAGTTTTTAGCCGCGCCAGACTAAAATCCTGATCAACAGCACGCAAGATACGGCGTGCCAGCGTGCCCTGTTCCAGAATTACGGTTAACGCCTGCTGCCAGGGTTGTACACTTCGCTCTGACAGGACTGAGGCAATTAAATGCTGCCACAGCTCGCGTGCTTCGCAGTGTTGTGCAGAGCAGCCCATTAGTCTCAGATATTCCTGGTCAGTAATTCTGGCTTGCTCGGCATCTCGTATGCAGTCGTTTAGGATCTTGGCCAGAGAATCAGTACTGATCGCCTGCTGATTAGCGAATGGTGCGGTATGCTGGTTATACAATGCATGCACGACATCACGCACCACTGCAGCGATAGCCAGATCGACATACGGGCATTCCTGTATATCGATTACCCGGATTTCGATGGCATTGCGTACAAAACGTGCTGCTGCACCCCGTACATTGAACCATTCATGCTGTAAGATGCCTTTTGGGTCGAGCGCAGTGATCTCTTGATACATCGGCGCTAGAATCTGCTTTTCATAGGCAGCACGAGTCGTGATCGTGTCTGGTATCACTTTGCCCATGGTCGAAGGGATTTTGATTTGATGTGTCAGGTAATTTTGCATGCGGCAATCCAGAAAACTGGCTTGATACCCTTCAACAATTGGTGAGCTGGCTGCCAGTGCAGGCAAAATGGGTAACAACAGCCGGATGGCAGCATGCAAGCGGGCGAATTCGGCATCGTCAGCAAAAGGCATATTGAGATGCATGCTCTGCAGGTTGGCCCAGCCATGGCGTTTGCAATCAAAAATATGATCATAAGCACGATAGATTTCTGCATGATCATGCGGCCATAATCGTGTCTCGATTCGGGGGTTCATCCAGGGATGCATGGCAGAAGGCATCAATCTAGCACCCATCAATTCAAGTTCATTATTGATGTGCTGAATTTCTTTCTGAAACAATACGGCAAGAGATTCAATATTCGGCTCAGGCTCAGCATTCTTGAGTTCAAGCAGATGCAGAACGAGCTCATTGGACCAGGCCAGCCGACCGCACTCGACTTCAGAAACATATTTGCCCGAAAGTTTATGCAGCACTTCATCTGCAATAGGTAGAACGGAAAGGCTTTCGCGATCGACAATCATGTATTCCAATTCAATGCCGTAACTTGAGAAAGCGGGCAACATGGCCTTCACCATTCCCCTGCTTGCTTACGCCGATCCAATCGATGCAAAAATATCGTCATAATCTGTTGATACAAGATATCCTGGAGAATACCATCCTCATTGCCAGCATCGACGTTGGGATTATCATTAATTTCGATGACATAACAGCGCTTGCCGACCTCCTTGATATCTACTCCATACAAACCATCACCGATCAGATTGGCTGCCTTGAGCGCCATTTTCACTACCTTGGGCGGAGCTTCTTCCAGTGAGAAAGCTTGTGTGAGTCCTTCGACGTAATCATGTTTGTGTGCGCCATGCTTGACAATCTGCCAGTGCCCCGGCGCCATGTAATATTTGCAGACAAATAAGGGGCGACGATCCAGTATGGCTACACGCCAGTCGAATTCGGTTGGCAGATATTCCTGGGCAACGATCAGCTCTGATTTGTCCAGCAATTCATGCACCTTGTGACGCAACTCTTCTTCCGTCGTAACTTTCGCTACCCCCAGCGAGAATGAGCTATCCGGCTGCTTGAGCACACATGGCAAGGTGAGCGCAGGAATGACCTGTTCGACATTGTCCCGATGAACCAATAAAGTTTTAGGTACGGGAATGCGGTGCCGGACCATTAATTCGGCCAGATATACTTTGTTGTTGCACTTGAGAATGGAATTTGGGTCATCAATTACCACCAAACCTTCGGCAGCAGCCCGCCGTGAGAAGCGATAAGTGTAATGATTGACATAGGTCGTATCACGTATAAACAGCGCATCAAATTCAGGTAATCGGCCAAAATCAGTACGCGTAATAAATTCGACATGCATGCCAAGATTTTCTGCTGCCTTCTCGAATTGTTTCATTGCCTTGGCATTGGAGGGCGGCTCAGGATCGTTTGGGTCACGCAGAATAGCTAAATCATAACGAGGTACAATTTGCTTCTGTATCCATGGCTTGCGTCCGGAAAAATAATCTGTGGCAGCCTGCATGACAAAGCCCTGGTGTTGCAATGGAATATCGCTCGCAGCGATAGCCTTGATGTTGCGAATGCGCCACTGATCCCCCTGACGATCGAAATAAGCACGCAGCAATGGCGCCGGCAACAAATTAAACAACTGGCGACTGAGCTGATCGTAATGTTTGGCCACATTACGGCCAAAATAAATGCTAAGCTCGAATTGCTCTGATTTGATTAAAGCCAGTGATTTTTGTATCTGTTTATCCAGATTCTCAGTAATCAATCGCACCAAACCTGGGGATAGCAGATCCTCGATAACGTTCACCCGAGGAAAAGGCTTATGCCCGCGAGCTTCAGCCAGTAGTGAAACATAATAGCCTAGGCTTTGGTAGCGATAGGATTTACATAGATTGAAGACACGCACTCTGCTGAGCTGGCTGCCATAGGTCGGCTCAGTCAAATACACTCTGGCAGGCACCACCGTTATATCAGGAATATTCAGTGGCCAATCATGAGGATTGCTGACAACAATGAGGTTGCTCATGATAGCTCAATCGTCTGTTGTTCGAGTGTTCGTGGAGGATGGATGACTAACAAGTTGGAATCATACGTCACAATTCCCAACAAAATCGCTCCGATCACCCGGTCAATATTACTCCAGTATTCCTGGGTCGGCCCATAAGGATCAGCTATTAACAGCATACGCCTAGTGCGATTATAACCTGCGATAACCACGAAATGGCCCGCAGGGAAACCGCATATATCATCCGGTATATCATCCGGTCCATGCTCGCGCGCGGCACGATACAAAAACGTCGCACTCAATCCAGTCAGAATCGGAAGACCACGACGCAATAAGCCATGAATCAATGCATAAGAAAGATCGGCCAAGCGTAGTCGCCCACCCAGACTCAGGAATTCAAGATAGCCTTCCGTAACGTAACGCAGTCTGTGATCCATCTTGGCCTCCCGCTGCTGGCGCAGTCGCTCAGCAATATCCACCCCTGTCACAAACCAGGTTGGATCGAATACCTTCAGATTGTAGGTATAGATAGTGGCCTGAAAACCATTGCGTAAAGCATCGCAAGCCAGAAAAACATCAAATGTGCCCCTGCCGCTTTCCACTTTGCGGATGCGGGCAATGAGATCTTCCAGCGACTCGTTCCTGCCCCAGTAGTCATACACAGCATGCAAGCAAGTCGGGCCACAGGTCGTCTCATCCGGCTGGGGCAGTATTTTGACAGGTAAATGATGTATGGGTCTCAGCTTGGCAGCCATTCTCATCCGCCTCCTAAATCATGGATAATATATTCATCATGTTAAGGAAAACCTAGTCAGAAGTTACAGTAGCATATTTATTATTCCATTTCTAAATCAAAACTGACTTTGTCGGCTTCATCTTGTCGTATTATTTATACTGTCTGCGGCTCGCCTTCGCGTCATGGCATTCGAGTCATGTTTAATCTGGAAATGGAATGACTTATTCAGGTTTTTCTTCATGCACTTTGCGACTAATCACACGCAATTGCTCATATAATTCCCGCTCTTCCCGGCAGGGATGCTCCGGCACATTCAATCGAACCCGCAAATAGAGATCGCCAGTTCGTGCGCCTCTAAATGCGGGCAATCCTTTTCCTTTCAGACGCAATACCGCATCAGGCTGTGTGCCTGGGGGCACGGTCACGTCGATCGAGCCGTGCAATGTCTGCATATTGAGTCGGGTTCCCAGCACAGCATCAGTAAGCGGTAGCAATACGGTGTGCCACAAATCAGCGCCCGCTCGCTCAAAGCGCGCGTCTTGCCGTGTGCGTACCACCACATATAGATCGCCTGCGACACCATCAGGCGAAGGACTTGACATTCCTTTGCCAGGAATGCGCAATGCCATGCCCTCCTCAATCCCCACCGGGATTTTTACCGTCAATACTTCCTCTTGTTCGACCTCACCGCTGCCATTACATTCCCGGCAAGGATGGTCGATGATGCTCCCACGCCCATGGCAAGCAGAGCAGAGAATAATCTGCTGAATCAACAGGTGTTCTTTTTCCTCACGACGACTATGTGTGATGCGCCCAGTGCCACCACATGTTTCACATTTACGTGGCGCAACACCTCCTTCACCTCCTGTACCATGACAGGCTGGACAAGCCGCAGGACGCAGCACATGCACAACTTCTTCCCCACCTGCTGCCACCCGTTCCAGTGTGACGTAAAGTTCTACCTCGATATTTGCGCCACGAACTGCTCTTTCTCGTTCCCTACCTTGCCTCCCTCGACGAAAGAAACTATCAAACAGATTACCCATGCCGAAATCAAAATTGAGTCCACCAAAAATATCCTCAAAATTGATACCGCTGAATAAATCCTCACGGCTGGTTCCTGCCACTCCCGCAAACCCGCGCGCATCATATTCTGCCCGCTTCTGCGGATCAGAGAGAATCGCATAAGCTTCAGCAATTTCCTTAAAACGCTCCTCAGCCCCAGGATCTTTGTTACGGTCTGGATGATACTTCAGCGCAAGAGTACGAAAAGCATCCTTGATGGCCTTTTGATCGGCATCCTTGGCGACACCCAATACCTCATAATAATCACGCTGATCAGAAATAATGCTTCCTCTAGCTTTGGTTATTGTTAAAAACTCATTTTATTCATTGAAAATATTTCTTCAACTTTTCTTTAAGTTAGCAGCAAATTTGCTAAATTTCAGATTATTCCATTTCCAAATCAAACATGACGCGAAAGCGAGCCGTAGACAGTATGAATAATACGGCAAGGTGAAGCCGACAAAGTCAATTTTGATTTAGAAATAGAATTAGAAACTTAACTGAGTGCGGAAAGAAAGTACTGAAGGATTATCTTTGCGCGTTAGTGTTTCAGAACCTGTATGACCGATATTAGCTTCAGTCAGGTAATAATTCAGCATAAAACGGATATTTTGGTAAGGATACCAATTAATACCCAGCGTGATGACTTGAACCTGGCATTTCGAAGTCCCTGTCTTGCAGGGATCCGCGCCAAGGCTTTGATTGACGTTCTCAGCGAGATCATAGCGGGCGGCAAGCTCCAGTGCGCCCAATTTCCTGATCGGTTTTGGCTTGCCAAAAGTACCACGATCCTTCTTATAAACTGCATTCTCTCCAGTTACAAACCAGCTTGCCTGGATATAGAAGGCATGGATAGTGGAATCTTTTGTGTTTCCATTTACTTGGTGGGTATTATCAAGATGCGATATCGCATATTCACCTTGTAGCGTTAACGCCTTGAAAGCATACGCTGCTTCAGCAGAGAAAGTCGATTGGCTATTACTCTTCGGTGCGCCTGGACTTGTCCCTGCCATCCCTAAAGATTGGCTTATCCCCTCACGCCCCCCGTAGATATCGACTATCTTGGCAGGTAACGAATCTTTACTAGCCGTATCTCTGCTGAGAGAGAAGCCAAGATGAAGAATGTTGCCTTCTTTATCCAGCGGCAACCACACCATGCGGCCACCATAAGTTATCCCTTCAATAGGTAAACCAAAATGGGAAAGACTCATGACATCGATACCGAAGCCCATATTGTCCCTGATCATTGCTTTATAACCGATGCCAGTTAAAAACTGTCGTCCGCTATATATGCCGGTAGAGGAAGTGGATGGACGTTCCATCAGAGTAATTTCGTTGGAGCTGGTTAATTCTTCCATACCACGATACGGTTTGAATTGCCCCAGTGTAATCTGGCCTGGGCCTAGTTTGGTTGAAAGCCAGGCTTCACGCAGGCTATGCGGGAAAGCACTATTAGCATTGACAGCAAAGTCATTTTCAAATTTGAAATTCAAGCTGTAGATTTTGCCTGTGAGCGTAGCGTAGGTACGGCGCCAGTTAAACCCATCGCGATCATTACTGCTGAGAAGTTGACTACCGAATGGAGGATAATTGGGATCAGCTTGGTCTGGATAAAATGAATGAACATCCAGATGCGCGCGACCGTTGAGTCCTATCTCAAAATTACCCTCATCGCTCTTGATTCTTGGGCCTCCTTTAAAGCTCACGTTCACTGCATAACAAGGAGTCATACTTAAAATGATCAATACAAGGAGGACAAAAAACGGGATAACACGCTTCATGCTTGATTCATACTGGATGAGTTTTTCAGGAGTAATCGCGACCATAACGCCATGGTTGGCTTTTATTGTAACAAAAGGATGATTTTCTATTACTCGTTCTACTCTTCTCTGTATTTTTGCAGAAACTATCACTGAGAGGCTCCGGCCAGTTGCTACAATAGTTCTATTAACGATTGCAAATAATCTCCATTTGTAAGATGAACAAGCATCTAGCTACTTGGTTACTTTTCATTGCCGGCTTCAGTATAACTGTGTTTAGCTTCTACATAGTTTCTCTTCCTCTGCTAGCGTCATTCATCAGCGATCAGCTACGCAAACAGGGGATCCTGCTTCATTCGCTTGCGGTTACGCATGTTTCGTTCAATAGCCTGCTTTTGCGTAATTTGTCTATAGGGAAGGATAATGAGCTGCAAATCAGCAAAATTCATATCACCTGGCGTTTGCGCGACCTGCTGGCGGGTAGAGTAGGCTCAGTTGAAATAAGTGGGCTGCAAGCGGCGCTTGATTTGAGCAGTGATCAACCTCTTTTGGGTTCACTTCAATCGGTCATTCCATCGACTGGAGAAGATACCGGTGCGATTTGGCTACCTGCTATTTCATTATGGGATTCAATTATTCATTTGCGTTCGGTACAGGGTAACTTTGCCATCACGCTGGAAGGTAACTTTATTCAAGCTGATTCAGGCATTCCGACTGTTCATCTCGACGCTGAAATTAAAGATTCACTCGTTCAAGTAAAAAGCTCGCTTGCTATCGCCATGGGTACTCAGGGACATCTCCAAGGCGAGATCACTGTCTCAGAAGGGAAACTGAATTTTCCCCAGATAGAAATTTTTAACCTCTCTGGCCAGGCTGCTTTCGTATTATCAGCAATGCAGCCACAACACATCAAAGCTGAATTCGTGCTATCCGATATTCATCTGCCTAATAGCGAACAGGAGGAAAAAGTTTTTGAGCAAGCCAGATTCAACTTGCAAATGAATGAAAATAACGCACACCTAACGGGAAAACTCATGGCTTCCGATGACTCTCTCGTGGCACATCTTGATGCCACGGTACGTCATTATGATAATACACCTGACATTGAACTGGTTCTAAACGCAAGCGATGCAGCCAACCATTATCCATGGCAATTGCTTGGTCTTGCAAAGCCAGATAGTGGAATGGTCACATTACAAATGAAAGTTACAGGACAGACTCCTCCTTTTCAAGAGCTCTACCATAATGCGCTGCATGATTTGGATGGTCTCGGCTGGCTGCAGCATCTTACGCTGGCCGGTCAAGCCCGGCTGGAACTGCAAAGCCTCAGCCATGCGCAAAAGTTATCAAATCTGAATGGTCTGCTCAGGCTAGATGCTGCGTTAACCAAGGGTTCAGGAAAACTTGAGCTGCATGCCGAAACAGACCGGCTCGTTATCGGGCCGATAGTTGCCCGCGCTACCTCTGCTGTCTTGCCGCTGCAGATTCGTTTTGAGCATGACACTTGGCGAATGGGACTGCAAAAACCGGGGCAGGTCACCATTAAAAAAATTGACCCGATTGATGCTATCACTCTCAAGAGCTCTTTAGGCCTGTCTATCCAGAAGATGGATATCGAGCGGGTAAAAAGTTCGCGGGGAACGGCACTTAATCATCACCTTGTACTACTACCTAGTCCCATTACATTACTGGTTAAACAGAAACAAGCGGCAGCGGTAGAGGCACAAATTTATCCAGGAAAAATATCCTTAAGCGGAAAACTTGGCTCAGGTGAAAAATATCAAGGTCTAGGTATGATGCGTCATGCAAGTCTGACTCTACTACAATCACAAATCCGACTGAATGATATAGCAGCCACCCTAAACTTTGGTACTACCGAGAATGACAAGATTGCTGACTTCACGATTGGTCAGCTATCTCATCAAGTATCTACACCTTACTTCGCCCCATTCTCCCTTTCTGGCAAGATTAAAAGCAAGTCTGTTCATGGACAACCTCAGGCATATACGATCGATGCTGTCGGTGGGCTACCCGGCACACGCTATTTGAGAATCATAGGGGAGCAGGCGCTTGATGGCAAGGAAGGCATGCTGAAGATAATGATTGCCCCTTTAACTTTTGCAGCTGATGGCCTGCAACCTAAAACACTTTTTCCCGCTCTTGCCCAGTTGGAGGATGTAAGTGGCATGGTCAGCGCTAGGGTTAAGTTTAAATGGTCCAAGAATGGCATACGCAGCAGCAGCATACTTGATTTAAATAATGTATCGTTTATCCATCAGGCCGTCAAAATCAGCGGGCTGAATGCAACACTGGATTTAATTGACTTATTGTCGCCGCGCAGCCCACCCCAGCAAAACTTGACTATTCGACATATTGATTCGGGTATTGCCATGGAAAATCTGATGGTTTCCTATCAAATTAAAGATTCACCCCCTCGAATTATTCTCGAAAAAGCAAACCTTTTCTTGCTCGGCGGCATCGTGTCTTTAGGGCCCACACTCATCGATCCAACTTCTGTTCGCAATGACATCTTAATACTCGTAAATAATATCGAACTCAAGGCTCTTTTTGATCTGATTAAAGTAGAAGGATTGGCGGGGAACGGCCGTCTCGACGGCAGCATTCCCATCATGCTCGAAGACGATCATATCATCATTCGAAACAGCCACCTTGAGGCAGAAATGCCAGGCATATTGCAATTCCAATCTGAAAAAGCCGCGCAGATGCTGGCAAACACAGGCAAAGAAATGGAACTATTACTTCAAGTGCTGCAGGATTTTCACTATACCGAACTATCATTAAAGCTGAACAAATCCGCTACTCATGACCTGATAGCTACACTCTCTCTGCTGGGGAATAATCCAAATGTTAAAAAGGGCCGGATGTTTCGTTTGAATATTAATCTTGAAAGTAATATTGGTGAGATTCTAGAAGCCATTAATCAGGGCTACAGGTTATCTAACGAAGTACTGCACGATCTATTCAGGCTACATTAATTATTTCTCAAATAAATTGTATTAGTATATGGGTTGTTATGATTATTATACGATCGTGGCAACATCCGGCTCTAGGGATCAATCAGTAAAGGAATTGCAATCATGTACGAAACTTATCAAATAAGAAATATCCCATTTAGCCTGGGATCATTGATGCTTTGCTGTCTGTTAATCACCGCCTGCGCCCCCACAGTCAAAGTCGAAGCACCACAAGAACCTATCACTATTAACGTTAATGTCAAGCTGGATGCCGATATACGCGTACAGCTTGAAGAAGAGGCGAAAAAAGACATTGAGGCCAATCCAAATGTCTTCTAGTATCAAATGAAATCAATAAGGAAAATATCATGCTCCATATTCCATACTTTCTAAAAACAAAACCTTTACTGGAAATCTTTAGTGCTATCTTTTTGACATTATCACTTTACGGTGCACCTGTCCGGGCCGATAACCTGGAACAGCTGCGTGCCTCAGGAGCAATAGGTGAAAGTTATAGTGGATATGTCATTGCCAGAAACCCCAACGCTCAGGCTCAGGCTAATGCCATTAATACTCAACGTAAAGCAATTTATCAGGAAAAGGCTACTGCCCAACGGGTAGGTGTTGACCAGGTTGGTAAAGTTTATGCTATCGAAATATTTAAGAAACTCCCTACCGGCACTTGGTTCCAAAAAGAGAATGGTCGATGGGTACGGAAATGATAACGATAATAACAAATAAGTATTGATCAATCTTGAGCATCTCATTCCATTTCCAAATCAAAAATGCGGCGAAGGCGAGCCGCAGACAGCATCAATAATACGGCAAGATGAAGCCGACAAAGTCAGTTTTGGTTTAGAAATGGAATCAGACAAATGCATGTGCAAAGATACCATTCATTCACTTCTGTATTTTTTGTCGCTCAGCTTCTGCCAGCAATTTAGCCACTGCATCTTCGAGTTCGTGCACGATGCGTGCTTCTGCGCTTCATTCTTTTCCACCTGATGCCAGTTCTTGCAGTTGGAGGGGTGGCCCAAAAATTACGGCAATAGGCCAGAAATGTGGCCACAGTGTCCCTACTGAAAGTGATTCATAAACCCCCCTAATAGCAGCAGGTACTACCGTGACTGGATAACGCGAGAGAATCATCCCAGTTCCTGGCCGGAAGGGTTGTAACTACCCGGTAACCGATCGACGGCCTTCGGGAAACCAGACCCGGTTACCTTCCCTGCGCAGAACGGCTGAACCGAAAGCTAGATTGGAAATAGCCTTACTCTCCTGGTCAATTGGCACCACCTGCGCGATTCTGCTCAGCGCACGAAACATTATATTGCGGAATGCTGCACCGGTAAATCCAGTCCAGTAAGTACGTTGCAAGCACCGATAATCGAGCACGGCAGCAAGCACAAAAGGATCAAGGAAATTGACATGGTTGCTGACCAGTACGAACTGGTTGTCGGCAGGCACATGTTCCAATCCTGCGCACGTACACAAAAAAACTCGCATCAGCTGACGTTTAAGCGCATGGAGCCTCCGTACTACCGCTGATAAAAACGGCTCGTGTAGTCTCAACCAATGTTTTGCTGTAACGATAGAAATTCTTCTGGTTGCTCAATCGGCGTCGCAGCCGATCTGGCTGCAGAAGCCTCGATCACCTCTCACAGCAGATCGCGTACCGTATCGATACGGCTGATAGCTTCTTCACTCAAGTCTACACCGGTGCGCTTACCGATTTCGAGCGTCACATTCAACCATTTGATCGAATCCATACCGAGATCGAGTTGTGGGCTGGTATTGAGTGTCAGTCGCTTGGGTGCGTAGCGTGTCGTTAGCCATTCCCACACGCTGCGAGCAACAGGATCATCGAACAGCGCCCGATCCGTTCGATGAGTTCTTCCAATGCCATAGGTCCACTCGCTGTCTCACTGGTTGCTACGGACCTTTTCACGTCTAAATACTGCTCCTTCAAACGATGCCATTGTAGCTTGCCCAGGCGTGTGCGTGGCAAGGAATCGCGCATGATGCCATAGTCCGAGATACGCTGATAAGAGGGAAGGGTATGCGCGGCTGACATGAGCGCTTCGCGTACGGCGCTTTCGATATCGCTGTTCCGACGCCGAACTTCACGCATCTCTGGAACAATAACGGCAACGAGTCGCCCCTTCTCTGCCAGGATCCCCAACTCGCGAATGACTGGATATTGTTGATAAACCTCCTCGACATCTTCCGGTTGAACGTTTTCATCGCCTTCCGTCACCATCAATGTCGAAGCCCGACCAAATAGGAAAAGATAGCCCTCTGTATCGAAACGGCCGAGATCGCCAGTACGGAACCAGCCATCAGCAGTAAACGCCTTGGCTGTTTCTTCAGGCAGATGATGATAACCAGTGAAGACATTGGGGCGCGTACCTGCACTTCACCATATGCTTGATCTCTTCCACTCCATTCAGCGAAAAGCATCAGACGGACTTGCACACTGGGAAACGGTTTGCCGGCACTAGCGATGCGAAGACTATCGGGATGGTCGTAGCTAATGTTAGGGGCTCTCCCAGTCATACCATAACCAACTATCAGTTGGCAGCCTAATCCCTCAAGCTTCCAAGCAAGCTCGGGATTAAGTGCGGCACCGCCGCAAACGGTTAGCCGCAACGAGGGTGCAAAGCGCTGATGCAGCGACCGGAACAGCCATTGCCCCACGCGCCAGCCAAATACACCACGCAAGTACAGGGATAACGAAGCATGTAGTAAAAAAAGGAATAAGCAGCTTTACCCTGGGCGCACATACGCGCAGCGATCACACTGTAGAGGCGTCATAGAGACGAGGAACACTGACGATAATGGTAGCCTCACCTTGCTGCATGGCTCACACGATTTGTGGTCCTGTCAGAGCATGGGGTAATACAATCGTTAGCCCTAATGCAAGTGGCAACAGCATGCCGCAGACGAAAGGAAACACATGGTGTAAGAGCAACAACAGCAGCAGTCTGTCGTCCGTCAGCGTGACGCGGGTTTGGAATAGACTATGGAACGAAAAAATGATGTTAGCATGGGTAAGCGGCACGCCTTTGGGCTGCCCAGTGGTACCCGAGGTATAAAACAGGGCCGCTGCATTAGCGGGATAGACTTCAGGCAGAACCACTTCCTCACCTACTACCAGTTGACGCCAGTGGTGTGGATTAGCTTCATCTCCATCGTATACAATAAGCTGCAGACTCTGGGTGCTGGCCAGGGCTTCGAACCGCGCCAGATGGTCTTCAGTCACAAAGGCTATGCGCACCTGGCTGTCAATGAGATAAATTCGAGCGTTTGTGTGCCAAGCTGTGCATCGATCGGTACGACTGCCGCACCCGCTTTTAGGATCGCAAAGCGCAGCCACAATGGTTTCGGAGCGATTGAATGCAAGCAAGGCAACCCCATCACCTTTTCTCACACCGAGTTTTACTAATCTGCGCGCAAGCGCTAAGACATTAACGGAAAGTTCTCGATAGCTCCAGATTTGAACTCCGTGCTTCTGGAGTGAATAGATAGCTGTGGCTTCCGCTCTACACACACATCGATCAGTGTACAGAGCGTCGCAATTTTGGCTACATCTGATTGCTGAATGTGTTTCGACATTGAGGCCTCCACCAGGAACAACAGAGTTTTAATTGAACTTGCTTTGCACGACTTTTAATACGCTTTTCTTTGCTGATAAAACATCTCTCAGGAATTATCAAGGCAGCATTTTGTCATTGAAATATCACTAGCGCCTTTCGCATGCCACTACACAAGCTGGTTTTTGCTTAATATCAGATAGCACTTTTAAGCTCCATAATCAAAGCTGGCGACAATGAGTAAAAATTTGTAGTACTACAGCCTAGCACCCCAGATTTTAAATTTTATATTCTGGAACTTTCTTTATCTAAAGAAACATTAAAAAAATGAGTCTTATACTACCAATCTTGGTTGAGTTATTTGCGGTAAGACCCTGCTTGATTAAACCTTTGTGATCAATGTTTCCACTTGCATTTATGGGTCGCAAAAAGCGTTTTTTATAGTTATGGCGAATCTTGTTCAGAATTATTCGCTTGCCTTGATACTTAGCGGTAGCCTGTACCTGGCAAACAGCATAGCGGCGCTGGCACAAGATAAAGTGAGCAATTACAAAGATAAGAGCGAATCGCGTTCAGTTAGTGGCAACAACGAACACAAGCGCGAGGAGAAAAATAAAGACGAACACTTGCTTGACATTATGCAGCGTACCATGACCTCCACTGTGGATACTACGGCACGTTGGGTCGATCGCTTTTTCGGCGACCCACGCTGGTTTGATGACCAACCCACCGCTAAGCCAAGATTAGCAATAACAGAAGGCCGTCTTGTACTCGGCCCAAGATGGGATCAGGATGACGGCTGGGGCACGATAGCAAGTATGCGGACGCGACTTTATCTGCCCCACATGGCGAACCGTTTCTCGGCAGTGATAGGTAGACTGAGCTTCGACGAATTTATAAGCGGAGACGAAATTATCCGGCCGGTACTGCTGCGCAGTCCCAATGCCGACAATGAATGGCTGATCGGGTTTGGTTATGATCCGATCATTCAGAATCGGCGTAGGCTTTCCCTAGGAGCTGGCATTGGGGAAGGGCTAAGCTTTGATCCTTATGGGCGCGTACGTTATCTGGAGAATAGGCAAATAAGCAGCCGCAGTCAGCTACGCTGGCAATCAGTGGGCTTCTGGCGCAACAGTGATGGCTTTGGTGGATCGCAACGCCTTGACTACGAGATCGGCATGGGGGAGCGCTGGCTGGGGCGCTGGTCCGGCCGCGGTACCTTTTCCCAACGTTCTGAAGGCGTGCGTTGGCGGACATCGGCCTCCCTGTTTTATTTGTATTCTGAGAATCGAGCCTATGCCGGCGAGACTTGGATCCAGGGTGAAACCGCTCATCCGGTGCCTCTGAGAGACTATGGCTTTCGCGGCATCTATCGCCAGCGCTATCTGCGCGAATGGTTTTTTATTGAGTCATGGGTGGGCATGCACTGGCCGCAGGATGAATTTGACCAGAAGCGCGAATCTTCCTGGATAGTCGGTCTTCAGTTCGAGATTATCTTCGGCGAGAAAATCATACTGCGCGGACGCTGACTCTTAAGTATCATAGTTACCTCAACAATCTGCTAGATGTTAATGACTTTCAGTTTTCCGCTCAAGTAGTGAATTACCGTTGTAAGATTCAATCATCTGGCTGCAAATCAAGGGCAACAATTATTTTGTTATAGCCAGTATACATTTCCATCACTGTAAGTATTTCTAAAATATCACGTTCTGAGAAATCCAATTTTTTTAATGCATTAAAATCAGAGTCATTGAGATGGTGAGGATCTTTTGTTGCTGTGCTCACGAATTTAAGTACAAGATCAAGACGCTGATCACTTGATTCGCCATTGGCTATAGACTCGACAGTGGCTGATTTAAATCCAAGCTTTACAAGATTTTCTTTATGTATTTTTAAGCAAAAATCGCAACCATTTACTTTTGATACTCGTGTTGCTATCGCTTCTTTTACCTCTATGGGTAGGCTACCTTTTCCCAGGATATTCTTTGTGCGATTCCAATTCGCCTGCAAAATATGGGGATGTAGCGCAAATGCCCGATAAGCTGCAGGAATTTCTCCTACTTTTTCTCTCAGTTCACTGAAGATATCACTGACTTCCAGGTCATTCGTGTTTTCAATTTCCAGATTGATTCTCGCCATTTTTTTCTCTATAACTTGTTTTTAATAAGATGACAGGAGCTACGAGAGAAATAAACGCTAATTGATTCATTTGGGGAATAATCGACGTGTAAGCTCCTATCATCAAAGCCAGCTTTTTTATTTAAACAAATAAAGTGCTTAAGTGGATAGTATGTGCTATGCACAGCTGTAGCTATCCATTGCGCAAAGGAATTGCACTTGCTTTTCTTGCAGTCCTTTGTAACAGAGATCAGCGTTTATTTTCCTTATTTCCATCAGTATAATCCCGCTCTGATCAAATATTAAATTTATTATTTTTTGCTGAGGCGGTCATGCTGCTATGGTTCGTTATTTTCTACTTGATGATTTCTGTGGGCATTGGCCTCTATGCTGCCACACGAGTACACAATGCAAAAGACTTTGCTGTTGCAGGACGCTCACTACCCGTGCATGTAGTCACCGCAACGGTATTCGCTACTTGGTTTGGGGCTGAGGCTGTATTTGGCGTGCCGGCCACTTTCGTGGAAGATGGCTTGACCGGCGTAGCCGCCGACCCCTTTGGTTCCTCGATGTGCCTAGTCATCGCTGGCATTCTTTTTTCACGCTACCTCTACCGGCTCAATATCATCACGCTGGGAGACTTCTACCGCATGCGTTATAGCCGACCAGTCGAAGTGCTCACCTCACTCTGTATTGTTGCGGCCTATTTAGGCTGGGTGGCAGCTCAGATCAAGGCACTCGGTTTGATTTTTTACGTCGTTACCGACGGTACGGTAAGTCAGGAAACAGGCATGATTCTTGGCACCGCTATTGTACTCACCTATACGACTTTCGGTGGTATGTTTTCTGTAGCGATCCTGGATTTTGTGCAGATGTTCGTGTCGATGAGTGGCCTGTTTTTTATTGCCTGGATTGTCAGCGACAAAGTCAGCGGTGGTGTGATGGCGGTTATTGATCATGCCAGCTTGGCAGGTAAACTTGATTTTTTCCCTGAAATGGATCCATTAAAATGGATTGCCTTTCTCGGCGCCTGGGTCACCATGATGCTCGGTTCCATCCCGCAGCAAGACGTATTTCAACGCATTACCTCAGCAAAAAGCGCTACTGTCGCGCTTTGGGGCTCGGTCATTGGTGCTACTATTTATTTCTGTTTTGCCTTTGTACCAATGTTCATTGCTTATTCTGCTACTTTGATCGACCCAATGCTATTCTCGAAATTGTTAGCAGAGGATCCTCAATTGTTACTGCCGACACTCGTATTGCAGCACACGCCATTGGTTGCCCAAGTGCTGTTCTTCGGTGCAGTCATCTCCGCAATCATGAGTTGTTCCTCAGCCACTCTGCTTGCTCCATCTGTCACTTTTGCTGAAAATGTAATCCGGGGCTTTTGGCCGAAAATAGGTGATCACCAGTTTCTTTGGATCATGCGAGCAACGTTGGTTAGTTTCGGGGGTATTGTACTCGCGTTCGCATTAAATTCTGATTCCTCTATTTTCGAAATGGTAGAAAGTGCCTACAAGGTCACGCTTGCTGGCGCATTTGTACCATTACTCAGCGGAATATTTTGGAAGCGCGCCACTACTCAGGGTGCATTAGCGGCAATTTTCGGGGGCTTGTTGTCATGGCTCATGATTGAAATCCTGATCGGGGAAGAAAGTCTGATACCTCCACAACTGGTTGGTCTTAGTATTTCGGCAGTAGGGATGATTGCCGGTTCACTGCTGCCACAATGGGTCGGTCATAAAACACCTGGCCGATCTTTGCACGAATTACAGCATTACGCGGCTATGGAAACCCATCATATAACGCCGCGCTAGCTGCTTCCGTGCATACCAGACAAAAATTAATGCGGGAAATACCGCAAAATCCGCTAACCCATCATTTTGCAAAACTTCCTTTTCTTGTTTTTTAGCATTTTCTTTAGATCAAATTAAGGTTTCTGCTTATTTTAATTTTTATCAAGGAAGCATACTTTTTGATCTAATTTCTTAAGAAGGAGGTTAAGCATTATGAATGCACTCATCGCTTTGTTAGCTGCTTTTACGATTTCCTCTATGCTGGTAGGTTGCAAGGATTCCAAGCCGCCACAACCTCCTGAAATAATCTGTGGCACTATCCAAGGATTAACATGCCCTGATCAGCAGTACTGTGATCTTGGCACCGGCCAATGCAAAGTTGCAGATGCGCAAGGAGTCTGCAAGACTAAACCAGAGAATTGCACAAGGGAATTCGTGCCTGTTTGTGGTTGTGACGGCAAAACCTATGGTAATGCATGTGAGGCGGCAGTAGCGGGTGTTTCCATTGATCATGCGGGTGAATGCAAGCCAGCGGAGCCCCAGGCATGTGGTGGCATTGCAGGCATCAAATGTCCAGGAAACCAGATCTGTATGGATGATCCAAGTGATGACTGCGACCCTGCTCAAGGTGGAGCGGATTGTCCAGGAATATGCAAGGCTAAATAGATAGCTTTTGGACTCTGGAAAAATGTACGCCGAGGAATGACTGTTTAGTTTGATCTGACAGCATAATCAAATATACATTGCAATAGCATGAGGGTGATTTAAAGACATTGTGATTATGGCGACTGACTGAGCGTACTTTTTTATGTTTATGCATTTCCCCTCTAAAAAGGCAATAAGGTCATGAATATAAAACATATCTACCTCAAAATCGAGGCAATACCGAGCTACAGTCCCGTTGCTCCTGACGACGCCGAGCATCATAAGCACCGATTTGATTGCATGAGAAACATAGAGCACCTCGACGCTACCATTCCACAATCTGAAGTAGACCGTCGTTCACTGGATGCCCTGGTCTACCGCGAATACCTCGATGACGCCTATACCATAATAAAAAATACGCCGCTTATTACTGCGGATACCAATGAACCCCGTGTCGAGCGAAGAATTCCCGGAACAGTCATCTATACGCAGCCGGGTGAGAGACTTTATGTCCATGTGCTGAACGGTGATAGCGAACCGCATAGCCTTCATGTGCACGGCCTGCATTATGGCATAGACTCGGATGGTTCTTGGCCTTTCGGCGTACAGGACGAGGCTGGATTTAATCGCAGCGATGCGATTTGTCCTGGCGGCCAATGGTGCTACATCTTTGATGTGAAAGAAGACACCATTGGTGCATGGCCTTTCCATGATCATCATATGCACATCGAGGAAGCCGTAAAGCGTGGACTCTTCGGTGGTATTGTGGTTCGGGATCCCCATTGTGAGAAAGCAGACCTTGAAGTACCTATCTTTTTCCACCGTCTCACGGCAAAGGTTGGAAACGCACTTTTCGATAGTGGTTCGCTTAATGCGGGTGATCTATTCACTTTTACTTTCGGTCAGGAAGGTACTTTCGAATACTATTGCCGTTTCCACCCGATGCAAGGGCGTGTGCGCGTCACAATGACAGGTCCTCTGACAGCAACCATCAATATCCTGGATACACCGGCACGCTTCGAACTTGATGATATAACAGTAGGCGTAGGTGCAGTAGTCACTTGGTATCATGCGGGTAATCAACCTCATACTGTCACCGAGCGCAGCGGTGCCGGGCTGGAGTCATTTGCCATCAATGGGCGCACCTTTGTGGGAAATACACCTACTATTGTGGCTGAATACGGCACGCGCGTGCGTTGGTATGTATTTAATCTAGATTTGAGCATGGTGTGGCACAATTTCCATTTGCATGGACAGCGGTGGCGATGGGGCAATGAATGGGTCGATACACGCTCGCTCGGACCAGCCGAATCGTTTGTAGCCGATACCATCGTGCCTCCGGTAATCCTCCAGCCTGTGCCCCTTGAATGCGAGTGCAAACCTCACGAGGACCAAGAAGGTCACCATACTTCTCCAACAGCAAGTGAACATGAGAAACCAGCACACTTTTTACAAGATATGGATCAGCCTGAATACGCATCGAAAGATACTTACGCTGAGCAATATGGGAAAAAGCGTAAAAAATATCAGTTACAGGGTGATTTCCTGATTCACTGCCACGTGGAGATGCACATGATGGAAGGCATGGCGGCAGTGCTTCGCGCTACCCAGGAAGTCGAGCTGAGCGATGAAGAACTTGACAGGATCTGTTACCAGTTGCCGACAGTGCATGTACACCAATGCCCAGAAGTGGATCCTCATCCATGCGGCGCACATGGCCAAGACAGTTGGGAGCTACTGGATTCATCACCAATCTTCGTGGTTCACGGAGCCCTATTGAGCACAGGTCATGTGTTGCTCTTTTCTGGTGCAGCAGAAAGGAATTATCCTCTCGAGGCGCGTATTTGGGATCCGACAACCAAACAGATCATGCCAGATGTCATTACGTTACCGGAAGATTTTTTCTGTTGCGGCCATTCTTTTCTGGCAGATGGCCGCTTGCTGATCGTCGGTGGCGACACCAATGGTGCAGGACACACCAATAATCGCTGCTTTATCTTTACGCTTAATGTGACGAATCCCACTAACGGCACGTTTAGCCCAGCCGCCAGCATGGCGCATGCACGCTGGTATCCGACGGTGTTGGGCCTGAGCGACGGACGTATCCTCGCATTTTCTGGCGGTCATCCCGTTGCGGCAGAAGTTGAGGTATTTGATGGCGGTGCGTGGACACCAATCGTCGGTGCAAATCGCTCGTTTGATGAACTGTATCCTGGCATGCATCTCCTGCCTTCAGGAGAAATTTTCTATACGCGTGCTGGCTGGGCCGGCGCAACAGGAACCCAAACCGCTTATTTGGCTATGAGCGGACCAAACAGTGGCAGCTGGACCGATTTTGGACAGCAGCAGATTTACGACCGCCAAGAGGGCATGAGCCTTCTCATGATCGATACGACCGTAAGCCCTGAACGTACCCTTCTGTATGTATTTGGCGGTGGGGTCGCAGGCCCTGCCACTGCTCGCAACAATGCAACTGCTGAAGTAATCGAATTCAACGGGAACATTACTGGTTCGGCATGGGCGCGTATCGCCGACATGAATTTTGGCCGCACCAATGTGAATGCTGTGATATTACCCAACGGTAAGGTGCTTATCATAGGCGGCCACAGCAACGGCCAGAAGTGGTCACCCACGCCGGTGCTGGAAACGGAAACCTATGATCCGGCCACAGATAACTGGACAGTGGGCGCACCATTAAATTTCCCACGCCAGTATCACTCGGTATGTATTCTGCTGCCGGACGGAAAAGTGCTCGCAGCAGGCGGAGTTGCACCAGGCACAATGGAACAGGATCAGTATTCTATGGAGCTTTATTCACCGAATTATCTTAGTTTGGGTACACGGCCAATTATTACAAATTCGCCGCCTTTGATCAGCTATGCAAGCATTTTTGTGATCGAGACGCCGCAGGCTACTGCTATCAATGCAGTGGTGCTGATCGCACCAATTGCGGTAACGCATCATACCGATGCCGGCCAGCGTTACATTAAATTGCCTGTCCATTCACAGACTGCCACCAATGTAGAAACTGAAGCGCCAGCCCATGGCAATATCGCGCCGCCAGGATACTACATGTTGTTTATCGTCAATGATCAGGGAGTGCCATCAGAGGCGAGGTTTGTGTTGATTGCTTAGTTTTAAGCTGGCATAAAAAGACAAGGTAGCGCTAATAAAAAGACATCATATTAACTATAGAGCCAAGAGGTATTCTATGAAAACAGGCCATACAAATTCAGCTGGAAAAACCAAGTGCTACCAATGTTTTTAGTAGTAAGTAATGTTAGGCCACTTTTTCTTCCATGTTGAACTAGATCTGGTGGCCTGCCATCAGCCCAGGTGGAACCATTGCGGGCTAAAAAGATGTTCTCCATTCAGAGCATTAAACCAAATGAGGTGACTATCATGAAACAACACAATATGATCAAACTTTTCTCTTTTCTGCTCGGATCAGTGTGCTGGTCTGGTTTCATCGGCACTCAACCAATCGCTCAGGCAGAAACAACGCAATACTTAGAGACAGTCAAAACTGAGTATCAATATGCAGCTAAAGTTACCTGTTCGCTATTGTTACCCCACCAGGATGGGAGTTTGGCGAAGGGCACTTACCGTACAGCCGTCAATATCCACAACCCTACTAATAAAAAAATCACTCTTGTAGCCAAGGTGGCACTTGCAACACAGTTTGGTTCTGAGCCAGGCTCCTTCGATGTCACACCTTTTAAAGGAATAGTTCTCCAGCCAGACGGAGCAGTTGGCATAAATTGCTTTGATATTGCAGGCTACTTTTGTCCAATAGATGGTATTTGTGTGGATTTTGCCTTTCTGGAGGGATTCCTGGTTATTAAAAGCCCTGTTCCATTGGATGTTGTGAGCGTATATACCGCTCGGCATAACGCAGGAGAGGTTGAATCCATTGAGGTTGAAACAATTCAACCACGGAAGGTTGAAGAAAGTATTAAGCTTGGGCCAACAAAGCCCACCAAACCAGGGGAGGGAAAACGTATGGATTATCCGCCCAAAGACAGTTCTGCTTACCATGATCAGAAACCCAAACAAATGTGTGGCGGCATTGCCACATTACCTTGCCCTGAAGGAATGAAGTGTGTAGATGATCCTTCGGATAATTGCGATCCTGCTAACGGTGGGGCCGATTGTGCAGGCATCTGTGTGAAATAACTGTATGCAGGCGTAGAATGGAATCTGTAAAAAATGCATCAGCTACGCTGTTCTTGAAATGATTCATACTAACCTGCTGTGAGTGTGAGGGATGTTAATCGCAAGCATACTGACAAAAAATTGCGATTGTTGATTAGTTGACAAGTTTCCTGTGCTTCTTTTCATACATCCTTGCACGCTCGCTCTATCCTCTTAAGGAACAATATCAGGAAACAAGTTGTTGCGATTCTCATGGTCATGGCACGCATTCCTACGCACCAAGGATTAAACTGGAGATAATATAGGATTTTAAGCGAGGCTAGTATCTGCGCGTCACTTAGTAAAATAATTGGATAACTGACCCCAATAGAATAAAAAAACAGATAAACGTAGAATCATTTCCCTACCAAGATGAAATAATTCACAGGATTTTCTTTAATTGATATCTGTTTTATAGATCTAGGTGAAGATGGATTGAGATGAAACAATTGAATGAACAATGTTTTCGATAAATTAATTAAGCTATAAATTATATTTATATAATGTTTAATAGCTTTATTAATCAAGAAAATAATAAGCTTGGCGGTGACCTACTTTCACATGTGAAAACACACTATCATCGGCGCAACTTCGTTTCACGGTTCTGTTCGGAATGGGAAGAGGTGGTTCCAAAGCGCTATAGCCGCCAAGCGTAACCTTTGTTGTTTTAAAGTAGATTAAAACAAATAAACTTTTAAATTAATTTTTCTGTCAAGAGATGTTAATTTATTCTCAAAATTATAGGATCAAGCCGCACGGCCAATTAGTATCGGTTAGCTTAACATATTACTATGCTTCCACATCCGACCTATCAACGTTGTAGTCTTCAACGAGCCTTTAGGGGGATTTACTCCCCGGGAAATCTAATCTTGTGGCAAGTTTCCCGCTTAGATGCTTTCAGCGGTTATCTTTTCCATACTTAGCTACCCGGCAATACGACTGGCGTCATAACCGGTACACCAGAGGTATGTCCACTCCGGTCCTCTCGTACTAGGAGCAGCCCCACTCAAATTTCCAGCGCCCACGGCAGATAGGGACCAAACTGTCTCACGACGTTTTAAACCCAGCTCACGTACCACTTTAAATGGCGAACAGCCATACCCTTGGGACCGGCTACAGCCCCAGGATGTGATGAGCCGACATCGAGGTGCCAAACTCCCCCGTCGATATGAACTCTTGGGAGGAATCAGCCTGTTATCCCCGGCGTACCTTTTATCCGTTGAGCGATGGCCCTTCCATACAGAACCACCGGATCACTATGACCTGCTTTCGCATCTGCTCGACTTGTCAGTCTCGCAGTTAAGCACGCTTATGCCATTGCACTATCAGCACGATTTCCGACCGTACCTAGCGTACCTTCGTACTCCTCCGTTACACTTTGGGAGGAGACCGCCCCAGTCAAACTGCCTACCATACACGGTCCCCAATCCAGCTTATGGATCTAGGTTAGAATCTCAACAACACCAGGGTGGTATTTCAAGGACGGCTCCATATACTCTGGCGAGTATACTTCACAGCCTCCCACCTATCCTACACAAGCATTGTCAAAATCCAATGTAAAGCTACAGTAAAGGTGCACGGGGTCTTTCCGTCTAGCCGCGGGTAGATTGCATCTTCACAAACATTTCAATTTCGCTGAGTCCCAGGAGGAGACAGTATGGCCATCGTTACGCCATTCGTGCAGGTCGGAACTTACCCGACAAGGAATTTCGCTACCTTAGGACCGTTATAGTTACGGCCGCCGTTTACCGGGGCTTCAATCAAGAGCTTGCACCCCATCATTTAACCTTCCGGCACCGGGCAGGCGTCACACCCTATACGTCCACTTTCGTGTTTGCAGAGTGCTGTGTTTTTATTAAACAGTCGCAGCCATCTTTTTATTGCAACCTTTCTCAGCTCCTCGCGCAAGGCGATTCACTTACTAAAGGCACACCTTCTCCCGAAGTTACGGTGTCAATTTGCCGAGTTCCTTCTCCTGGGTTCTCTCAAGCGCCTTAGAATTCTCATCCTTCCCACCTGTGTCGGTTTACGGTACGGTCCTTACATAACTGAAGCTTAGCGGCTTTTCCTGGAAGCATGGTATTACTCACTTGGCACTCCGAAGAGTGTTTCGTTATCACGTCTCAACTTAGCCGCCCGGATTTGCCTAAGCAGCATGTCTACACGCTTCAACCAGGACATCCAACACCTGGCTGAGCTAACCTTCTCCGTCCCCGCATCGCATTATGTAAAGGTACTGGAATATTAACCAGTTTCCCATCAGTTACGCATTTCTGCCTCACCTTAGGGGCCGACTCACCCTGCGTCGATTAACGTTGCACAGGAAACCTTGGGTTTTCGGCGAGGAAGCTTTTCACTTCCTTTATCGCTACTCATGTCAGCATTCGCACTTCCGATACCTCCAGCAATTTTTACAAATCACCTTCACAGGCCTACGGAACGCTCTCCTACCATTCGCACTTACGTGCGAATCCCTAGCTTCGGTGTATAGTTTAAGCCCCGTTACATCTTCCGCGCAGGACGACTCGATCAGTGAGCTATTACGCTTTCTTTAAAGGATGGCTGCTTCTAAGCCAACCTCCTGACTGTCTATGCCTTCCCACCTCGTTTACCACTTAACTATATCTTTGGGACCTTAGCTGAGGGTCTGGGTTGTTTCCCTCTTGACACCGAACGTTAGCACCCGATGTCTGTCTCCCATGCTAAAACTCTTTGGTATTCGGAGTTTGCAATGGTTTGGTAAGTCTCAATGACCCCCTAGCCATAACAGTGCTCTACCCCCAAAGGTTATACATGAGGCACTACCTAAATAGTTTTCGGAGAGAACCAGCTATTTCCAGATTTGTTTAGCCTTTCACCCCTACCCACAGCTCATCCCCTAATTTTTCAACATTAGTGGGTTCGGACCTCCACGAAGTGTTACCTCCCTTTCATCCTGGCCATGAGTAGATCATCTGGTTTCGGGTCTACACCCAGCAACTTAGTCGCCCTATTAAGACTCGCTTTCGCTACGCCTCCCCTAATCGGTTAAGCTTGCTACTGAATGTAAGTCGCTGACCCATTATACAAAAGGTACGCAGTCACCCTATACAGGGCTCCCACTGTTTGTATGCATGCGGTTTCAGGATCTATTTCACTCCCCTCCCGGGGTTCTTTTCACCTTTCCCTCACGGTACTAGTTCACTATCGGTCGATTACGAGTATTTAGCCTTGGAGGATGGTCCCCCCATCTTCAGACAGAATTTCACGTGTTCCGCCCTACTTTTTTCAATCCTAGTTCCACATCAGAATTTTCGCCTACGAGACTATCACTCTCTATGGTTCAACTTTCCAGAAGATTTGACTAATTCCGATGCTAAAGATTGATGGCTGATCCCATTTCGCTCGCCACTACTTTGGGAATCTCGGTTGATTTCTTTTCCTCTAACTACTTAGATGTTTCAGTTCGTTAGGTTCGCTTCACTCATCCTATATATTCAGATGAGGATGATCCTTGCGGATCGGGTTTCCCCATTCGGACATCTCCGGATCAAAGCTTGTTTATCAGCTCCCCGAAGCTTATCGCAGATTTCCACGTCCTTCATCGCCTGTAATCGCCAAGGCATCCACCACATGCACTTATTTGCTTGACCCTATAATTTTGAGAACTTCTTTTCTTGATACACAACTCCAGATTTTTAAAATACTATCTATCTTTCCAGATAATATTTTATGCTCCAACAAATATTAATCAATTGATTTAATTAATATTCATATATCAGCTTTTATGTTTCTGAATTTGTTTAATTTACAATCTACTTTTTCTATTTTTTTAAAGAACAAAGCCAAACTAGCAATAAAATATAATCTTATTTTTCATGATTACCGAGAGATATTTTTCTCGAACCATCAAGATTGGACATAATATGGTGGAGGTGAACGGGATCGAACCGATGACCCCCTGCTTGCAAAGCAGGTGCTCTCCCAGCTGAGCTACACCCCCTATCTGGTGGGTCTGGGTGGACTTGAACCACCGACCCCACGCTTATCAAGCGTGTGCTCTAACCAACTGAGCTACAGACCCATAAAGGATCCTATATTAGCACAACCTTTTGCCTCATATCTCATTTGCTATTTAACTTTTAAAACAACCAATAGACTGTAGGCGCTTAGCAATATTTCATTAGAAAGGAGGTGATCCAGCCGCAGGTTCCCCTACGGCTACCTTGTTACGACTTCACCCCAGTCATAACTCTCACCGTGGCAAACGCCCTCCTTGCGGTTAGACTATCTGCTTCTGGTGAAAACTACTCCCATGGTGTGACGGGCGGTGTGTACAAGACCCGGGAACGTATTCACCGCGACATGCTGATCCGCGATTACTAGCGATTCCGACTTCACGGAGTCGAGTTGCAGACTCCGATCCGGACTACGACGCGCTTTCTGAGATTAGCTCCCCCTCGCGGGTTGGCAACCCTCTGTACGCGCCATTGTATTACGTGTGAAGCCCTACCCATAAGGGCCATGAGGACTTGACGTCATCCCCACCTTCCTCCGGTTTGTCACCGGCAGTCTCACTAAAGTGCCCAACTAAATGATGGCAATTAGTGACAAGGGTTGCGCTCGTTGCGGGACTTAACCCAACATCTCACGACACGAGCTGACGACAGCCATGCAGCACCTGTGCCTCGATTCCCTTTCGGGCACTTCCACATCTCTGTGGAATTTCGAGCATGTCAAGGGTAGGTAAGGTTTTTCGCGTTGCATCGAATTAATCCACATAATCCACCGCTTGTGCGGGTCCCCGTCAATTCCTTTGAGTTTTAATCTTGCGACCGTACTTCCCAGGCGGTCAACTTCACGCGTTAGCTACGTTACCAAATCTTTTAACAGATCCGACAACTAGTTGACATCGTTTAGGGCGTGGACTACCAGGGTATCTAATCCTGTTTGCTCCCCACGCTTTCGTGCATGAGCGTCAGTGTTAATCCAGGGAGCTGCCTTCGCCATCGGTGTTCTTCCACATCTCTACGCATTTCACTGCTACACATGGAATTCCACTCCCCTCTATCACACTCTAGTCATATAGTTTCAAACGCAATTCCCAGGTTAAGCCCGGGGATTTCACATCTGACTTATACATCCGCCTGCGCACCCTTTACGCCCAATAATTCCGATTAACGCTTGCACCCTACGTATTACCGCGGCTGCTGGCACGTAGTTAGCCGGTGCTTCTTATGTCGGTACCGTCATTCATTATGGATATTAGCCATAACTATTTCTTCCCGACCGAAAGAGCTTTACAACCCGAAGGCCTTCTTCACTCACGCGGCATGGCTGGATCAGGCTTGCGCCCATTGTCCAAAATTCCCCACTGCTGCCTCCCGTAGGAGTCTGGGCCGTGTCTCAGTCCCAGTGTGGCTGGTCGTCCTCTCAGACCAACTACTGATCGTTGCCTTGGTAAGCCTTTACCTTACCAACTAGCTAATCAGGCATCGGCCGCTCTAAAAGCACAAGGTCTTTCGATCCCCTGCTTTCCTCCTTAGAGATTATGCGGTATTAGCACATCTTTCGATGCGTTATCCCCCACTTTAAGACACGTTCCGATGTATTACTCACCCGTTCGCCACTCGCCACCAGGGTTGCCCCCGTGCTGCCGTTCGACTTGCATGTGTAAAGCATGCCGCCAGCGTTCAATCTGAGCCAGGATCAAACTCTTCAGTTTAATTTAATTCTATTTGCTCAGCATTTAGCATATATTAAATCTATACACTATTTACCTTGTATACTCTTAGTTATTAATTTGATATCAATCAAATTAATTATATTTACTAAGCGCCTACATCTATTGGCTGTTAATTTTTAAAGAGCTGGTTGCTTTTTTTTCGTCTCAAGCAACAGAGATGTGCATTATACAGACCATATTTTCTCCGTCAAGCTTTTCAACATTTTTTTTAAAAAAAATTTTCTCAACCAACGAACATAATAAGCTCACATCGATTATTTGCTTATTATTTCAGCATCTTACAGGAAGAATATAAAATATTAATATCTTGTTACTCTCTATTGATCCAAGCGATATGTTTCAACTTTGCATGTTACTGCGCTTTTCCAGGATCAATTGGTTGCGCTATAAAGCAATGCTCACCACCTGACAATGAGTGACAGCAGATTACGATTTATTATTTGAGAGTTGCTACAAACACAAACAGGGCAAACCCTGAATCGCTCTCTGTTACTCCGAATACTCTTTTGCCTTAACTTCCAGAGTAATCCTTAATTCGCGCTCAGTAACTGGCCAGATCAATTTTAATTTGACAGCCTGCATAATCTTTTCATAGCCTCCTTCCGATTGAGATACAGAAAAGTGAGGTTGTGCATATAATCTGATTGGAGCAGAAGTATTAATTAACAGCACACCCTGCAGAACAACATCTTCCATGGCGATGTTAGTGGTATCCGCTAAATCCATATATTGTCCAAAACCGCCCAACACCGTCGATTCATCTTTAACATAACGGCCGCCTGGACCATCACAACTGGGCATAGCTAAATTAATTTCAGTTTCCAGATGGCCCTCTAAATTCCCCGACAGGTTATATGAAACTAAAATGCGGTTGCCAGAAAGTTTTAATACTTTAACGACTTCCCATTGATCAGTTTTGGACAAGAAACGCACACAATACTCATCTTGTGATTCGAGATGATAAATCAGCGATACTCTATTTAGGCTGTCAAAAAACAGGCTTTGCGGATGAACGTCAACCTCTAAGTCAGAAAGGGTAATTTGATCCTTAAAACTGATCCGATCATGCGCAGACGCAATGCCTGCCCCGCTATGTTGTGGTATTTCAAGTGCATTTGATTGTATTTTGCAGTAGTAATGCTCTATTTGGCGGCGCAACGTGTCACCAAAATTATGCTTAAGCTGATAGGCATCAAATTCACATAGGCTCGCACTGCCATCAAGTTTAACTACAGCCTGGAGTATTCCGTTATGCAAATAAGCCTCCTCCACACCGTCCAGATCGGTATCCTCGATAATAAAAGCAGGACGTGGTGCACAGTCATCTAGCAAACCTTCTAATTCGACAATATTATTGTATATAGCTCGTCGTAGATGTGGGAGATACAGGCCACCAAACAAGCCATGCCAATACGCATCATTGGCTTGTGTTGCATACAGTTTTTGTCGCATCACATCAGAGCATTGCATTACCGGCAGCGCAGCAAAACGGGCAGAAAGGGATAGCATACGCTTGTGCATCCAATTCGATTCAGGATAGCGAGAAAAAAAATTTTTCCAAATACCTCCTCGTAAAAAGGATTTATTATGTTCATACCAGCCACTTGCTTTTGCTTGGTGCATTAGATCAGCATAAGCATTAGCTGGTCCAGCAGGTAACGTCCATTCATTCATCTCAATGTAGGAGGTAGTCGGCAGATAAATTATTCCATGAGATTTTTCCAAAGCATGATAATCATGGTAATGTCGAGGAGAAATTTTGGGAGAAGCAAGTACGCCTTGAATAAATTGCTCAAGCCAGCCCTTCTCATATACCCACTGATAGGTCTCAGGCCAAATGCCAAATTTCTCGATGTCATCAAAATAAATAGCGGCAACACCCTTGTTTATCGTTGAGTTTTCAACTAGAGACTCGATATAGGCCACTGCTTCATGTGCTGGAGAAAAAGGCAATTTATAACGAAGCATTTCAGAAATAGGAAAAAGATCCAAGGCACGATCATCTTCCTCGGTGGTAAAAAAACCATTGAGTTCTGCTTTGGTTTTACCCGCACACATAAAATGATAATCATCTACGATGACGTAGCGAATACCGCAGTCTACCAACGCGGGCACCACGGTTGATTCCCATACTCGCTCAGTGAGCCAAGCGCCTTGAGGTCGCTGCCCGAATCTTTCCTCTAATTTCCTGGAAAAAGTTTCAATTTGTCCGATACGGTCCCGATTGGGAATAACAGCTAGTACTGGCTCTGTTTCTCCCGCACCGAAAAGCTCTACTTGTCCTCGCATGACCATCTCACGCAATAAAGCCATATCTGTGGGATAATGCTCAAATAAGAAATCAAGTAGCCATCCAGAAAAATGAAGAGCAAACTTAAAATCTGGATAACGATATAAAACCTGTAAAAAAGGTCTATAACAACGCAAATGCGCATCGACTAAAACTTCTGCAAAGTTTCCAACCGGCTGATGCGCATGAACACCAAATAGTAAAGAGATAGATTGAGATGTCACTAAGTTTCACTCATTTTATGTTATGGACAATTTGAAGCTCCTAAACTAATACATTTTTTATTTTATGAAAACAATTTCATACCAGGCGTCTATTCTTTTACTTGGACCCGCTTTACGATGAACGCCGCATCGTTTCAATCACGCCAGTATATCGTCCACCCTGACTGATTGGCTCAAGCACGATTGCGGGCGCTGGTAATTTCAGCAAACGATAGAGGTTGGCAAGATTTTTCCGAAACAATTGATCAAAACTAGCAACTGCCTGCGCAGAGTTATAATCACCAAACCACCAGAACCAGTCCGAACTTTCACATGATGCAAGCTGCTGTTCTACCAGTGATTTTTCCTCATCCGTCAGACGTTCGCTCTTCATTACAAGATCATAACTCTGTTTAGCTGCACATAATAGATCCCAGGCTAAATTTTTGTCATGATTACCTATCCAAGTGGAAAAAGTGCCATAAACCCAGCTCCCTGCAGCTAGCACAGGTAAAATTTTGGTTTCAGCCTGCGTATCAATTAAATCCACAATATAGTCACGATAAGTCGTGGTTTGAATGAATGGGTGGTTTTCAAGTAGATCGTAAAGATCATTGAGAAAATAGTAACCATTATAAGGATAGGATTCCCAGGCATTTTCACCATCCAGAATGACACTTACAATGGGATACGTAACAATTGACTGCACCTCATGATGAATTTTCTCAAGCGTATAAACAAAATTTTCTGCTGCGTCACGCCCAAACCATTTTGAATATTCGAATCCGATCATATCGGATAATTTGTCATCACGAAAAAAACAAAACATCCTGTTTTTTTCATCAGATACCTGGTAGGGACGGTAAAGATAGTGATTCCGATTCGGTAAAGATTGATCTGGATACGATTTATGCAAGCTGTTAACCAATACACCCTCACCACTGGCACTCCATTGGCAGCCCAATTCCATGAAGATATTCAGCAAATCTTTTGATATACCTCCTTCAGCAGGCCAGAAGCCCGCAGGCTGCGTATCAAAGTGTTGTCTGTGACGATTGATAGCTGACTTCACATGAAAGGTAACGCGTTCACATCCTCCTGGGTAAATTGCATTCGAAGGCAAAGTAACCTCGGGAAGACTATCACGCGCTGACGAGAAATCGATCAACAAGGGGGCCAACGGATGAAAATGAGGCGTAGTGGACAGCTCAATTTGACCTCTGGCAGCAAGTTCACGGTAATGTGGAATCAATTCCTGGATAAGCTTTCCAATGAGATTGAATAGCTGCAACCTATCTGTATAACTAAAATTTTTACCTTGCGTCATGAGCTTTACCACAATCTCATGGTTTCGCCGTACACTTTCCCCAGTCCACGCAAGGTGATACCACGTTAACAAATCAGCCAGATACTGACCGGAAACATAGATTAAATCCTCATCCCCTTGCCCTTCCAGCATATCGTACACGTCGCGCAAATGTTGATAGGCAGGGTAAGGTTTTAACATGGTGGCATGATTGCTCTGAAAGCAGCTATTCAGTATAGATACACGTTCATTTACCGTGATCATATTCAGATCGGGCGTAGCAAGCAGGCGTAATAATGGATCACGTATTTTTTTCTGTGTAAACTGCTGTGCATAATCTTCAAGTTGATCCAACAAGATGGGCACAAAATTGACGATCGCTTTGACACATGGATGTTGTTCTAAGTGATGTGCCATATCGGTATAATCTTTGATGGCATGCAGATATACCCACGGCAGCAAGAATTCACCTGTGTCACGGTCCCGGTAATCGGGTTGATGCATATGCCATAGTAAAACGAGATTCAGTGGTTTCATGAATTAAAAGCAGATTGCCTATCTAATTACTCAAAAAAATCTGAATTCTTAGTTAAGACCCATCATATGGGCATGCCCAAGAACACCATGCCGATTATGCTGATCCATTCCTAAATCAAGCCTGACTTTGTTAGCTTCATCTCGCTGTATTATTGATAGTGTCTGCAGCTCGCTTTCACGCTATTTTTGATTTGGAAATGGAATGGCTTACTAATGAATTGAGGACGGTATTACCCTCTACCAGCTTCCCCCCTTTTCAGATGCTTAACGAACATAATGTATGCTTTGACCCAGCATTTCGGGCGTTATAAGTGTAATCCCTTTTTTCGTTACATAGAACCGCTTGCTGTCTTCTTCTGGATCGAATCCAACTTTCAATCCTTCCGGTATCACGCAGTTTTTTTCAACGACCACGCGCTTCAAATGGACGTGCCGACCTATATCTACATTAGGAAGCACGACCGAGTCCTCGACGATCCCATAGCTTCGAACTTGGACATTGGAAAACAATAATGAGCGACGAATGGTTGCACCACTAATAATACACCCCCCCGAAATCATAGAATCAAGCGCATGCCCTCGTCGATCGTCATCATCAAAAACAAATTTGGCAGGCGGTAATTGTTCTTGGTAAGTCCAGATCGGCCAGTCTTCATCATATAGATTAAGATCAGGTGTCACGGTTGTAAGATCGATATTAGCTTCCCAGTAAGCATCCACTGTACCCACATCGCGCCAATAAGGTATGCCTGCTGCCATATTGACACAACTGCTCTGGAAGCTGTGTGCATAAACACGATGATGGCTGACTAGGTGAGGAATCAAATCTTTACCAAAATCGTGCGAAGAATGCGTGTCATCGTGATCGCGAATCAATTGTTCAAACAGAAATGAAGCATTAAAGAGATAAATACCCATGCTAACCAATGCACGATCTGGCTGACCTGGCATGGAGGCGGGATTATCAGGCTTCTCAGTAAAATTAGTAACATGCCATTTATCGTTTACAGCCATCACCCCAAAAGCAGTGGCTTCTTCCAGTGGCACTTCCAAGCAGGCAACAGTGATGTCTGCGCCTCTTTTTACATGCTCGACAAGCATTCTACTGTAATCCATTTTATAAACATGATCGCCACCCAATATCAGAACATAGCTAGGATCATGATAACGCAAGATATCAAGATTCTGAAAAACAGCATCTGCAGTACCTTGATACCAGGTTTCTTCAGTTCGCTGTTGAGCTGGAAAAAGCTCAACATATTCTTTGAATCGCCCATCAAGAAAACTCCAGCCGCGCTGGATATGGCGAATTAGGCTCTGCGCTTTATATTGAGTAACCACTCCAATACGCCGTACACCCGAATTGACACAATTCGACAGGGGAAAATCTATAATACGGAATTTACCACCAAACGGCACAGCTGGTTTAGCACGCCAGTCTGTTAGATGATGCAAACGGCTGCCACGTCCTCCTGCCAATATTAATGCAAGCGCGTTATGTGTAAGCATTCAACATCTCCCGATCTGAGAAGATCTATTTAATTGATAATATGAATATGAATATGGATATGGGTAATCAATACATCAATCGCAACACAAGCAGTCCAGCATAGAATATAAGCAATATAAGCCCATCTAGTAGATGCCATAGCATTACCATGGTCAAGCTCGCTACTTTATACTTTAGAATATGAGCTGTATTATGTAATTTATTGTATTTATAGCATCTTATCTTACTGGATCTTAATTATCATTTCCAGACATAACCAACTCTTGTTTTCTTGTTAGTTACCATCTATGCCTATGAAATCTGAACTTGTACATACGAACACTAATTCATTGCAAGAAATGTTGTTAGCTGCACGATTACATAACCCATATGACTATCTGGGCGTGCATAGGGACCAGGATGATGAGCTGGTAACAAGAGTATTCCAGCCTTATGCTGCCAATGTCTGGATTCAGACAGCCAATGGCTTTGAATCAATGACGCGGATCCATGATGAGGGTATCTTTGAATGGCATAGCAAAATCCCGCCAGTGCACCCCTATCTCTTGCGAATCGAGGAAAGCACTTCACTGGGAACTGTGCGTGAATTGTATGATCCCTATGCTTTTCCTGTGCAAATTTCCGATTATGAGCTGTATTTATATAATGAAGGCAATCTACGTCAAGCTTATCGAACCTTAGGCGCACAGTTGACTGCCATAAATGGAATTGCCGGTGTCCGCTTTGCGGTCTGGGCACCCAATGCTGAACGTGTCAGCATCATTGGGGATTTTAATCGTTGGGATGGGCGAATACATCCAATGGCTGTTCATCATCATAGTGGCGTATGGGAATTATTTATTCCTGGTTTACCAAGTGGCACCGTTTACAAATATGAGATTCGCAATCGTAATACTGGCGATATCTTGATCAAGACAGATCCCTTTGCAAATTATCATGAGCTGCGCCCCAGCAATGCAGGGCGCACTCCAATGGGAGAAAACTTTGTTTGGCAGGATGCAGATTGGATGCAAAAACGTACTGACTGGGACTGGTTACATGCGCCACTCAATATCTATGAAATCCATGCAGGCTCATGGAAACGGCATCCCGATGGACGTTTTTATACTTATCGTGAGCTTGCCCAGCACTTGATTCCCTATCTACTCGAAATGGGCTATTCACATGTTGAATTATTGCCGATATCAGAACATCCGCTTGATGAGTCCTGGGGTTATCAGACAACAGGTTATTTCGCGGTATCAAGTCGTTATGGTTTGCCCGAAGATTTCAAATTTTTTGTGAACGCTTGTCATCAAGCAAACATTGGAGTCATCCTGGACTGGGTACCAGCCCATTTTCCCCAGGATATCTTTTCCTTAGCCCGCTTCGATGGCACTGCCCTTTACGAGCATGAAGATCCTCGTCTCGGATTCCATCAAGACTGGGGGACATTTATCTTCAATTATGGGCGCAATGAAGTGAGATCATTTTTACTATCAAGCGCGCATTATTGGTTAAATGTATTCCATCTCGATGGATTACGTGTTGATGCAGTAGCTTCAATGCTTTACCTGGATTACTCACGCAAAGCAGGAGAATGGTTACCCAATAAACACGGTGGACGAGAAAACCTCGATGCGGTAGATTTCCTGCGCGAACTCAATATTATGGTGCATGAAGCGTTTCCCGGCGCAATTACTTTGGCGGAAGAATCTACCTCCTGGCCAGCAGTATCACGCCCCACTTATGTGGGTGGGTTAGGGTTTTCCATGAAATGGAACATGGGTTGGATGAATGACACGCTCGCTTATATGAAGCTTGATCCCATCCACCGTCACTATCAGCACAATAATTTAACTTTTAATCAGTTATACGCCTACACCGAAAACTTTGTATTGCCACTATCACACGATGAAGTGGTGCATGGCAAAGGCTCTTTGTTAGCCAAAATGCCAGGAGATGCCTGGCAGAAATTTGCCAACTTGCGTTTGTTGTTTACCTACCAACTGACTTGTCCCGGCAAAAAACTTAATTTCATGGGTAACGAGTTTGCTCATGGACCTGAATGGCAAGTTAGTAAAGAGCTTGATTGGAATTTGCTAGAATATGAGTCTCATCGTGGCGTACAAATGGCATTACGCGACCTGAATCATCTTTATATGACTACCCCCGCATTGCATCAGCTTGATTTCTTCGCGGAAGGATTTAGCTGGATCGATTGTCATGATGCAGAGCAATCTGTAATTAGCTATCTGCGTCATGCGCAAGATGGTTCGTTTAGGCTGATTGTATTAAATTTTACGCCGGTAACGCGCATGAAATACCGCATCGGCACGCCTTTTAGCGGCTCCTACCAAGAAGTATTTAATAGTGACTCCGCTTATTATGGCGGGAGTAATATAGGAAATGCTGGCTGGATTACTACGACTGGAGAACCCAGTTTAGGTTTTGCTGATTCCCTCATGATCACCCTCCCACCATTAGCTGGGATTATCTTGGGGCTGAGTCATGCTTAAACAGTTTTACACTTCCTCGAATTTCCGATGCACAGCAAACAATCATTTACATCCACCATACTATCACAAACAAAGGAGATATATTGGCAGTTAATCTGTACTATCTCCTGAAACAAAAATTTTAGAGGCACCCTTTACTCAAAACAATTACTCTCCCGTTTTTAATGCCGTGATCCATTTGCGGTATAACTGATCGGCAATCATATTCAATTTCGACACGCGAGACTTCAGATTCGTTTGCATTGCATCAGCTGGTTGCACTGCAGGACTGGCCTGATTCTGTATAATTTCTGCCGCATTAACTCTACTCCAGTTAAGTACCATGTCTTCGGTCATCTCAACGTGACACTGCATTCCCAGATGAATTCCTAATGCAAATGCCTGATTTTGGCAATAAGCGTTGGAAAGCAGCAAGGCACTTCCAGCAGGTAAAGAAAAGGTCTCCCCATGCCAGTGAAATGGTTCAAATTCCTTTAAATCCCCTAACCATTCGTGTGCAACCGGATTATCCGCCACGCGGACTTTTCCCCAGCCCAATTCTTTGATAGGATTCGCCTCAATGATACCTCCAAACGCTTTGGACATAAGTTGTCCACCCAAACAATGCCCCAATACGGGCACATCATGAGCTACCGCTTGCTTGATCAGGGCAAGTAATGAGCCAATCCAAGGCAGGTTATCGTTGACGCTCATGGGGCCTCCCATCAGAACCAAACCACTAAATAGATGAATATTACCAGGAAGGCCCTCTCCCTGGTCGATGCTGATTAGCTGCCAGGGAATATGATTGTTATCGAGAAATGTGGCAAAATAGCCAGGTCCCTCAATAGGGGAAAATCTAAAAATTGCAATTGGTTTCATAGCAATAACCTTTCGGGTATAACAAATCTTTAATTGCTAATTGTAGCTTTTTCCATTGAGTTCTTTCTCCTGATTCTATTTCTAAATGCTTTTGTGTACTGGAACAACCCTACGCACTTTTTTCAGGATCAATTTAATCGATGCCAATCACCTTTCAATCAGATTGACAGGTCAGGAGAAATAACACTTTGTTTTTCCATTCTTTTAATCAACAGTTATGGCAATACACAACACTACGTTCTCTGATTTGGTTCGTTTAGAGCAATTGCGTCACATTGAAACGGGCAAAGCAGAAGCGCTGTCATACGCAAGCATCGCTGATATGGAAACCCACGCTGTTTCTGATTTCAATTACCCTGTTTTTCTAAAACGGCTAACCACTCGTGCCCGGCGCCTGATTCAGGATAATGCGCTAGCCACAACATTACAATATCCTCAAAAACTTTTTATCCGTGCGGGCCGAATAAGTTTAATAATCTCGGCAATTTTGGGCGCATTGGCAGCAGGTAATGCAATAGGCGAATCTTCCACGCTGAACATATACTGGTTATTAGCGGTTTTGCTTGGCTTCAATTTAATTTCCATCATGCTGTGGGTGATAGGGATTTCATTCAATTTACAGGGATTGAGTGCAGGGGTTGTCGCTCAGCTGGCTTGCTGGTTACCCTATCGTCACAAGGAAAAAGAAAGTGACACGATTGCTTTACTTGCCGCACGCGGCTGGTGGGAAGCCAATTTGACTGGTACAGTTGGCAAATGGCGCATCAGTATTCTCACTCATCAATTTTGGCTGACTTATCTGGCGACCGGGATAGTCTTACTCGTGCTGCTCATGATGGCAAAGCAATATGACTTTATTTGGGGAACGACATTACTACCAGAAAGCAGCCTTCCTGAACTGACTCAATGGCTAAGCAAGCCCATGAAATTTTGGGGATTGATTCCTCCCGACAGTTCCCAGATTGCAGCAAGCCGAGTAAGCGCGATTATACAAGAACAAGATGCAGAAACCAGAAGTGCCTGGGCCAAATTTTTGTTGAGTGCCTTATTGCTCTACGGTATTGTGCCTCGCCTTATATTCCTACTCGTTTCTGTGTTGATGCAGAAACTAGCTGAGCATCGTTTTAAAATAGATCTTTATTTACCTTACTATATTACTTTACGACAACGTTTAATGGCGCATAAATTTGAGTCTAGCGTCATTGATGCAGACCCTAATATAGTCGTAGAAAAAAAGATTACTCCTAGACAAATTGGCCAGGGAATACCGCAAAATGCACTCGCAATTGGGATTGAACTTGATGATCATATCGTTTGGCCAGATGGCATGAACTGCAGCAAAAATGTCATTGATCAGACATCGTTTTCGGAAGCAGCTAATATCATCCAAAAATCCGATAGTCCGTTGCTGATTGGTGTGGCTGCTCATCGCCTGCCAGACAGAGGCGTGCAACGCACCATCAGAGATCTGATGACTTATACCTCTGGAGAAGTCTGGTTAATTTTATTGCGCAGCCGCGCAGCCATTCCCGTTGCCGACACACGCAAACTCGCATGGTTCAGAACGGCTGAGGCATGCGCTATTCCCGCCGAATGCGTTATCACTCAATAATCATGAATGTAGCAGACAAAGCATCACACCAGGATATTCACTCATTGATAAATATTGCAGTGGTAGGCCACACTAATACCGGGAAGACTTCGCTGATTCGCACTATGCTGCGGAGCAATCAATTCGGTAAAATTGAAGATGGTGCAGGAACGACTCGCCATGTTGAACGGGCAACTATTTTTGCTGATAATGAAGCCATATTGAATTTACACGACACCCCAGGTATTGAGGATTCTCATGCGCTGTTAAGGCAACTTAAATCGATTGGCACGCACCATAAATCGTTTTCACCCATTGAAATATTAGAAAAGTTCATTGCAACCACGTCTATCGATGATCCATTAGAACAAGAAGCCAAGGTCATCAGGCAAATATTGCGCAGTGATGTCTTATTGTACATTATCGATGTGCGCGAGCCTGTATTGGAAAAATATCTGATTGAAATCGAGATACTCAGCAAGGCTATGAAACCCATCATCCCTGTTTTCAATTTCATTGCCAACCATACAGCAGAACTTGCCATCTGGCGAAAAAAACTAGCTGCTTTCAATCTTCACACTTCATTAGAATTCGATACAGTCGCCTTTTCTTTTGAGGCGGAGAAGCGGTTGTATCAGAAACTACAAACTCTAGTGGAATCACACTATGATCAATTGCAAAAACTCATCAATTATCGCGCCACGGTATGGGATCAGCTCTGCTTGTCTGCAGCCAAACGCATCGTTGAGTTGATTGTATCTGTTGCCTGCTATCGCGAAAGCAAACGGAACCAGAACGATAGTCATGCAAATTCAACCGCCGCCCAAAAATTAAAGGATTTCGTAAGAAAGTCCGAACAAAGCTGTTTAAGAGATTTGCTAACCATTTTTAACTTCTCAGAGAAAGACATTGCTCTCCAAAAAATTCCTGTAAGCAATGGCCAATGGCAGCTTGATATATTCGCCCCCGGGGTACTCAAGGCTTATGGTCTTGATATTGGCAGTGCTGCACTCAAAGGTGCAGCGACAGGCGCAGGAATTGATCTGATGGTGGGTGGACTCAGTTTAGGAGCAGCCACTGCCTTGGGTGCGATCGCTGGCACTGGCTGGTCAACATTTAAACGCTATGGCAAGGAGATCAAAGCCAAAATTCAAGGCATGCAATGGTTGTGTGCGGATGAAAGCACACTGCAGATACTCTATATCCGTCAGCAGCAATTGTTATCAAAACTAATGCATCGTGGTCATGCTGCTTACCAGGTAGACCAGATCGATACTGCCACTGTATCTGCTTCAGAAAAATTACCCAGTAACTGGCCCGATATAATCAGTACCCTGCAACAGAATCCCGCATGGGACAAACCTTCTAGCGCTCGAAATCAAGATCCACAATATCAATCTATTGAAGCCAAGCTGATCAATGCATTGCTAGCTAACGGCTAATTCCATTTCCAAATCAAAAATAATGCGAAGGCGAGCCACAGACAGTATCAATAATACGGCAAGGTGAAGCCGACAAAGTCAGTTTTGATTTAGAAATGGAATAAAACTTATCTGGAGCTCGTTAAGAAACATGCAGTAGTCATCTCCAAGAACATGGCAGATAAAACGCACTGATACCACCAAGATGACTTACAGTTATCTTATATTGGGGGAAATCCCGTAGATTCAGCTTTCATTCAGGATCTGATGGATAAGATGACAATCAGTATCGCACATAGTGAATCCATCTTAATTGTTAGCTGCTGAAACCAGCACAATGAGCATCACTGAATGGTATTAATTTGATAATTAATTTTGTTTAACCTGGATATTTCGCCAAGTCAGCTTGGCGAAATATCCAGGTTAACTCCACCAAACTCCAATAAAGATTGCTATGAACAGATTCAAACTGATTTGTATGGCTGGCGCCTTGGTTTACTTAGTATCGTCAGCTTCGGCATGGACCGCTGATGGAAATCATGCCGACTTTGATGGTGGTGATTTTGGAGGCGATCTTGATACCGACGTTGATTTTGGTGATGATTTCGGTGAGACCGGTTTCGGAGAAACCTTTGACTGGAACGGAGATTTTGCAAGCAATTTTGACCAAAGAGAAGACTTTTATCAAGATGCAGATTTCGATCAGAGTAGCATCATTTATCAGAACAGAAACTTTAGTCAGCCGGAAAACTTTGAACAGGCCGATAATCCTAGCCCAGGGCGAGACTTTGAGCAACTCAATGATTTTATGGCAAGCGATCACTCTAACCATGATATTGGGTCCGCTCATCAAGACAAGCAATCTGTCGAACTCGCTCTCCCTCCTGAGGAAGGTGAGCTTGTTCAGGATGAGGAATTTGCCCCAGTTCATCAAGCTGCTAATGCAGATCCCACTCAGCATGACCCGTCTATCCAGGAGGGTGAATCAGTTCAGGTAGACCCATCGATCCACACCAATGTTACTCAGAGTGATTCCTTGACCCAGAACATTAATATCCAGAACGTTCAATCGGTTCACAATAATGCACATGACAACCACGGTGGACTTAGCCACGGTATTTGGCATGGTCAGCATCACGCACATCACCATGATTTTGATATTGGATTTGGATTAGGTATCGGTCCAGGATTGGGATCTGGTCCTTTTTATCCTTTCATCCCTTTCAGCGGCTTTGGTTATTATGGATATGGTGGTTTCGCACCTTATAATAGTTTCGGTTTCCACAGCAGTTTTGATTCTTTTGGGGGAATGGGTTTTTATAGTGGCTATGTTCCTTTTGGCTATGCTGGCTTTGGTCCCTATGGCCGTTTTGAAAGTTACTATCCGTTAGGTGGCTTCCCCGCGGTGATGGCTGATCCGGCATTTCCAGTAACCATGACCAGCGCGCCGCCCAGCAAACCGGCTTATATTCAACAACAGAATGTTTCACAACCTGCTCCTGAGCCAAAAACCAATTATTGGCACTATTGTCGAAAACCAGAAGGGTACTATCCTTATGTTAGGAAGTGCCCTGATGGTTGGGTAAAAATTCCTTCACAGCCTTCTTAATTAAATTTCAAAGGAAATCTCGTTATGCCAAGAATTACTAAAATATCCACGCTGCTGTCACTCACGCTGCTCACAGCATGTGTTCACATACCGACGGGACCAGGCGTAATGGTTTTACCCGCAGCAGATAAAACGTTTGAGCAATTTAGATCGGATGACTTGCTCTGTAGACAATTTGCGAGCGAGCAAGTCAGCGAACAAACGCCACGCCGTGCATCCATATTCAGCGGTATGGAAACCGCCGCTCTTACAACTGCATTAGGCGCCCTCGCAGGCACTGCTTTTGGTGGCGGACGAGGTGCTGCCATTGGTGCAGGAAGTGGCTTATTGGTGGGAGGATTGGCTGGCAGCAGTTCTGCACAATCTTCAGGAAATATCAATCAACAGCGCTACGATACAGCTTATATGCAGTGCATGTATGCCAATGGTCATCGCATCCCCTCTCCCGGGCGTTTTGTCAACGAGGGATACTCAAGCAGCGGTAGCAAGCCGGCACCCCAACGTGCTCCTTCTAGCAGCTATCCACCTCCCCCTCCAGGCAGCCCTCCGCCGCCCCCTCCCTACTAAATTTATTTAATGATACTATTTCAAACGTTAATAAGTAGAATCATGAAATAAACCCATAGCGTAAATAGCGTAGTGAATCGGATCGAGAATTGCGTCGATCTTACTGCAGGTAAAATGACCATACCTTACGTTCTGGCCGATGGTCATGAATATAGAGTTGAAATGGATCAACGCGATAATTAAATGAACTGAGAAGTTACTTTTGCAGAACCAGGCGGTCAATAATCGTGCTTCATTGTGGGTGGCTCCCCGCCCGATGGACGGGTGGGGTTGTATACTACTTGTCCGCTCATCTTCATCATATAAACGCATTAACCCTCATTCTCGCGCAATCTCACCTGCTAAGATAGCTATTCTGAAAAGCCGGTTATGCTGAACCATACCATACGCTGGCGATCAAATTTTTGCTGAACTTATTTGAAAACATGGGGATCCACATAAAAAAACGCACTTGGCTGAAAGGGTTGGCTGCATTGATCACACTGCCTTTTATCTCATCCTATCCACGCGAATTAGGTGCCGAACAACAGAGGAGCACAAAAATTAAAATCGATCCGATAACCGTTGCCCCGCTCAATAAACCGCATGAAGCATGGCGTTCTTTATTGTCACCAGAGGCTTACCAAGTATTGTTTGGAGAAGACACGGAGCCTCCTGAGAGCAATCCTCTTAACCAAGAATATCGTGATGGCATCTACATTTGTGCCGCTTGCTATTTACCCTTATTCGATAGCAAACATAAATATGATAGCGGTACCGGATGGCCCAGTTTTACCCAACCTATTTCTGGCCATATCGGCACCAAACGTGATTTCATGCTGATCTGGCCTCGCACCGAGTATCACTGCGCACGCTGTGAGGGCCATCAGGGCCATGTCTTCAATGATGGTCCACCGCCACGCGGAGAGCGCTGGTGTAATAATGGATTAGCGCTAAGGTTTATCCCTAAAGAAGAAGCACTCCCCGAACTGAGGGGATAAAACATAACGGCTGAAAGATTAAATCAAATTACATGAAATAAATAGCCGATGGGCTGACATGTGGCTATTCTTAATATTGGCGGCTCTTGCAGGCTGGCAACAGTCGGATCGGATTGATCTGACCGGTGCTGACAAATCATTTATTAAATCAGACACTTGATAAAGCTCATGGTATGATCGAAATCATTTCGGGATACATCAGTGGCTACTTACGAGTCAATCAGCAAAGGCAGAACTGACCACGTCGAAGTCGTACAGATTATTTTGGGCCAACCAAAACCAGCTCTCAGCATTATATAATCCCATTTGAGTATCTTATACTATTTCCAAATCAAAGATGATAAGAAGGCGAACCGCAGACATCATCAATAAAACAGCAAGGTGAAGTCGACAAAATCGGGATCGATTTAGCAATAGAATGATTGATGTATCGAGTCTATAGGCTAGCCTATTTTTAATCAGCACTGTCAATGTCCTCCTCAAAACACGATCATATAAAAGCTGAATTTCTCAATCCGCTGTTAGAGCGAAATTGGCAGCAATGGAAGCAAATATGTCCTTCCATTCAGGAAATCGAAATTCCTGATAAACGTTTTCTCTATCGCCAAGGGGAAAGTTGCGCAAGTCTTTTTTGGATAAAAGAAGGTATCGTAAAACTTTCTTATCTCACGATCCAGGGCAATGAGTTGACGCTTGCTTTAATAAGATCAGGGTGTGTCATCGGACAACTGCAGCATGATTGTGCTAATCCAGTCATGCAAGAAAGCGCACAGGCTCTGGGAAAAGTCTCATTCTATCGGATCGAATATGAAGATTTCAAAAAATTGATATATCGCTGGCCGGAGTGGTCATGGGCTGTTTTCGAGACAATGTCTAACCGGCAGCAACAGATTGAACGCAAACTCCGCACTATTCTTACTCAGCCAGTTGACCAACGTGTGATTGCAACGCTCCTGGATCTTGCTCAATTATTTGGAACACGATGTAAACATGGATATTCACTGGAAATTTTCCTCACTCAGCAAGAGCTGGCAGATTTAGTAGGCGCCAGCCGCTCCGTAGTCAGTACGATCATGAATGAGTTTAGAAATCGAGGATTACTTGACTATACACGCGAGCAAATTTGTATTAATGATGCCGCATTAATCAATGAGTAATTGTTTGATTAAACTCAGCTGTTGCAATATTTACTATAAGGGATGTTGTCTTGCTAACAGACATTGGCAGTAACGCTGTATTAAAGTGCTGACTGTTACTCACCATCAATGAAAGGAGCAGTCAAATGAAAATAATTTCTCCACGTAACCATGGCTATTTAGATTTCCTGACAGTGGTTATATTTTTACTGGCACCTACTTTATTGGGTTTAAGCAAAATACCCGCAATGCTTGCATATGGGTTGGCTGCAGTTCATCTTGTTGTTACCTTGATTTCCGGTTTTCCCTTTGGCGCCATCAAGATAATTCCCTTTATGCTGCAAGGCTGGATCGAGTGCATAGTTGGCCCGGTATTAGTGGCTATCCCCTTCATCTTAGGTTTTGCTGACGAGTTTATCGCTCGGAATTTTTATATTGCCATGGGGCTTATTATTATTGTGGTAGGATTACTAACAGACTATCGAGGAGAAAATCGCTCAATCTATGCGACTATAAAAGCGTAATTTTCTAAAAATGGCAATGATCAGGATATGAAATAAATATAGGCATCACAGCCAGACAGGAATGCTTACATCACACAGAGAGCGACGGGATTCAACGCCTCAAATGCTTTTTAGCACATCACTGGAGGAAGTGGCATGCCTATACCAACCATTACTTTGATACGATTCTTACTGATCATTTGTGCAACGCTGTTTATTACTCCCATCAAACAGGCAGTCAGTGCTTCGCCGTCCCTCTTTTACACTATTCTGCCCTTAAACATTAGCAAAAAAATTGCCTGAGTCGTGCATACACAACGATTGCTTCTGAAGTAACAGGACAAATCCTTCAGCGCGCAGATGATGTTGCGCTAATCAACAACGATTATAACCTAGCCGTACATTGCCGGCGAACAAGTGATAAAAAGAGTTTCGTCACCATCATTGTCACCCACCAATCGAGTTTCCAGGAAGCCAAAGGGCTTGCCTTGAGTATTCAGCACGCAATGGAAACTGGTTCCCTCAGATGAGTCTGTTAACTGAAAAATTTTAGAATAATAAATTGATGGGATTGTACTGGTTAGTGGGTTTTACCGTTGTATCGTTCTCATTCCATTTCTAAATCAAAACTGACTTTGTCGGCTTCACCTTGCCGTATTATTTATACTGTTGTGGCTCACCTTCGCGCCATTTTTGATTTGGAAATGGAATAAGATAAACCATTGTTTGTGCCAACACCTTCACTCCGGCCTCCCAGCCCACAAACATATCTATACTAAAAACCGCAACTGGACAAGGTATAGCGTTCAATGATCCGATTGTACATATGCATTGAGGCCACAGATCTGTCCCTACTATGATTGCGAAAAGGTGTTTCTCTAGTCATGACATTAGCCTTTCCCTTAAGTGATCAACTGCGATTGCCAGGCTCATTTATCAGTAGCAGATTCCCCCCTCAAGAATTTTTCATTATTTCTATTTACATCTCATTTACGTCTCTAATTAGAGACAAATTATTTCACGTAAAAACAGATAGTTATAGAGTTTATATAAGATATATTAATAAATTGGCGACAATTTATTAATAATCTTTTACTCATATTTTTAATAAATAATTGAATATATTATACAAAATATAATGGCACGGATATTGCTTATAAAAACATAAATAATAATTATTATTAATTGTTTTTTGATTTATATCAAAGCACTGTAACTGATAATTATTAATAATTACTTCTTAATTTTTTAATCCTGCTTATCAGTATCAACAACAAAAAAATCAATAACCTCTAGGGTTGATTCCGGTATTGGATGGTGATTTCGCTAAATCAAGTTTTTGGAAGTTTTATCTTAATTTTTAAATTTTAGGTATGAAGCATTAGTAAATATTCTCAAATTGCGAGCAGTATCAGCTTATCTATGGTGCTAGCAACGCCGGCATTTACAGATACCAATTAATTATCAACTCATTCAAGTGCAGTCAAAAGTCTCCTACTATTGAAGCATTACGCCTACTCAACGTTATTGCCACATATTTATTTCAGTAGTTAGAAGCTTTTCTGGCCACCTCAGGGTTTAAAAAGCATACCTTTTTTACCTTTACAAATTTATAACCCTGTTGAGGTGAGAAACCTCACAGATAAAGACTGCCTTTAAAAGTAAATTAATTTTTTCTAGCGGTTGTGCTTAACCCCCACACAAGAAATATCAATCTTATTTAATTTAATGAGGGCTTGGTTCATGTCAAATGATTTAAAGAAATTAAACTCCATGATGTTACGGTTACTGATGTTAGTTCTCTTGCTATGCATTATGCCAAATGCAATGGCGCAGGAAGAAGATGATTCTGAGGAAGACTCACCAGACATCGTTCTCCGGGGTGATGGAAAATGCACAAAATGCCATGATGAGACCAGCGATTATCCTGTGTTTGCCATTGGCAAAACCAAACATGGGACTGTAGCTGATAGTCGCACTCCAACCTGTACAAGCTGTCATGGAGAAAGTGATCAGCATATAAATAACGAGGAAACGATGCCGCCAATGCCATCACGTACCTTTGGGAAAAATTCGACAACTCCTATTTTGGAGAGAAATCAGGCATGTTTGGACTGTCACCAAGGAGGTAAGCGCATGAATTGGATAGGCAGTGCTCATGCGAACCGAGATATAGCTTGCACTTCTTGTCATCAGATTCATACTGACCGCGATAGAGTCCGTGACAAAATGACTCAATCAGAAACATGTTTTGCCTGCCATAAGGAGCAACGCGCCCAGATTAACCGTCCTTCCCGTCATCCCATTCGCGAAGGAAAAGTGGTGTGCTCAGACTGTCACAACCCGCATGGCTCAGCTGGACCAAGCATGACAGTACGCGATAGCGTGAATGAAACTTGCTTTACTTGCCACATGGAAAAGCGCGGACCCTTTATTTATAACCATCCACCCGCCCAGGAAAATTGTGCAATCTGCCATAACCCGCACGGTACTACAGCACCTAACTTGCTCAAAGTGCGTTCCCCTTTCCTGTGCCAGGAATGTCATGAACCCAATACTCACCAGAGTTCCCTCGGAACGATCACAGGAGCTTATGCGAGAAACACACTCGCGAGAGGTTGCATGAACTGCCACACCAACATTCATGGCAGCAATAATCCAGAAAATGTTCGCAATGAAGGCCTCTTTCAACGCTAGTCAACAGGAAAAACAGCAACATGAAATTACCTTTTTCTTTTCAGATCAAAGTTGCCGCTACCTTGCTGATCATAGCTAGCTCGGTTTGGGCAGAACAAGATGAGAATATTAAACGGCTAACTAAACCGCAGAGCACTATTAATTTTGGTGCAGGCTATCTATTCAATGATAATGCTCGTTTTGGTCAATTTAATGGCTTACGTGACGATGGTTTTTACGGTATTTTCAATCTTGACATAGTGAGGAGAAATGACGATACCGGCACTTGGTTTAAGCTACAAGGTCGTAACCTGGGTTTCAAGAACCGGGATATCCGGCTTGAACATAGTAGACAGGGTAATTGGGGCTACTTTTTTGAATTCAGCCAGACACCACGGTATGAACCCTTCACAGCCAATACTGCAGTTGGAGGCATCGGCAGCTCCGAACTTCAAGTTCCTACTACTCCTACTGCGGGCGGCCCTGAGCACCTTAAAACCGAACGAGAATCCTTTGCGTTTGGTATCAATAAATTCCTTCCCGCAAATTTGGAACTGCAACTCCATTTCAAGAATGAAGATAAAGATGGCGCCCGCATATTCGGACGAGGCAATCGGCTAGGTCCTCCTGGACCTACTGCAGTAGGTGGTTATGAATTCCTTCCTGAGCCTATTAATTACACTACGCGTATATTTGGAGCAACCCTCAATTACAACGGTAAAGATCTCCAGCTATCCGGAGGATACTATGGAACACTTTTTGAAAACAAAAATAAAGCCTTGACCACTACTGGCGGCAGCAGTGTAGGCGGAATTTTTGCACCTGGCTTATTTACTCCCATCGCACTGCCACCCGACAATCAAGCCCACCAGGCGTTTTTGTCTGGTGGGTATTCGTTTAACCCCCATACACGGGGCACATTCAAAGCTTCCTATACAATAGCAAGCCAAACAGATGGCTTTTTTCCAACCCAGCTTGCAGCTCCTGGCGCTCCCAGTAATCTGCATGGCAAGGTGGACACCACATTAGTGCAAGCGGCCCTTACTTCTCGACCGTTATCCAAACTTAACTTACTGGCAAATTTCCGCTATGAAGATCGTGAGGATAAAACGCCTGTTTTTCTTTACAACCCGAACGCATTTAATGTTGATTTAAATGGAAATCGCTGGACTGGATTTAACACCCCACGTTCTTTCAGGACCTTTACCAATAAATTTGAGGCGAGCTACGCATTGCCAATGAATTTGCGCCTGATTGGTGGTATTGATTATGAGCACTGGGATCGGACGGGAACACCTCAAACAACAGGCCATCGAAATAGTACCGACGAACTATCCGGTCGCGTAGAATTAAGGCGTAGCTTGGCAGAAACTTTGACAGGAACTATTTCATATATACACAGTGACCGCTGGGGTTCACATTTTTTAACCCAAACCACAGCAACAGGTCAACCATTCTTTAACCTGATCGCGCCGATTAATCTCGCTGATCGCAATCGGGACAAAGTGCGGTTATTACTTAATTGGGAGCCTTTTGAGCCTCTATCCGTGCAAGCCGCGGTAGACCACTCATGGGACGATTATAATGGCGACCGTAATAACTCAGGCTTTGGTATGCAAAAAGGTATAGCACGAAACTACTCGCTGGATGCTGTTTACACATTTTCTGAGAATTTGCAAGCAAATGCATGGTTCTCACGGAACGAGACACAAATTGATCAAGCTTCCAGAACACCTGCCCCGCGCGTGCCTTGGTCTGTTAAGCTGGAAAATTTGAGTACTTCATTTGGTGTTGGTATAAATGGTAAACCCCATGAGAAACTCGATATCGGCACCAACATTACCTACTCTGAAATTACTGACAAGTTTAAACAATCAATCGTTGAAGTTGATTGTTGCCCTGGTAATACACCTGTACCCGATATTAAATTCAAGCAAGGCAGATGGAATTTATTTGCAAGATATGCCTTACAAAAGAATCTGGGCCTTCGCCTGGATTATATTCTGGATTATTTTAGAACGAACGAGTGGACCTGGAGCGGGTGGACTTATACCGATGGCACGCGCTTAATTCAGGATCAAAACCAGTGGGTCAATTTCCTCGGTATTTCTGCCTACATAAATTGGCAATAATTCAGCACAGAAAGGAAACTGACCGGCTGGATTAACCTGCTGACTGGAGAGTTCCGGAGTGACAAGTTATGGGATTGTGGTGGGGAGGTGTTTTACCGTACTTATCGCTTTCAGATAAGCGATAAGCTCCTCTATCACCTTTTCCCGTGCTGGAATCTCAGCTGCCAATGGCAGCATGGTCGCGTTATAGCGAATACTGGATGGATCATCAATCCAGCGTTTCAGATATTCTGGCTTGATGTACTCGGTCACACTAAGCGGATAATTTAATTCAGGCGCCTTGCCGCCACCTTGACCATTGATGGTATGACAGGCAATGCAGTACTTGCGAAAATGGAGAAAGCCTTGCTGTACTTGCTGAGATGCATTGGCTGGCGGAAAAAGCGCTGGAAAACGGTCAGAAAAAGAGGCCAGTTCAACCTCTTTTATCTGGTAAGGCATGTCGACTGCCCCTTCTTCGCGTAATTCAGTTGACTTCAGATTATCCCATACCAGGTATAGCGGCCCCAATTCAACCGTTCCATTATTCTGCAAGACGTTTTCCAGCATAAACGGTGAATCATCTGCACTAGCAAAAGCAAAATAGGCATCGTATGCAAGAAACTTTGCTACGGGAATGCTTGGCTGGTAACCGTCTGCACAGAGAAAAACAATCTCTTCTGCCTCTCTCCAGTTTTTACCAAAAACATGATCAAAAAGTGACCGTGCTGAATAAACTTGATAAGTACGCATTCTTTTTTCATGTGGCTCATAAATTTTGAGAAAGCGCTCAGATGCAATCGCTGTGAATTCTTCCAAATCCAGGATTCGAACGATCTCGCCCTTGTTTTTAAATTCAATCCTCGTGTTAATCGCACTGCCTTGAGCAAATGCCGAGTTGGTTAAACCTATCATCACGTACACAACAACAATCATGAATCCGCAATCCCAAAGATTTCTCATTTTTTGTTCTACCTCATGATTTAAGTTAAGCTACCTATCATCTACTCTTCTGACAGATTTAGACCAAAGTACAATGTACGTCGGTACGATGGTCGCATAACGAGGAATTAGCCACAATGTCTCCCATTGTTTAATCGTATAACCGCAAAGGAGTATTTCAGCTATGGCACCTCTAGAAACCCTGCTTAAATCTTTTTCACTCACCTTGGTTTTAACATTTGCCAGTCCTAGTGTGCAGGCAATCCCGCTCACCACAAGTGTAACAATTGGCAACACACTGCAGAGTGATGCCAATCCGAGAGAAGGTATCGAATTGAATCTTATCACTGAGAGTGGCGATACTTCGATCTCAACAGCTAATCCAACTAAATTTGCCCATTTGGAAGCTGGAAATAATAATGATTTCTTTACTTTCCTCAATAGTTCCAGTTCGAAGGGATTAAGTACAATTTATCATTTCAACCTATCAAATGCGAATGTTAGCGCTTTCTCTAGTCGCTCTTCCTTTGATGACCACCTCACTCTAAACCCGAGTGGCGCAGCAGTCGAGAAACCAACTCCAGCAGCGACTAGTCCTGAACCTGGCGTGCTCGCTCTTGTTGGTATCGGTTTGCTCGGTTTCCTTGGAATAGGACGACACCGGGATTATTATTGATCAGCAAATGATATCTTTAGATACCTAATTTATTGGGACTAACTGATTTTCTTGTACACGCTCTTTTGACAAACACATCGAAAGATGTATCTATAAATGCTTAAAAAGAAGACAACTGATTGTGAAAACTGCTAGCTGAACAAAATTTGATAAAACCGAACGAGAACGCCGTCGATTGGCTTCATTCAAATGAGCTAAGTTCAATGAATGAAAACGGTTACGCGCACTTTACCGCACCTACACCTGTTAAAAAGGCATGCTGTTTTTTCTCACTTAGCAAATTTCTTCATCAGCTTGCCTAATACTATAGCCCTAAATCAAACTCCTCTATATCCTCTTTTATCTTGCGCTAACGCTTTCAGCTGATCAGTTACCTCTTCCCTATCCCGCGAAAGCGCATCTCTGATCAGAACGGTAAGCCTGTCGAAATCAGAAGGCGATAAGCAATTCAGAGCCTCAGCAGTGAGCTCCTGCTTAAAATGATCTACCACTTGATTTGCAATTTTTTGAATACCATTCATATGAATTTACCTTTAACAGGAAATTTTATAGAAAGCTTATTATTCAAGCTAGAATTATATTACAAGCTGCGCCTCCGCCTGGTGCATGGTGCCTGGTAATCGACAGCATGATTTATAAAGGCCCGAACCTCCGACCTACGCCGGCATGACAATACTATGGCATATTATGTAATCGATACCAGCATATTGCCAACTCCATGGTTTCATGTAGCTCAACCCATACGAGCGTATGGATACCCTATTTCTGGTAAACCCCTTGACGACATTGTACTTATGCTCCCAAACACGTTTGATGAGGTTAGATGTCACATCAGTATACAAAGTACCATTTCTGTGGCTAGCTAATTCCATTTCTAAATCAAAACTGACTTTGTCGGCTTCACCTTGCCGTATTATTTATACTGTCTGCGGTTCGCCTTCGCGTCGTTTTTGATTTGGAAATGGAATAATATGTAGACACAAGGTTGCATAGTTCAGTCACTGCGCTGGATTCCGGCATACGCCGGAATGACGGCACTATAGCGCGCATCGTGCAATTGATACCGGTTGGTTGATTTTACATCACGTGTCCTTGTCATTTGCTATACAGGCTTCTTCTTAAAAGTGAGTGCTATTGATCAGTCTTGGCGTCTCTTGAGTGATCGGATGGATCGCGTCACCAACCCGGAGAAGATCAATAATGAGATCGAATTCACAGTATAGCGCCAATTCTTCGCTCATCCGTCATTCCGGCGCAGGCTGGAATCCAGTCGCAACAATTACAAAATCTCGGAATACAAATCCCGCCATGCAGGGTTTTGTTGTTCGATCAGCTTCAGTTTCCAGTCACGTTTCCACTCCTTGATCGCTTTTTCGCGACGGATTGCCGACTCCATGGTTTCATGCAGTTCAAACCATACGAGCATATGAACACCGTATTTCTGGGTAAATCCCTGGACGACATTATTCTTGTGCTCCCAAATGCGTTTGACGAGGTTGGATGTCACACCCACATACAAGGTGCCGTTTCTACGGATAGCCAACAGGTAAACACAAGGCTGCATAAGTTCAGTCACTGCGCTGGATTCCGACTTACGCCGGAATGGCGGCATCTATAGCGTGCATCGTATAATTGATCTGGCTGGTTGACTTTATATCACGCGTTCTCGTCATCTTGCTATACAGACTTCTTCTTAAAAGTGGGTGCTATCGATCAGTCTTGGCTGTCTCTTGAGTGAGCGGGTTCGTCGCGTCACCAGCCCGGAGAATATCAATAACGAGATCGAATTCACAGTATAGCGCCAATTCTTCGCTCATCCGTCATTCCGGCGTAGGCCGGAATCCAGTCACAACAGTTACAAAATCTTGCAATACAAATCTCGGCTTGCGATAGGCCACCACTAGGTCTTTGAGGGTAAGATTTTGCCAGCCGATAAACTCTGCCTGATAGCTAATGCTCATTCCATTACTGATTGAACCGTGACTTAGCCGTTCACAAGCATCGGAAGGAGCCAGTCGCGTAGAGATGTCAATTCGGTATTTGCACGCTGATTTACGATTACTTGCTTCAATACATGCTCTACTATTTGTCCGAATAATTCAACAATTTCTCTATTAAATGGCTGAAGAAATCGCATCATGACATTTGGATTCACGCGCTTGTGGCTATTGGATGTACCAGTGGCAGATTGTGTGCAATGCACAATGAATTGTGGGGACGTCGCAATATGATACAAGAAATTATTTATTCCGGTACTGGGGCTTCTCCAGACAACAAATTCTGTAGAGCAAATCTGATCTTCTTCATCCATTGCATATATGACGCGGTTAAACCACGGATTAAGCTTTGAAACCAAAAGATCGGTTTCTTTCACTTTGAATTTATTGCTACCAATCGTTCTGCCTTGTTCTATGCCATAGATATTCGTCTCATCGAAAACAGGAATGCTAAAGTACTTAAACGCCTTGTCAGGAGTATCGGCTGGATTGAGAGAGTCATTGCTGACATTGGTAATCGATGACAAAGGCTTAGCCGACCACCCCGCCGGTATTTCGCGTTTTAGGGTTGGGTTGTAGACCATTTTGCCGCCAAAGGATTTGTAGGGCTTGCCGTTGGCATCGGGCTTACCCTTCCTTCGGCACTGCTCAGGGCATGAAGCGAAGTCGAAGGGCTTGCCCTGAGCGAAGTCGAAGGGAAAGTCAAACTGCACAAACCAGTAGTCGTATAAGGTCTTTACCATTGCTTCCAGTTCAGCGTTGATGCGATTGTTGAGTTCGATTTTGGTGTCGAGAGCGAGAAGTATGGAAGCAATTTTTTTGTTCCTTAGGTACGGGAACATTAATACTGGTTGGATAAATAAAGTTTCTGTTAAGAGAGGGCTGCGCACTACCAGAATTAAACTGATTAAAATTAAAGTTCTCGAGAAGGTAATAAGCAAAATAGGCATCATTGTCTTTAAAATCCGTCACAAACATTGCTGTGTTGTGTGGCCAGACATCTTTCATCACAAGGTGAATTTGACCAAAAGAGCCACCACTTCGACCGACAACAATCCCCGGAGCATTAGCTAGCGCTTTATTATGGAAACCATTCTATTCAGCAGCTCCTATTACTGGAACATTTCCTGCTTCACGTTCATCCGAAGTTAAATCATACTCTCTTTGCAGAGAAAGAAATTCACCCAGGGTTTGACGTCTCTAATTAGTCATACCTCAACCCCGCCAACTGCTTTTTAATCTTTGCTTCCAGTTCCCGCGACTGGCTAAATAAACTCTCCAAATTGTCATTAAACATTTTTATTTTCTCGGCAAACTGCTCCGGCGTAATGTCCACATATTCAATCTTGACATCGAAATACTGACCCGCGCTGAGCGAATAATTCTTGGCGGCGATTTGCTCATAAGTGACCACCACCGAAAAATCCGCTTCCTGCCGATGGCCGTTGAACACATCGATAATGCGCTGCTCCTCTGCCATCGTCAGTACCGTTTTCTGGTTTTTACCGTCCTTGATTTTTTCGCCGAGACTAGATGCATCGATCAGCACCACATCGCCTTATTGCTGGCATCGATAAACAGAATCGACATATTGGTGCCAGTGGTCGCGAAGATGTTGCTCGGCATCGACACCACCCCTGCCAGCATTTTGTGTTTGACCAAGTGTTCGCGGATGCCTTTGTCGATGTCGGCCTGGGCGGTGATAAATCCGGTCGGTACCACCACCGCCGCCTTGCCGCCGGGCTTGAGCGTTGAGCGAAGTAATGATGTGCTGCAGGAACAACTGGTAGATTTCCATCTTGTCCGTGGCCTTGGCTTTGACCTTCGGAATGCCAGCAAAGAATCGCTCCTTACTGGTCTTGGTGTCCAGTTCATCGCGGTAATCGCTGAAATCCATCTTGAATGGTGGATTGGAAACGATTTAATCGAAACGCTTCAGCTCGTTGCCATCCTTATGGTACAGGTACAGCAGGGTATTGCCCTGAATCACGTTGGGGATGGAGTGCACCAGGTTGTTCAGGACCAGATTGAGGCGCAGCAAGTTGGACAACTTTTGCGAAATGTCCTGAGTGTATGTGCTGCAACGATTTTCGCCGATGGCATGGGCCACGTTCATCAATAGCGTACCGGAACCGGCGGACGGATCATAGCAACTGACGTTTTTGATTTTGCCTTGCTGTTCCTTGGGTACCAGAATTGCCGCCATGATGCGGGCGACCGCATGCGGCGTATAGTATTCCACGTATTTGCCGCCGCTGTTGCTGTTATAGTCCTTGATCAGGTATTCGAAAATCGTGGCGTAGAAGTCGAATTTTTGGTTGAAGATGCGCTCGAACCTGAACTCCACTAGTTTGTTGATGATCGCGCGGCAGAAGGCATTGCGTTTGAATTCCTCGGCGATGTATTGGCTCAGCCGGTCGAACAGCACCACCTTGGCGCCGCCGTCAGTCTTGACCGCGAACACGTCGTTGTTACTGATGGCGATATCCATCAAGGTATCATCGAACAGCTTGGCGAAATCCGGCGCGTTCTGCTGGCTGAACAGGTAGCTGATGAAATGGGTCGGTTTCAACCGCGCGATATCCGCTCCCATTTGCAATTGCAGCATTGTTAGATCACCCTCGCTCAGCGCAGCCAGGGCTTCTTCCCATTTCTTCGCTGTGGCGATGGATGGGTCGATTTACTTGGCTTCAAACGCGAATTTGTCGTTTAAAAACTTGTACAAAAAGGTTTGGGTGATGATTTTGAATTCGTTGCCATCGTTGCCCAGGCCATAGTTGGCGCAGGTACTTTTCAGGCTGTCGATCAGGGTTTTGGTTTTTTGTTGGAACTACAGTTCTACCACGCACCTGCTCCGATATTAAATTCTTTCAAATATTCCGCGACGACCAAATGATTGATATAGCGCGAGGCGTCGGGATTGAGTTTGATTTGTTGGTGTTTCATAAAGCGGTGGATGACCAGCGGCATCATGACCCGCTTGAAATAACTTTCATTGCCGAGAATCTGTGTGTTTTGCGATACTTGCTCGTCAGCATCCTGTTTCACTCCGCTGAGAACCTCGAAGATTTTGCGCTCCGAGTCAGAAATACTGCCATGTTCGATTAGCCGTTTATGAATGCGAGTATATTTGGCGTCGCCCTGATATTTCTGGCGCAGCTGGTCGTCCTGGCGATTAAGCTCTTTGATGCGCTCATGAATCTTATTCAGGGCATCGATGTTGGCATTCATCTCTTCTTGAGTGACTTCGGACAAATTCTTTTTCTTGAACAGGCGTTCCAGTTCTTCCTTCAACGTAACGAACTTGGGGTCTTGCTGGTCAAAATTGCTGGCCAGCGTTTCGCGGGTACGGCGCTGGGTGTTCTTCAGCTTATCGGCCAGCACCAGTTCTTTTTCACCGATTTTGGTGAACTTGAAGATCACCTCTTCCAGCGCCACATTCAATAAGTTAGCGGTATCGGTGCCTTGCTCGAGGGTTTCTTTAAGATTGAGCAAGTCCAAATGGTTACTGGTTTCCCGATACAGCAGATTGAGTTTTTGGAAATCCAGCCGTTCCAAATAAGCATATTCCCCCTGCAAGCGGATCAAATTGTACAGATTCTTGGCGTCGGCCAACACTTTTTTCAGCGCCAGTACGCTCTCTCGGTCTTGTAGTTCGCTGAGCTGCTGCGAAAACACTTCGGCGTTTTCGATGTTAAAACGGAACAGCACGTTCTTGACATGTTCAATCTCAGTGAAGATTTCCTCCTGCGATTTGAACAGCTTGGAGTAATGCTCCATCTCATCGCCAAGCTCGGCTTGCAGTTCGTCAAAATAAGCCTTATTGGTCGCATCAAACTCCTGGCGAATGTCGGCAAAATCCACTACATAGCCATAGTGGAAGTCTTTATAGGTGCTGTTGACCCGCGTCAAGGCTTGCAGCAGATTGTGTTTGCGGATTACGCGGCCCAGGTAAAGCTTTTTCAAGCGCTTGGCATCAAAGCCGGTGAGCAGCATATTGTAGACAAACAGGAAGTCGATTTTGCCTGCTTTGAACTCCTCTACCCAGTCTTTGCGCGCCTCCTTGGCGCCGACATCGTGCAAAATCAAAGCCGCGGATGTCACTCGATTGCTCTGTTTGCGCTGGAATCAATAAGCACTTTCTGGTTGGGCTGCTTTCGAATAGGGAAGGTCATTGTCATTAACTTGTTCTACTGCCGGCATGGGGCCTTTGGCATACTTCGCGTTGAAAATTTCAAACATCTGTTTAGCTTGTTCCGAGCTGTCACAGATTACCATGCCACCAATGCTGGCATCATTGAGTGCGCCACGGCTTTTTTCGAAGTCAGCGACGATGTAATCAAGCATCGGCTCAACAAAGGTGGGATGAGCATAGACCAATTTTTTGTCGATGCCGCTTTGTTGCACTTCGACTTCTGCCAGTGCCTGTTGTAGCGTGATTTTGTAATGGGTCGCGATTTGTTCCCGGATCAACCGTAAGGTGTAACCGTCGGCAATAGACGCGTTATAGTAATACTTGTGGATATAGTCGCCGAATAGTACGCGTGAGTTGTAGTCATCACCTAGGAGTGGCGTACCGGTCAGGCCAATTTTGATCGCGTTGCGATCTGATTGATCCAGATTGGCCAGGAAGCTGCCTTTAGGATTGTAGCTGCGGTGCACTTCATCCAGAAAGTAAACGCGCTGAATGGCGATATCGTAGTCTTTGGTAGATACGACATCAGGATCGTCTTTGAATGTTTGGATGTTGACCACCGTGATCTCCGGCTTGCCGGAGTGGTTGTGGATGACTTGCGTGACTTTGATGTTCCGGCTGAGTGTTTCACGCGAGTCAATCGTGTACACAGTCAAGCCGCGGCTGGTGAATTCGCGATTCGCCTGAATCAGCAGGTCGAGCCGGTCAACGATGAAATAAAATTTGGCGATGATGTGCCGGTACTGGAAGTAATCGGTTAAAAAGCGCACGTTATAGTAGGCGAGCGCAGTTTTGTCGCTGCCCTGCGTGTGGCCAGATAATAACTTTTCTGCCTCGGTCGTTCAGCTTGCGTTCAATGGCTTTGGTAGCGAATAACTGTGGATACCGCATGATGTGCTTTTGCAAGCCGTCGGTTTCAAACACGTAAGCCAAGGCATAACGCAAAACGAAAGCCAGTCGCTCGTGACTCAACAATGAGGTGCTGATACGGTTGGTCGGCCGGTGGGGATCTTTATTGGTGATGAACTCGGGATTGCTGCGAATGACTTCCAGGTTGTTATCTTTCAGCACGTTCAGTTCGGTTTCATCTGATAATGGCTTGAGTAAGGCCGTGAGATTCAAGATTTCTTCTTCGCGGAAATAGTTGAGCTTGGGTTCTTGGTAAGACGGGCTGGCATAGAATGCGCCTTGAATGGGCTGAACTTCACCATCATCGTACTCCATGTTGTTGGAGAAGATCATGAACTGGGTGATGTTTACAAAACGCCTGAATTTGGAATTTTGGAAACGTTTATTGATCCGGTCGCGCTCCGCCAGCATGCCCTCGCGGTTATGGGGCTTTTTAACCTCGATAAACACCAGCGGCATGCCGTTGACGAGCAGGATAATATCGAGTCTGAACTCCTCGTCGCCGTTTTGGTAAGTGAGTTCGGTAACGACATGCAAGCTGTTGTTGTTAAAATTCTCAAAGTCGATCATCTTGATGCCTGAGCGGGCGGTGAGTTTCTCGTGGAAAGCTCTGCCTAAATCCTCATTATCTAACGCCAGTTTCACATCTTCCAGCAAGCGGTCAATATTGGTCTCTTCCAGGTCAGGGTTGATCTTGCCAATCGCGGTTTTGAATAGTGCTGAAAATATATTGGTTTCCAGGTCCCAATGCTGGTCTTTAAGCGACAAGTATGGGTAACCCAGACGAACTAAATGTAATTCCATTTCTAAATCAAAACTGACTTTGTCGGCTTCACCTTGCCGTATTATTTATACTGTCTGCGGTTCGCCTTCGCGTCATTTTTGATTTGGAAATGGAATTAGAGGGGTAATGACTTATCTCTATAAAATGTCAACAATAAAAAAACCCAGATAAGAAACACTCTGGGTTTTTGGGTTACTAAAATACTTTTGGTGTATTCTAAAACGGAATATCGTCTTCCAGGTCGTCAAAACCGCTACCTGTCTTATTATAGTTGGCAGGTTTATTAGCGTAGCTCGCACTGTTATTGTATTCACCTTCTCTGTCAGCAGATTCGAAGCTGGCACCTGCTGCGCGACCACCCAACATTTGCATACGATCAGCGACGATCTCAGTGGTATATCGCTCAATATTAGATTTATCCGTCCATTTACGTGTCTGCAAGCGACCTTCGATATAAACCTGAGAGCCCTTTTTGAGATATTCACCCGCAATCTCAGCTTGTTTGCCAAACATCACCACACGATGCCATTCGGTTCGCTCTTGCTTGTCTCCACCTTTATCTTTCCAGGTATCGGTGGTGGCAATATTCAAATTGGCCATGGCGTCACCGCTTGGCATATATCGTACTTCCGGATCCCGTCCCAGGTTTCCAATTAAGATAACTTTATTAATTGATGCCATTTATGCACTCCCCTTTAATAATTGGACAACTTTTTCTTCATCAAACCCTTTGAGGTCGACTTTTAGATAGGCGACCTGCTCATTGGCCAATACCAGCGCTTCATAAACGCCGGGCAATGCTGCCAGTTCATGCGACAGTCCACTGGCTTGAGCCGCATCCATCTGTTCAACATGATACATTTTGGAGCGCACTGCTGCAGGTGCTTTCATGGTAGCTGCCAGATACAACCAGGTAATCAGCAACAATGCGCAGAAGGCAGCAATCGCATATATGCCGTAATGCTGATAAAAATAACCACCTACGCTTGCGCCAACAAATGCACCCAGAAACTGGGTACTGCTGTAGACTCCAATGGCAGTTCCTTTGGCGCCAACTGGTGCGATCTTTGAAATGAGCGAAGGCAAGCTGGCTTCCAGCAGGTTAAAGGCAGTAAAAAACACCAGTAGCGCCACTGCGGTTCCCCATAAGGATTGATGCATGAGCGCCAGTAAGATCTGCCCTGCCAGTAGCAGAACGACTGCGGCAACGAAGATGGGTTTGAGTTTGGCTTTCTTTTCTCCATAGATAATAGCAGGAACCATCAGTACAACCGATAAAATCAGTACCGGCAGATAAATCTGCCAATGTTGCTCCGCCGCCAACCCCGCATCACGTAGTGATAGTGGCACAACCAGCCAAAGCGCCATCAATACTGCATGTAACGCAAAAATACCATAGTTCAGGCGCAGTAATTGCGGATCATGCAGAACATCGGCAAAGCGTCCGGTGGATACTTCCGTATCGGAATGAAAACGGCTGATGATAGGATCAGGGACCATTTTGTTAACAACAACAATCGCCGCGATCGCCAAAATACCTGTCATGATGAAAATACCCGGTACGCCGATCCATTGGTTCAGCAAAGGCGCAAGCATCAGTGAAAGTGCAAAGGTAGCACCAATAGTCATACCGATCATGGCCATGGCTTTGGTACGGTGCTCTTCGCGAGTCAGATCAGCGGCAAGCGCCATAACTGCCGCAGAAATAGCGCCTGCACCTTGAATGATGCGACCGGCAATGACCCAATAAATGTCCACGGCAGTAGCGGCCATTAAACTGCCGATGGCGAATAGCACTAGCCCCATATAAATAACAGGCTTACGTCCGATGCGGTCAGACATCCAGCCAAACGGGATTTGCAAGATCGCCTGGGTCAGTCCGTAAGCACCCAGTGCGATCCCCACCAGCGTGAAGTTATCACCACCGGGAAGATGTTCTGCAAATAGCGCAAAAACGGGCAAAATAATGAATAATCCAAACATGCGCAATCCATAAACACCGGCCAGGCCGATGGAGGCGCGCATTTCTACCGGAGACATTTTTTCGGAAGTTGATAATGCAGACATGAATCAGATTGTGAGAAAACTGGAAAATTAGGTATATTAGCAGGTTGACCCATACTTAGGTAGCTGATGGAACTGATTAAAATTCGCGGGGCACGCACCCATAATCTCAAAAATATCAATATCGACATCCCACGCAATAAACTCGTGGTGATTACCGGCTTATCTGGTTCAGGTAAATCTTCGCTCGCATTTGACACACTGTATGCGGAAGGACAGCGCCGCTATGTCGAATCGCTATCCGCCTATGCCCGGCAGTTTCTGCAACTGATGGAAAAACCCGATGTCGACCTGATCGAGGGACTATCCCCTGCCATTGCCATCGAACAGAAAGCCACTTCACATAATCCACGCTCAACGGTCGGAACCGTCACCGAAATCCATGATTACTTACGCTTGCTATTTGCGCGCGTGGGCGAGCCACAGTGCCCGGAGCACGGCATTACCCTGTCCGCCCAGAGTGTCTCGCAAATGGTGGACCAGGCACTGCTATTGCCGGAAGGCACCAAACTGATGATACTGGCGCCGAGCGTAGTCGGACGCAAAGGAGAGCAACTCGATCTATTCGACGAACTGCGTGCGCAAGGATTTGTGCGCGTGCGGCTCGATGGAGAAACGTATGAAATCGACAATCTGCCAAAACTGGAAAAAAACAAGAAGCATACCATCGAAGTAGTCATTGACCGGTTGAAGATCTCACCTGATGCCAAGCAGCGATTGGCAGAATCGTTTGAGACCGCCTTGCGCCATGCTGATGGCCGCGCCTTGGCCGTAGAAATGGAAAGCGGCAAGGAGCATCTGTTTTCTGCCAAATTCAGTTGCCCAGTATGCAACTATGCCTTATCAGAGCTGGAACCCCGCTTGTTCTCCTTCAATAACCCGGTCGGCGCCTGTCCCAAATGTGATGGGCTGGGGCAGATTACCTTCTTTGATCCTGAGCGGATCGTTGCCTTCCCGCATTTGTCGCTTGCTTCCGGCGCAATCAAACATTGGGATCGGCGTAACCAGTTTTATTTCCAGATGCTGATGGCACTGGCCAGGCATTATGATTTTGATCTGGAAACGCCCTTCCAGCAATTGGACGAAAAAATCCAGCACATCATTCTGCATGGTTCCGGCAAGGAAAAAATTAAATTCTCCTACCTCAATGAAAGTGGTCGACCTTCTCAGCAAACACATGCTTTTGAGGGCGTCATTCCCAGTCTGACGCGCCGCTATAAGGAAACCGATTCACAAACCGTGCGCGAGGAATTGGCAAAATTCATCAACTCGCGCACTTGCCCGGATTGCGAAGGCACGCGCTTGTGCCGTGAAGCACGACATGTGCAGGTCAATGGAAAAGCTATCTATGAAATCAGCGCCTGGCCGCTCAAGCAAGCCAAGTTGTTTTTCGATCAGCTAACGCTGGCAGGACACAAACAGGCAATTGCGGAACGAATCATACAGGAAATCGCCAGCCGCCTGCAATTTCTCAACAATGTCGGACTCGATTATCTGTCGCTCGATCGCTCTGCTGACACCCTATCGGGCGGAGAATCCCAACGTATCCGCCTGGCGAGTCAAATTGGCTCTGGTCTAACAGGCGTGATGTATGTGCTGGATGAACCTTCGATTGGGCTGCATCAGCGCGACAATGGCCGCTTGCTAGAAACATTGCAGCATCTGCGCAATCTCGGCAATAGCGTGATCGTGGTAGAACATGATCAGGATGCCATTCAGCTGGCCGATCATGTGATCGATATGGGACCTGGCGCTGGTGAACATGGTGGCGACGTCATTGCGCAAGGCACCCCAGCAGACATTCAGCAAAATGCATCCTCGCTGACTGGTCGCTATCTTTCTGGCAAATTAGCTATCGAGGTGCCGCCAACGCGCACTTCCCCCAATCCTGAACGTATGCTGAGAATCACCGGCGCATCTGGCAACAATCTAAAGAATGCCGATCTCAACCTGCCTGTTGGCTTGCTGGTCTGTATTACCGGTGTGTCGGGTTCAGGCAAATCCACGCTGATCAATGACACGCTATATTGCGCTGTGGCGCGCCATCTCTATGGCAGCAGCACGGAGCCAGCGCCTTATCAAGAGCTTGAAGGCATGGCCTTTTTTGATAAGGTGATCAATATGGACCAGACACCGATTGGCCGCACCCCACGCTCTAATCCAGCTACCTATACTGGCTTGTTTACGCCGATTCGTGAACTATTTGCCGGTGTCCCGCAGGCACGTGAGCGTGGCTATAATCCTGGGCGTTTTTCGTTCAACGTCAAAGGAGGACGTTGCGAAGCCTGTCAGGGAGATGGTGTCATCAAGGTAGAAATGCATTTCTTGCCAGATATCTATGTCGCCTGCGACGTGTGTCATGGTAAGCGTTATAACCGTGAAACACTGGAGATCCAATACAAAGGCAAAAACATCTACGAGATCCTGCAAATGACCGTGGAAAATGCTTTTGCATTCTTTGAGTCCGTACCGGTGGTCGCGCGTAAACTGCAAACCTTACTTGATGTAGGATTGGGCTATATCACACTCGGACAATCGGCTACTACGCTTTCCGGCGGGGAAGCGCAGCGTGTAAAACTGTCGCTGGAACTGTCCAAGCGTGATACCGGCCGCACGCTTTATATCCTCGATGAGCCTACTACCGGCCTTCATTTCCAGGATATTGATCTCTTGCTAAAGGTGCTGCACCGGTTGCGTGACCATGGCAATACCGTTGTCGTGATTGAGCATAACCTCGATGTGATTAAGACAGCCGATTGGATCATCGATCTTGGGCCAGAAGGTGGCCATGGCGGCGGCCAGATCATTGCCGAAGGTACACCGGAAAATATCGCGCAAAATCCGGGAAGCGTCACCGGAGAATATTTGAAACCCATGCTTGTTGCAGCGAGTAAAAAGAAAAGCACAGAGGTCAGCGCTTGAGCCCACGCGAACTGTTGCTTAACAGTTTCCAGGCAGCACTAGATGCAGCTGACCCGCTAAAAATCGTCCCTGCTCATTTGCCGAGTCCGCCCAAAGGAAAGACTTTGGTGGTGGGGGCAGGCAAGGCTGCCGCAGCCATGGCGCAAGCAGTAGAGGCACATTGGCCCGTAGAAGCGAATTTAGAAGGCATTGTCATCACACGCTATGGTCACGGCCTGCCCACCCGGAAAATAGAAGTCATCGAAGCGGGTCATCCGTTACCTGACCAGCATGGTGAACTGGCCACACAGGCGATTCTGGCAAGCGTGCAGGCACTCAACGCCAACGATCTGCTGCTTGGTTTGTTCAGTGGTGGTGGCTCCAGCTTGTTATCGTTGCCGATTACAGGAGTCTCAATGGGTGAACTTAAGGATATCACTCGACAACTGCTGCTTTGCGGTGCATCGATCCAGGAAATCAATACAGTGCGCAAGCATCTATGCGCCGTTCTTGGTGGCAGACTGGCTGCCGCTTGCCGTGCGCCGATCCATTGCTTGATTATTTCTGATGTCACTGGAGACGAACCGACTCATATTGCCTCAGGCCCTTGTGCGCCTGATCCCACCACTTATGCCGACGCGCTCGCCGTTATCAAGCAATATGCGGTCCACGTTTCTCCTCATGTCATGAATATTCTGCAGGATAAAAGTCAGCATGGCGAAGCAGAAACTCCAAAACCGGGTGATCCCATTTTTAGAAATGTAAAAAATTGCGTCATTGCCACGGGGCACCAATCACTCGCAGCCGCCGAGTGTTTCTTTCGCACGCACAACATCACGCCGCTGATGCTGGGCGATACCGTCACCGGAGAAGCCAGGGAAGTGGCCAAAGTATATGCGGCCGTGGCAAAAGAAATCTGTCATTACGATAATCCGTTTAAACCACCCGTAGCATTAATCTCGGGTGGAGAAACCACTGTGACGGTCAAAGGCCATGGCCGAGGTGGACGTAATACCGAATTTTTACTATCGCTCGCCATTGCCTTGGATAGACTGAAACAAGTCTATGCGCTCGCCTGTGACACCGATGGCATCGACGGCACAGAACAAAACGCCGGAGCCATCCTCACTCCCGACTCGCTCATTCGTGCTTATCAACTTGGTCTCAATCCCAATGCCCTGCTAAATAACAACGATGCCTATAATTTTTTTGAACAACTCAATGACCTGCTCATCACTGGCCCTACTCGCATTAATGTGAATGACTATCGCGTGATTTTGATTTTATAGTGATTTTTTATCTATTTCGTGCCCGGTAATTTACTGATTCGACGAAATGAAGTGGCAACTTTATCCAGGATGATTCTATCGAAGATCTCATTCCATTTCTAAATGAAAACTGCCTTTGTCGGCTTCACCTTGCCGTATTATTTATACTGTCTGCGGCTCGCCTTCGCGTCGTTTTCGATTTGGAAATGGAATTATTAGTTGACCATTTTTTATACTTCGCAAAATATGATGTCAAATGAATATCCATTTTGCAGCTGCATATATGAAATTCTTAATCAAGTATATGACTTAGTCTCCACCTTCTCACAAAATAAAATAGATCCAATTTTTCCTCTCCAGCAGAATATTAAACAGATTCAAGTTTTTTAAGCCTCTGTCTTACTGTTCTTATTTTCCAAGCGATGAGGCCGCTTGCATAACTTTCATGAATCACTGCAGCCGCAAAATCAATTAAGTTTTTTCACCAAGTGCCGATAACTAAAGCAGATTTAATTGCAAAAATTAAACGAGTAAAGAAGTTACCGTCTGTTTTATGCAATGAAATTCTGAAGAGCGCTGAATGATTGAATGTAATTAAGTGCGAAGGAGTCGTTTCAGCAATATCACTCCAGTTCTAAGCAAACTTGCTGAACTGACAGGTCGAGTTAATGATGATTTTCAAGTAGCTTTAGGTAAATATCATATACCACCTGCATCGCTTTAATTAATAACATTCATGCGTATTTATCCATTCAATTGAAGGAGTTTTTAAATAATGGCACATGATTCATTAGGTGGTGGACACGGTCACGGTCATGGACATGGACATGGACATGGGCATGGGAATAATGAACAAAACGCTCTAAATCTTCAAGAAATATTAGATCAGCTTTTAAGGGATCGTACTCCAGATCATGCTCATGCAGTTGATGCACATTTAGAACATTTTAATCATTCGGAAAATTTTGAGTATTTAGAATACTCAGGAAATTCAGAACACTTAGAATATTCAGAAAGCTCAGAGCATTCTCAATATTTAAATCTCGATGTGGAAAATTATGAAGTTCCCGCTTCGCATCAGTATGAAAATAGCAGCTATGGTAGCGATTCTCTAGTTGGCGGTCATGGTAATGACATTATCAATCTCGGTGGTCTCGGTGATCTCGGTGATCACATTATTCAGATTGACAATGGCCATCTACCCTTCCAGCTCGGTGATATTATTGCTGGTGCAGATATGAACCTTTCCTTTACTCATGTTTCCCAGACCAATAACAGCTTCACCTTTGAATTCACGGATGGCGAATCATCGATTACGCTAGTTGGTGTGTCTGCTAGCGAAATTACTACCCATATGGAAATATTCAATTTGCATTAATTGATTTAACATATGTGCAAGAAAGCCCGCAAGAAATATGCGGGCTTTTTTATATTTTATAATCAAATAAAAAAAACAATAGAATATGAATATTTCATATATTCGGATCGAAAGAAATTTAATTACTAAAACATATTTGATCTGGCAATAATTACTATATGTTACTTAAGTAGCATTTTGGTGTGAGCCGTGCGCTGGTGAGCTGCACATAAAATCAGCGGAAAAGAAAGAGAATGTCAAATGTGAAGCATGACCCTATGATCTGCTTAATTCTTCAACCTGCATAGCACGATTAGGAAACTTCACTTCCTCTCGAATATCTAATTTAGTATTACTCGATGCCAAAAACACTTATGGCGTGCAATGTGAATCACATGTCGATCTCGATGAAACAAGATATCCTGGAATAGGATTGTCATTGTTTCGAAGGTATGAAATGGTAAACCATGACACAACGCACCAAGCTGGTGTTAAAGGAAAGCTATGCCATATTAGCAAACTTTAATATTTTCGATATCGTCGAGCCTGACAATCTCAAAAAGATCGGAAAAGTTATTATGATTATACGCGCTTACAGATATACCGAGCGGAAACGCTATTGGAACGCTCCAGAAGGAATTGTTTGATGCACTTTACTTTAATTGCAGAAAGTCATCCCTATTATGTCAAACGTTCTAATTACCGGTAGTAACCGCGGACTCGGCTTGGAGTGGTGCCGTCAATATGCGGCGACAGGTTGGCGTATTTTCGCCACTTGCCGGTTTCCTGCACAAGCGGAAGAACTGCAGCAACTGAAAATCGAGCACAGTGCCTTAACCATACATCGACTGGATGTGACCGATTCCGATCAAATTGGCGCCTTGGCAAGAGAGCTTGCGGATCACCCTATCGATCTCTTGATCAACAATGCGGGGGTCTATTTCGAGAAATATATTCAGCCAGAGCAAGCCATTGACTATGAAGCCTGGTCCCACACTTTCTGCGTTAATACGATGAGCGCATTGCGCGTGAGCCGCGCGTTCCTTGATCATTTGCGGCATAGCCAAAAACGTTTAATCGTTGCTATCAGTAGCCACATGGGCTCCATTGCCGAGATCGAAAGTTCCGGTAGTTATTACTATCGTTCCAGTAAAGCAGCATTGAATGCCACCATGAAAGGGTTCTCATTAGAACTAAGACCGCAGCAGATCGGAGTATTATTGCTGCATCCTGGTTGGGTCCGAACGCGGATGGGCGGTCCAGATGGACTGCTATCGCCCCGAGAAAGCGTCGAGGGTATGCGAACCCTAGTCGATGCTTTTACCCTGGCAAACAGTGGTCGTTTCTTACGCTATGATGGCAGCGAAATACCTTGGTAATAAGACAAAAACTTTATCATGAACATAGTGAGTCGCTTGCGCGATTTGAGCTAAAACAGGACTGTCTTACCTGCGAAGCGGGGAATCGTGGTACGCTTTATAAATTCGTTATAGAAAAGAAGAAGTTTAATTTTTTATGCACAAAATTATGTGGCCGTTATGGGTAGAGTCTGGGAGCTTTTTGATTCTCGCGTAAGTAATCTTCACTTCCAGGATGAAAAAGCGGAGCTACATTTTTCCTATACCTGCATGTATTTGGAGCATAAGCCGGATGTCGCCTGGAGCCAGGAAGTGATAATGCTGATGGAGCATGCCCAGCTTGAGGTACCTATACCCATATTGCCTAATACTGTGGTCGAGGGGTATTTGGAGCTGGACGGAAAATATTATGAGCCGATCCCTCTTCCACTGCCGCAGAAGCGATATGGCCGATTACATTTACAGCTTGCTGATGAAAATATACTTGTATTACATGGTGAGTATCCGGAAATCAGATTAGTGGGAGAAAAGATATTTTTGAGCGACCGATCATGAGATCGAAGAACAAAAAACAACTTCCGCGAAAAAAATAAATTCTGAAAAAAATGGTTCAAAATTGTTGACCATCTCTAGTTCAGTTCAATTGATCCTTAACAACGATTGATGTCTTCTGCCTGCAGCAGGATAGTCAGAAGTGAACTTTTTAATTGGATCGTGGCCGCGTTGATAAATGATCTTGCAAGAACCGAACGATCTCGTTTTGGATTGTCACATCGTTCAGCAGGCTAGTATGGTATTGAGGTGGCATCGAGTATCGTGGAATAAGAAACTGTTTATTGCCTTGATAGGTACTGAAAAGATCAAACGCTTGTTCGAAGGGAGTAACGACATCATCAGGGTGGTGCACAAAAGTAATGGGGATATTACTATATGCAGTCACACATTCCGCCACATCAAGTTTGTCAGGTACGGTAATGCTCACAACTACCGCAGTGGGTAAAAGAATTGGATACAACGGAAACAGGTACCAAAGTTGCTTTAGCTTAGTATACGCGATAGACTTTGGATCGAGCGAACCTTCTACAACAATTGCGGATAGTGCAGCCACCCTGAGTGGTAAGCACAATGCCACGGCGCTACTGATGGAATGACCCATGTAGGCAACTTCTTCGCCAGGATATTCAGACTTTAAATAAGCATAGTAGGCTGCGGCATCTCCAACAAGTGAATTGAGATCAGAGCGGCCTTGATTTTCGTCATATCCCTGGAAACTGAATACCAATACTCGGAAACCATGACCAAGCAGAAATCGGTAATATTCTAAGGTATGGCTTCTTGGCATCGCGTTTCCACCCGAAACCATAACTGTACCTGAATCGCCTTCAGCTTCGAACAAAAGCCCATGTAATTCATACCCTGAATCGTTTCTAACCCTTACCTTTTTCACCCGATGTTGGTTTGATAATGAGGATGGCAAATAACGAGCTTCTATTCTCCGTGCCATCTCAGGATAAAGCATCAGTTTAGTAGCACACCCCCCGAGAAACGATACAAGAATAGCTACGATTATGACAATGCTGAGCTGATAGGATGGCAGCTTCACCTTCAATTTCTTTAACGATCTCACTCGCTGCTAGCTAGTTAATCATAGCACCTTGATAGTTAATGGCTAAAAATTTAGAAAGTAGTTTGTTTTACTTGATCTCAATATCTTATTACTCAAAATAATGCGACGCTCCTGCATTCTCCGGTGTGTAACCAAGCTGCACTATCAATCTTTCAAGAAATGTTCGCTGTCCTCTCAAGATTTTCTCCCTGGCTTCCTGTACTTCAAACCATTGCGCTCTATCGGCTTCAGGAAACTGTTGAATGCTGCCGCTCTTGGGTGGCCATTCAAGGCGAAACAGGTTACTTACGATCTTTGAAGTGTCAAAATCATGCTTTAAAGCCCACGCATGCACTATTTTCCGACTAGGCTGCTTTACTTCCCCAAGGTCAATAAACATTCCGTCTACTTCGCGTCCTGTTTCTTCTCGAAATTCTCGTTTGGCTGCAGCAAGCGGATCTTCATCTTTTTCGTATATTCCTTTTGGGATTGACCATGCCCCATCGTCCTTTTTTGCCCAGAAAGGCCCACCAAGATGAACAAGCATGACTTGAAGCTTACTTTCAATAAAGCGGTACAAAATGATGCCTGCACTATGAACGCTCATGAGTCACCTTTACAAAAATAGGGATTCCTCAGCCTCCGATCCCAATTTTCCTCTCTCAAACTATTTCTATCAATCATTAGATGCGCCATTCATATAGTTTTATTAAAGAAGCATCCGAAACTTTATCTGTATGTCAACGGAACGCGTTCTTGCTGCGTTAATAAACAAAAATAGATGTGAGCAAACTGTTAATGGCTTGCTGAAAAGGGAAGTATAAAAAATATTGCCTTCATGATACGTCCTCTCACACCAATCAATACGGAGGGGTAGAGCGACTAAAACTTAGGAGGAATGCTGCCAAACTGATGAACTGCTGAACTGCACCTGAATGATGTTAACTTTTAATAAAAAGAGTGTTGTTTACTAAACGTTTCTCTTCAATATGAATAAAATCAATATTGCTTATACTTGTAATGTAAGAAAGCCGGAGATGGAAGACGAACGTTATGGCGAATTTGAAAGCCCGGCTACCATCGAAGCTGTAATAGCAGCGCTAGAGCGCCTTGGTGCGAATGTGGAATTGATTGATGTTGGTTCTGATATCTATCATCAACTCGAAAAGCGCAAAAATCATATCGATTTAGTCTTCAATAACGCAGAAGGTCTCGATGAGAAGGAATTGCGTGAAGCTATTGTCCCCTTTTTCTGTGAACATCTAAGCATTCCTTATACAGGCAGCAGCCCAAAAACATTCATCAACAAGATGGATAAAGCAACGGCAAAAAGGATCGTCGCGTATGACGGCGTGCCGACTGCACGATTTCGGCTCATGGCACCAGGAGAGCAACTTAAAGATTTGTCTTTCCCTTTGATGGTAAAACCCTATAGCGAAGGGACCAGCATTGGTATCAGCCAAAAAAGCAAAGTGCACAATTTGTTAGAACTCAATGATGCCGTCGAAGCGATCTACACACAATTCAATCAACCCGCGCTCGTCGAAGAATTCCTGCCCGAAAACGAGTATACAGTGGGCCTTATCGGAAACTATGTGCTCCCAATCTTGGAAATCGACTTCGCAAAGATTCCCGGGCAGCCGCAGGTACGCGATCCCCACGTAAAAGACATCGAGAATCCCTATATTTCACATCTTACCTGGACTGAAAAAGCAAAAAGCTTCGCGAAGATCGCCATTGCAGCGCACGAGGCTCTCGAAGTGCGCGACTATAACCGCATGGATTTTCGCGTACGTGATGATCAGCTCTATTTCCTTGAAGCCAATACAATTCCTGGTATACATCCCACAGAAGCTGATCTCACCAATATGTGCCGTCACGCGAACATTGCACACAATGATATGGTTGCACTGATCGTCAATACAGCCGTACAACGACTATCCCCAATGTATTCGGAACGATTCAAAGGAAAGACCCAATTGCTTGAGGAATTAGCGGGCTCCGCCATGGAACAAGCAACCAAAGCTGGCACGATTACCCATCGGGATCGGCAGTATACCCTTCTAGGTAAACTGTAAACAAATAAGCGAATCATGATTATACCTATTACGAAAGAATTCTATCCCGGCCTTGAGAAGATTGCCCTGCAGGATATTGGTCCTATGTACCAATCTGCAATTCATGATGAACTGGAAGACATCTCCTCTGGCAAATGCTTTGGGCTGTGCGCAATGGACAATGGCAATCCTGTCGGCTATGTAATTGTTAAAAAGACAGTTGATACCTATCACCTGCTGACCATTGCAGTTGACAAGCATCATCGTGGCAAAGGATATGGCTCTCTGATGCTAGATGGCATCTTTGCTGAGATTGAGAAGCAAGGAGGAAGAATCCTCAATGTCATTACTGATGCCGATGCAAATGAAAGCTTGCGATTCTATCTTAAAAATGGCTTTGTCCTGGCCGGCATGGTTCAAGATGAATTTATCTCAGGTGTTGCTCAAGTACACCTTACAAGACGGATGGGGTTTAAACCGTATTAAACACAGGGATATTTACATCTTTTGTAATTGCACACAACACTTATTAATCAGCTCATAAAGGAAATAGATCTATGAGAATCAAAGCAACAAAAATGGATGGGTGTGGCAATTCTTTCTTGATAATTGATGAGATGAGAACGCCTCTGGCCGGGTTTGATCGCTCACAGATTTCAACCGCATTGGCAATGCAGCATGAGACTGATGGTGTTATTTATCTGGATCGGCAGCAAGGGCTCCCGACAATGAGGATTTTTGATTGTGATGGTACTGAAGAGACCATGTGTGGCAATGGCTTGCGATGCGCGACACGTTTTTTGCGTGACACCTATATTTCCAGCGATATGTTTTCTATCATCACCGGCGACGGAAAGAAAGAAGTGCTTGTCCACGATGACCTTGTCGAAGCCAATCTAGGTGAAGCACGAAACTACCGGCAGGTCAATCATCAGCTTCATTTCGTCTTTACCGGTGTCCCGCATGTGGTAGTGATTGGTTCTGAGCTTGATGTGGAAACCGCAAGAGTATGGGGTAAATCCTTACGGGAAGAACAATCTCTATGTGAACTCGTCGGATACCCTGAAGGCGTTAACGTTGATTTCATCTGGCGCGACCAGGAAGGCATTTCGGTACGCACCTATGAGATGGGTGTCGAGGATATCACCAAAAGTTGCGGAACAGGAAGCGCAGCAAGTGCTTACGTAGCGGCTAAGGTCTTTGGGATAACGCTGCCGATCATCACAAATTCGATCGGAGGAAGCCTGCAAATCAGAGAAAACAATGGGCATTTGTCAATTTGTGGTCCGACACGTTATCAAGGAAAGGTCATCGGGTTTGCAAATACTACCTATCCAAAATCAGCAACACCGATCAATCACTGGCAGCGAGGCTATGCTTGGCTAAGTATGTAGAAGGTTATTCATCTTAATTGGATAGCACCGCATGAGATATTAGCCCTCAGAGCGAAATATCGAATTTGAATAGCAACGCGAGGAAGAATACTAAAGTTTTGGCATTGCGTGCAGCCATGCTGCACGATACTATTATCATAATAGGCGCATTCTGTACGCAATATACTGTTTTTACTATCGTAATTTTCAAAACAACGCACAACCGCTTATTCCATTTCCAAGTCAATCATGACGCGAAGGTAAGCCATAGATAATATAAATAATATGGCAAGGAAAAGTCGACAAAGTCAGATTTGATTTAGAAATGGAATTGCAGTTGTTTGATTCGATGTAGAGTTATTTTTTAAGGGTGATTGTATGGAATTTTCAATTGTCACTTTTTTATTAATCATGATCGCAATGGCGCTTGCAGATGTGTGCTGGACACTCTATTTCATTGATGTAGAAGAAAGAAGAGCACACCCTGCTGCATTCTGGTCAGCCATGATTATTCTGGTCACAGCATTTACCGTCACTAATTATGTCGAGAACAAAATCTATATATCTGCTGCCTTTCTAGGCGCATATTTAGGTACCTATGTAACCATTAAGTGGAAGGTGAGAAAAGAAAGGGAGCAAAATTCTAAACCTGATGAGGCAGAATCAAAGAAATTCACCTCTACATAACTACTTTTCCGAGGCAGACGTTTCAGCTTCCGAGAAAATGCCCACCTGAGCGATACCATCATTACTGATGACGCCACGGTACATTCCTGTGGTATTGAAGCACATGGCATAATTGCCTTTTGCATCCAATACAATCAAGCCACCGTCACCGCCAATGGCGGCAATTTCTGCTAGCACATTATTGGCCGCTTCGGCAATCGGTTTATGCTGCAAGCGCACCTGTGCTGCCGTATTGAACGCAGCTGCAGCTCGGATGAACATTTCCCCCGTGCCGGTGGCAGATACCGCAACCGAGCGATTGTCGGCATAAGTGCCGGCGCCTATGATCGGCGAATCTCCCACGCGTCCGAAGCGCTTGTTCGTGAGTCCGCCCGTTGATGTGCCAGCAGCGAGATTGCCGTGACTATCCAGCGCCACGGCACCCACCGTGCCGCGCTTTTCATTCTCACCTGGCAACGGTGTAGCCGGACCAGCATCGTGATCGCGCAGCACACGTTCTTTGGCCATCGCTTTTTGCAACTGATCCCAGCGGTATTGCGTATAAAAGTAAGACGGATCTACGATCGCAAGCCCCTGTTCAGCAGCGAAGGTTTCAGCACCCTCGCCCATCAGCATCACATGCGTGCTTTTCGTCATCACGGCATGAGCAGCGAGGATCGGATTGCGGATGGTTGTGACCGCAGCAACGGCCCCAGCCATGAGTGTGGAACCCTCCATAATTGATGCCTCCAGTTCGTTGCGGCCAGTATGGCTGAACACCGAGCCTTTGCCAGCATTAAACAAGGACGAATCTTCCATCACTACAATTGCCGCAATCACAGCATCAATGCTGCTGCCGCCTGCTGCAAGTACTGCATAGCCCGCCATCAAGGATTGAGCGAGCGCCTGTGTGTAAGCATGCTCGAGTTCTGCTGTCAATTTGCAACGCTTGATAGCACCAGCGCCACCGTGAATGACCAACCGTATCGATGAGATATCCGCCATTATGGAGTTAACCCCCATTTTTCTCCCACAATAAGTATATTGATCTTGTTTTTAATATTTATGAATAATCCTACAACCACAATTGACCGCTTGATTATGGAAGTATCTTCGAAATTTTCTCATTCTGCAGAATGGTAATTCCATTTCTAAATCAAAACTGACTTTGTCGGCTTCACCTTGCCGTATTATTTATACTGTCTGCGGCTCGCCTTCGCGTCATGTTAGATTTAGAAATGGAATAAGGCCATTACGAGGTATATTCTATGTCACTACAAGCACAAATGCAGCGTTGTGCCTTGGTTGCAGAGAACTGCCCTGTGGTCTCATAAAGATCGTAAGGTATCACGCTGACCATTTTGACCCTGCCTTTTGTATCAGGCAGGGCTGCAATGCAGCCCTGAACCCATTTACTCGTTATAAGCAATGCTTCGCCATGTCAACGTGTCTTTAAGAACTCCGTCAGAGCATACTTCTCTTCGCTGGAAAGCTCTACTTCAAAATAGTGCCCTTGGTTTTCAATGAAATCCGGGCAGAGATTAACACCACTGTTGGGATCGATACTGGCGAACTGGGCGATAGGTGTCCCGACAGGAAGCGTCACAACACCGGATGGAGTTGGCAATTGCACTAAGTCGCTAGTCCGCTGGATCGACCCGGGTTCGTCCCGTTTGTCAGGGTTTAACAACAGATCCATCGCGTCCTGATAAGCTGCGATAAGGCTGGCGACTGACGGATCACCAGGGTGACGGCCCAATCGATTATTGTGGAAGAACGGGGCTGTTGCCTAGATGCCAACCAGGGGCATGTCGCGGTAGAAACCTGGTCCGCCAGTAGGCCGCTCCTTGTATTGGCCCGAGGAAAAAGCGGCCCAGATATGTCCAGCCATCCAGTTGGTCGTACGGGCGCGGCAACTGTTCGTACCAATTTCCGAGAATGGGTGAATCAAATCATCGGAGAGCACGTTGTGCTTGATAGAACGGTCTCCATCTGAGTGGCAGGATGCACACGCGCGCGAGAAGACTTTCTTGCCTATGCCAACGACCTTCCAGTCGATAAAGTTAGCACCCTCCTGAGTATTCACCAGACTTGGAGGACGAGGCGTTTGCAGGAAGGCGCAGAGTTTCCCTACCGACTCTTCTGCCTTCAGCAGCTCAGGACATACCTGTCTACACTCAGCAAGATCGATGGGTGTCTGACTTCCTCCAGGACCATTGGCAAGATGCCCAACCATGCACTCTGCCGCACACATGCCTATGTTGAAATAAACACGAATTGTTGCCTGCTCACAACCGATATCATCCTCTCCTCCCTGCCCGCCGCGATGAGCACGAACAGGCTCGCCATTCATAGTCACATCGAAAAATGGACGGTCCGGTACGGACCAGATCGGCGTAATCATGCCAGGATTATTGATGTGATCGTTTTCTAATAAGGTGGTGTCTACGGTGCCTGGCGCCCAGCTGGAGAAAATCTGGTAGCGAGGATCGTGCGGTGAAAGGTGGCCCTTGAAGATCTTCCCGATCTGTAGAAACTGATTGCCCACAGTGGGGTGAATATTTTCCTGCTGTGGACGGTTCGGGTTTGCAGGAGGACGCACAGGATCAAACCCCGCGTGACAAGCAGCACAAGTAATACCAATGAGTGGAGCCCCTCCGGAAGGATTGGGAAATTTGCGTACGCCAATGATACCGGCAGACTCAGGATCAGCACATTTATCAAAGTAACTGGTCGATGCATCGCCTGGAGTACAATCTGGGTCATTGATAACCCCATACTCGTCAAAACGGCTATCTCGTGGCGTGGTTAACATTTGATCAAAACCAAGGCGGAGACTGAAAGGCGGGTTAGGCAAAATAATACTGAAAAAATGCTCACCACCGAAAGTGCTCTTGAACCAAACGTCGCGCCCCTCGGCCACATCTTGATTGTTTTCTGCAAAACATGTCCCAATAACAAGGAACGTAATGAAGTACGTTGTAATAGTTGATAGCATTTTTTTCATATCTGTCCTCCTTAAAAATGGAATTCCCACCAAGGGATAAAAAAAATGACAATCTTCTAAAAATAGAATGAATTAACGGTTCATAAGCCGCAATTTTAGGTTTAAACTTCTCCAGAAAAATTGTCTCTCATTTCAATCCAGTAATACTTTGATATTTTGATACAGTTCGTTATCTCGGGTGAATAGTTTTTAGAAAATGACCAGTATGCGTGTAGTTGCAAATCGCAATTGGCATAAATGTATCTCTACACTGCGTTATTTTTACCTGTTCACTCTGAATTCATAAATTCTAAATCGCACCATTAGCACTGATGTTTTTATACCTAATCATGTTTTTTCGAACTCGTCAAGAATTTGCTCGTATAACTGCCGATCAGCATCACTTAACAAAACAAAGCGAATATGTTTAACAATCAAAAGGCTGGGAAGTATATCGAAAATTGTCTGAAAGGCGATCCTGGTAGCTAATTCCAAGGGATAGCCAAAAAAGCCCGTCGAGATTGCCGGAAAAGCAATGGATCTGATGCGATTGTTCTCGGCCAATTGCAACGCATTACGATAACAAGAGGAGAGCAACTGATCAGAAGGCTCATCTTTACCGTAGACCGGCCCAAGACAATGAATAACATAACGATTTGGCAGATTATGTGCTCCGGTTATGACCGTCTGGCCAGGCTGAATAGGTGCGAGCTTGCGGCATTCCTCTTCGAGGCCAGGGCCTGCTCCCCGATGAATCGCGCCTGCCACACCCCCGCCCATTCGCAACATGGCGTTAGCCGCGTTAACAATGGCATCCATATCAGCTTGAGCTGCAATATTTCCCTGAACACACTCAATCGTTACGCCGAAGAATTCACGCTTAGTCATAAATTACATCTCCCATTATTGGGTTAGAGTAAATTTATATCCCTTCACCGCTTTACTTTTTTTATTCCATTTCCAGATCAAAAATGACTTTGTCGGCTTCGCCTTGCCGTATTAATTTATACTGTCTGCGGCTCGCCTACGTGTCATTTTTGACCTAAAAATGGAATTACCACCTCAATGGCTAGCTGCTGCAGCTTTCTCTTTGTCCACCTACTGGGTCGTTTCAGCTAAAGTCTAGGACGAGAGCTTTGAGAACAAATAACTACCCACTCAGCTTTAGCAGATAAGCAATATTACTCATGATACTGCGCATCATCAACCTTGAAGCGACGTAATGCTGTGTTTAACAAAATCCAACTTAGCTTTTTCTACCTTTGGAAATGATTGGAAACTGCCTCAGTTAAAAAACTTTTGTGATCAAATCAAGATCAAAAGTCATCAAGCTTTTTGTACGGAGGGAGGGGAAATGCATGTATAACGATACTAAACACCACTTGCCTGTTTTAGCGTATCGTGCGGCTGATATCGCTACCACCGTATTAACGCACAATCGGCGCATATTGTTGCATGGCCCACCTGGAGTCGGCAAATCGACATTGGCATCGCAGTTGGCGCACGAACTCAACAAGGCTGGTCGAAGCTGTTATTGTATCTGTGCCGATCCTGGTTCACCCGCCTTTGGTTTTCCAGGCGCTGTTTCTCTCGCTAGATGGCAATCGGATGATTGGCAGATTTGCAGTTATGAAGCTATCTGCAGTCTCAATGCCGGTCGTTTCCGCCTGCCGCTGGTTTTAGCGATACGACACCTTATACCATTGTTTGATTACGACGTACTGTTAATTGATGCCCCTGGCGTAACCCGTGGCGTTGCTGGCAGCGAATTGTTACAAGGTATGTTTGAGGTGGTAGCTGTCGATGCTGTGCTCATGCTTACTGCGCCTGATCGACCTCCGGCGCTGCTAGATGAACTGCGTAGCTTAACGAACCAGCTCTTCATAGTCCAAACCAGCGTGGAGGCCAGGCGGCCCGGAAAACGTAGTCGCGCTCACCAGCGTACAAAGCTATGGAATAACTACCTTAAGCAGGGTATTGAACAAACGGTCGATCTTACGCAAGTAAATATTATCGGTACCCCACCTCCTTTAGGTGAATCCAGCGCCTGGGCTGGAAGACAGGTCGCACTATTGAAACGCAATCAGACACAGGTCATAGCTGAAGTGAAGCATTTGCACGGAAAGCAATTAACTGTCAGGTTGCCATACCTACCGCATGCTTTCGATTGTGTATTGGTCCGAGATACGCAGCGTTCGCTCAGCGGTCTAGTGGAAACAGCGGTACCGTTTGCGTCAGAACCGCTAACATACCTACCAGCCTCCAATATGAGCGGCTTAGCCCTGCAAAATAGTGGGATGCAAGTGATGGGGCGAGTCGGGCAAATCGATTTCTGTCTGGTCAATGGGATTCTTGGCGATCCACTATTACACATACGCTTGCGGCAGCAAAGGCGAAGTCTGCTGTTCGATTTGGGAGAGGGTGTACGTCTGCCAGCACGCATTGCCCATCAGGTAACGGATGTTTTTATCAGTCATACTCATATCGACCATATTGGTGGCTTCATAATGTTATTGCGCTCACGCATTGGAGAGTTTCCGCCTTGCCACCTGTATGGGCCGCCAGGATTGGCTCAACACATCAAAGGTTTCCTGCAGGGTATTCTATGGGATCGGATCGGTGGGCGCGCACCCCGCTTTGAGGTAGCTGAAGTGCATACCGACCGTTTATTGCGCTTTCGCCTTCAAGCAGGCCAGCAAGCATGTGTGCAATTAGACGAGATCAAGTTGGAAGCAGGCGTGATCCTGCAAGATCCGGATTTCCGTATTCGAGCACAACTGCTAGATCATCATACACCAGTGCTGGCCTACGCCTTTGAACCGACGAAGGAAATCAATATCCGCAAAGATTACCTGCAAGCACATAACCTGAAGCCAGGGCCTTGGTTGGCCCAGGTGAAAAAACACCTGCTGGCTGAAAATGACAAAGCAATCATTACTCTGCCTGACGGGACGATGACCAGTGTGACTGTTATTGCAACTGACCTGGTCCTGATCAAGCCAGGTAAGAAATTAGTTTATGCCACCGATTTTGCTGATACCGTAGATAATCGCCTGCGTCTACAGGCTTTAGCTCGATACGCCCATACCCTTTTCTGCGAAGCTTGTTTTATGGAAGCAGATGCCAACCAAGCCACGCAGACTGGTCATTTAACTACACGCGCTTGTGGCGAAATCGCAACAGCTGCTGAAGTTGCCAGACTGGTGCCCTTTCATTTTTCCCAGCGCTATGCTGACAAGCTACAGCAGGTTTATGATGAGATACATGCTGTCTGCTCATGTGTTGTCATGCCGGCTGCTTTGCAGCCCATTAGGAGTAGTAACAAGCAGGATGAATTATCCTAGCAATACCAACCCTAGCTTAGCTGCGTCAGTAGAAACTGGGCAATCGTTAGCGTCTGCGCGACGATGAGAAAAATTCGAAAATGCCTCATATGTCATGAGCTTAACTCTCCCATTAAGTCGTCAACTGCGATTTCCAGGTTTCATCTTTTATGCTCCCGTTTTCCTTGCACCCCATCCTTATTTTTTGCATGAAGACTTATCAACTATTATTTAGCAGCTACCTAGCTTGATGCCACCACTAGCAAGAACAACGCTCTCTGGCGTCAAAGTAGGCAAGAAAATTAAACTGTGCTTTTTGTTAACGAGTACAGTCATGCCGCTAAATTAAGATCGTACCACGAGGCATCCTATTCCCTGCCGGACCAGACTCTGGCAGGCAGTATGTGCTTCGTTTCTCTGCAAACCAACCAACTGGGCTCGATAGAGCTTGCGATTGCGGACCTCAACCTCAGTGACCACCACTTCACCTGCTACCCAGCGGGTAACAGCTTGCGCCTGGGCCTGGGCTCGGTCATACAGTTGATAGGAACCGATTTGAATTCCCCAGCTGTTGTTGCTATCCACCCCGGCAGCCCTCTGGGACGCAACAGTGGCTTTTGCCTGAGTAGGTCGTTGCATCATGGCCGGCTCGAGCGTTCTTTGCGACGAGGAAGCAGGTTTGGAGACAGGAACCGACATACTGACTTTCATGGCTACGGCTGGCGCTGCATCCATATTGCTGACATTACGGACTGACTTGGTCATAACTGATTGCGTAAAGCTGCGATCCAGCAACTGGGCCATATGCTGATCGCGCGAGGCGGCACTTTGTCCTCCCATTACCACCCCAACCACTCGTCGATTACCTCGCTTGGCAGAAGTAGCCACATTGAAGCCAGAAGCCCGGATAAAGCCAGTTTTCAGGCCGTCTACACCGGGTATGTTACGTACCATACGGTTGTGACTATTATAGATCATACCTTTGTAACGAAACGATTGGGTCGAAAAATAATGGTAGTACTGAGGGAAATCCTTCATCAACCGCGTAGATAAGATTGCCATATCCCGGGCCGTAGTTCGCTGCTCACTGTGCGGCAGACCGGAGGCATTGCGGAAGATGGTGGAGTGCATGCCAAGTTTGCGTGCTTTCTCCGTCATCATGCGGCCAAAATTAGCTTCAGTACCACCCAACGCCTCGGCTACTACCGCTGCCACATCGTTGGCGGAGCGTACGATCAACGCTGGAATCGCATCACGCACGCTAAGGGTATCACCCGATCGCAACCTGATATTGGTCGGTGGCATGGCTGCTGCATGAGTCGATACTCGCATGGAAGTATCAAGACTCATCTTCCTTTTCTCCATCGCCTCGAATAACATGTAGAGCGTCATCATCTTGGTTAGAGAAGCTGGGTAACGACTGGCATCAGCATGTGACTCGTGCAGCACTTGAGCCGTATCCACATCGATCACGATGGAGGCATGGCGAGGATTCGCCTGTACCTGGCTTACCAGGGAGAGTAACAACCATACAGCAAGGGCAAAAAATCCTTCTCTCCTTGCACCTTTCACAGCAAACATGGAACCTATCCTTTCTGCAATAATGCAAATAAATTTATCAATCAATGAAGTTATGTATCGATGAACCCACCCATCAGCCTGCCCTGTCAATAGCCAAAATGAAACACGCTGCTAATGAATAGCCTATAAATTAACTTATCCATGGTCGTCACCTACACCGCAATCGCAATGTCTCAAAACAGACTAGGATTTAGGAACAACGTAAATCATAGGACCGAACTTGATATCCCATCAGTCTTCAATTGCTGCTGAACAAATCACATACAAGTGGCAAACTTAAATGATGGATATCATCCGTCCCTTGCATGATCATCAAATAACCTGAGCTTTTTCCCCATCCTGCTTATTTGCAATATTTCAAAAGCTATGCCCCTTTACCACCTACTGAGCAGATTGCTCCATGCATTGATTTTTTCCCATACTCCACGATCTAATTGGTTGTCAACCATGGCTGCATAAGTACAGCGAATTATTCACCCATGTTTATTTACCCATGGTAATTAAAAGTCAGGTCAATGTAATAGCCGTGATTTTATCCGAATTGCTGTTAAACGCCATACCTGATTTTGCAGGCTATCAATACATCTAATTGGTTTGCACTGATTCTCTGTGGAAGGATTTAAGGAGTATAGTGTGTCTGTTACCATTTCATCGAAGGAGAATGGGATGCTGGAATCTTCTTTTCGTCTCGGCACTGTTTTTGGTATACGTATCGGAGTGCACTATACGTGGCTTATCGTCTTCTTTTTGCTAGTCAGCTCACTTTTCGTTGTATTTAGAAATGCCCATCCAGAGTGGAGCAGTCATGACACATTTCTGACCGCTTTGCTGGCCACACTGCTATTTTTTGTCAGCATCATCCTGCATGAGTTGGGCCACAGTCTAGTTGCAATCGCTCGTGGGATCAAGGTGCGTGCCATTACACTCTTTATTTTTGGGGGTGTGGCACAAATTGGGAAGGATGCAGATACTGCCGCAACTGAATTCTTCATTGCGATTGCAGGTCCTTTGGTAAGCTTTGCTCTCGCGGGTCTCTTCTATTTGCTTAAGCTTTGGCTAATGCCCTATAGCGAAACCGCCACGGCAGTACTCGAGTGGTTAACAACCATTAACCTCGTTGTAGCAATCTTTAATCTAATACCTGGTTTTCCAATGGATGGTGGTCGTATTTTCCGTGCCCTAATATGGAAAATGACTGGAAATGCTGTTAAAGGAATGCAATGGGCTGTAATGAGTGGCAAGATAGTCGCCTATGGTTTAATGATTACAGGAATGCTGATCGCCTTGCAGCCAGCCATGCTGGTCAATGGTCTATGGTTAATGGGGATAAGCTGGTTCTTGCTTGCCGTGGCAGAGGACAGCAAGCGTGCTTATTTCAGGGAACACCTGGCTGGCCATGTATCTGTTGGTGATGTCATACAAAAAGAAGTACCGATGATAGCTGCAGACATGAGCATACTATCTTGGATAGATGAAAAAATGTTGTTAACCGGCCACCGTGCGTGCCTAGTGATTAAAGATAACCAGACTATCGGCCTAATATCACTAAGTGATGTGGTTAAGTGTCCACGTGAGCAATGGTCCAACACGCCAGTACGCGAGATTATGACTCCGCTCAAACGTCTTAATATCGCACAACCTACTAACAGCATCCTTGAGGTATTACAAATCATGAATGAGAATGGCATCAACCAAGTGCCTGTGTTAGATGAGGGGAAAATTGTTGGTTGGATCGATCGCGAACATATACTGAAGATTTTGCAATTACACATTGATACTGGTCGTTAGCCTCGTCAATATGGCGACAATTATCAGAACCATCCTCTATACCAATAAGAAATACGGCATCCAGCCGATAAATGGCTGATTGGTAATGCTTATCTTTAAACTGAAAATATGAGGATTCTCTATTCACGCACATAGATCGGCAATCGTGGCTGCCACTGGTTCCACCCGCTTACCCCTTCAGGCAAACGCTCATGCGCACCCAGCACTAATACACTTCCTTCTAATAGTCGTGTTTGTAATTTATGTAGAAATTGCACTTGTCTTTCCAAGCTAAAATAGGTAAACACCAGGTTGCGGCATAGCACCAAATGATAAGATCGCATGGCTATAACTTGTTCTACATCGCTTACCGCGAAAGTGACTGGATGCTGATAAATGGGAGACAGACAATATCGATCATTGATTTGTCTGAACGCTTTTTGACGCCATTCAGGTGCTAAATTCTTCAAACTACTAAATGGATAGCACGCTTTGTGTGCCTGTTGAATCATGAGTGGCTCAATATCTGTTGCAGTAATCGAAATTACCATTTCTGGGTAGCGATCTTGCAAAACAAAAGTCCAGAGTAACACCAGGCTATAAGCCTCTTCACCTCTGGCACAACCTGCACACCAGCAATATAAGTATTTTTCACCTCGTAGTTGCAGCTGAGCACATAATCGGGGTATTAATTCATCTTCAAGTCGATTAAAAACGACTTTATCGCGATAAAAACGCGAGATAGTAACATGACACAAGGTGGCCAGGATTTGCCATTCAGACACATGATTAAGCAAATAATCACGATAAGCCAATTCATCCACAAGACCTAACTGGTCAATACGCTGACCTATACGTTTACATACTTGTTTTCTAACCCGACGAAAACCTTGCCACCGCAGCTGCATCTGCGGTAGGACCCACTGCAAGAAGTGAATACAGACTTCATCTTTCATAAGTGTTACCTATTTAATACTGTCTTCCCTTTCCTGTTATTGTTTTATTCCATTTCCAGGTCAAAAATGACTTTGTCGGCTTCACCTTGCCGTATTATTTATACTGTCTGTGGCTCGCCTTCGCGTCATTTTTGACCTGGAAATGGAATTACCACCACTCTTTATAAAAAAAATGCTCTTGCATCCAGTTTATTGCAAGTGATTTAATCGAATTGTTAAAATTTTATCTGGCTGGGTTAATAACGCCCCGGTCAGATCGCTTACTCTTTTCTTCAATGTAATTATTGTATTCCCAAGGAATAAAAATTGTAGGCTTATGCATTATTGCTTGCCTCTTTATTATTCTTTAGCATCAATATGAAATAAAACTGAAACAGTTTGATTCATTGCTTCTGCTCTGCTTCAAGTGTCAATCATAAAACCGGCACAAACATTAAGCCATACTGAACCAATTATTTGGTTCAGTATGGCTCTGACGCCAGGATGGCTAATCGGATGATGAAGTTTTTTGCAGGAATCAATTCTCAAGCTGAAATTAAATATTGAGAAAAAACCGAAAGGGGAATTCAATGGAGATTGCTGACAAAACACTGAAAAGAATAACTCTGGCGTCTGCGAAAAATATACTGGCTACCCCGTTAGCTGGAATAGCGACATTTTTATATGCTACGTGGCAATTGGTGGTAGAGCAGCAATTTTTCTTGCGCATGTTATTTGTGGAGCGAATGGGTAAACGCGGCGTAGTGAAACTACCGTTGGGTTATGGGAATGTGTTGGCGCTAAAGAGCATCATGTTGTGTCAACATCTCACTAATAATCCCAACCTGTTGCAAAAGATGCGTCGACGAACAGAGCAGCGAGTGCTAAAAAGATTGCAAAACTATAATCTACCGCGCCGAATAGTTTTAAATATTGCGGAATATCATCCTGGTGAGATTGAGCCACACCAGTTTTACCATGAACACGTTAAACGCGCCATTCCATGCATTTTACGTGGCTTTGTTGAAAATGCACCCCATGACTGGACACTTACAAGCTTAGCGGAGCGATTTCCAGACACCATAGTGCAGGCTCTGGACAAGAGCGCCAAGAAGATAATTAATACATCAATCAACCAAGTCGCCATCGATCGCCGCCGTAATTTCATTCCACAACAATTATTGCTCGACCAAAACCCAGCCTTTTACCAATATTTCGGTATTCCGCGGTCACATGCTTATTTCCCTGTGATGGGCCGCCCATCCAAACCTATTCTAAGTTTTCTTATACTTGGTTTGGGTAAAGGGTTAAACGCCAATTACCACTGCGAGGAAGGTCTCAACTGGTATCAAGCTGTATCAGGATCCAAACACTGGACGTTGATTGAAGCCGAATATTCCTGGTTGTTATATCCAGCTGCACGTGGCAATGGTATGCGACGTTTTGCAGCTTTTCGAGCTGATGAGCAAGGCGAACCAAGCGATCGTGATGCCTATGCACTGGTGGGATACGCACCGCGCTATGAATTTGATCTGCACCCGGGAGATGTTTTATTTTTTCCAGCATGGATGTGGCACAAGACCATCAATCTCGATGAGGAAGGGTTAGGTGTTACTTGTCGATACAGCGCGCCTACAGTGATGTCGAACAGGTATTTCCGTGGCCTGCAGCTGCTCTCCGCTGGCTTCTGGAAAAGCTGCGTTGAAGTTATCAGTGGTAGCATACGCGGCAATATCGGCGATCTAGCCAAAGACACTGACCACAACGAGCAGGAAACTACACTCTACTGAAAAAGAGCTGGTTGCTATTTTTTAACAAAAAACGGAATCTGACTAGGGTCTGTTGACGTTTTAAGATAAGTATTTCATAGATAGAAACAAACTCGTAATATTGGGGTTCCCATACCACCAACAAAACGAGTTTGCGATGCCCCCAATGATGCTCAATGATGAGTACTGGTCGAAGCTGGAGAAGATTCTGCTTCAAGAATCGATTTATAACAAGCGCAATCTGCGCATGACGGTAGAAGGCATACTGTATCGAATGCGGGTTGGCTGTCCGTGGCGCGATCTGCCCAGGGTGTTCGGCTGCTGGAATTCCATCTATAAAAGATTCAATGCATGGTCATTGAGCAGGAAATGGCTGAATGTTTTCAAAGCATTGGCTGTTGATCCGGATTGGGAATGGAGATTTATGGATGGCAGTTATGTTAAAGCGCATCAACATAGTGCGGGAGCAGCGAGTCAAGAATCGCAAGCAATTGGCAAAAGCCGTGCAGGCAATACCACCAAGATCCATTTAGTGGTCGATGGTTATGGCTTGCCAGTTGAGTTTGAAATCACCGGTGGAGAAGTCAATGACTGTTGTGCCGCACCTGATTTGATTGCCAGGTTGCCTGACGCAAAAACAATAGTTGCGGACAAGGGCTATGACAGCGATGGTTACGGGAACAGATAACGAAGAAGGGGGTTCAGGCTGTGATACCGAGAAAGCGCAACTCGTTGAAGGGTAATGCAGATATGGATTGGGGTTTATATCAATACCGGCATTGGGTGGAGAATGCTTTTGCCCGGCTAAAACAGTATCGGGCAATAGCGACACGATACGACAAACTGAAGCGAAATTACGAGAGTATGGTAGCTATAGCATGTGGATATCTATGGTTACCTATGTAAAATGTCAACAGACCCTAACAAATTTGACTATTTTTGATCGGTTAACCACAAGTGCATAATGACGGAAAAACTGCTATCTTTACATGACGATAAATACCGACAAAAAATATCATGACAAAAATGATGCGTGCTGTACGGTTCTTTATTCTTCTTGGAATGACTTTGTTCCTATCATTCCCCATCTACAGCGATGTGATCCCAGATGACTCTTATATTGCAGGCTATGCCACAGGAATTCTAAAACGTGATTTTCAACTTGATCTCTCTTCCTTGGTAGTACGCAACGGTGTCATTACCTTGCCAGTACCTCATCTGCCACCGGAAGATCGTGCTCAAGTTCAGCAAATGTTATCTGAAATCCCGGGAGTAATGGGTGTTGAATTAGTGGAGGGCGTTCCTCAACAAGAGCTGGCGGTTTCTCCACCGCCAGCCAAACAGGAAGTACCGGTAACTCCCTCTGGGAAAGTCGCGGAAGTTTTTCCTACGGGTTTTTTACCAACCGGCCATTTATTTATGCCATTACTGGCTGACCCACGCTGGGCACATTTCTCTGCCAGTTATCGCAATTATGTTGGTGCCGATATTGATGGAGAAAATAATGGTGCAGTCAGCTTCGGCGAAACTATCCCCTTCTACCGCGCCAATCTTGGCCAAACCACTATCCAATGGGAAGCAGGACTGCAGGCTGGTGTTTTTAGCGACTTCAATCTCGATGCAAAATCTTCTGATCTGATCAATACTGATTTTATTGCTTCAGTTTACTCAAGCATGCGAATGGGTCAACTTTCCGCTTTTGCCCGTGTTTTCCATCAAAGCTCGCATCTTGGCGATGAGTTTTTACTAAGAACTCGGTTGGAGCGCGTCAATCTCAGTTATGAAGGCGCTGATCTCAAGCTCTCATATGAGCTGCCATACGGATTCCGAGTTTATGGTGGAGGAGGGGGTATTTTTCATAAACATCCCTCAACCATTAAACCCTGGTCAATTCAGTATGGGCTTGAATTCAGAAGCCCTTGGCGTCTCGATTTTGCCGCAATGAGACCCATACTGGCTGTTGACTTAAAGAATCACCAACAAAACGATTGGAACGTGGATGTATCCGCCAGAGCCGGATTTCAGTTCGACAACCACCAGGTGTTTGGTCGCAAACTGCAGTTTATGATAGAGTATTTTAACGGTAACTCTCCCACTGGTCAGTTTTACAAAGAGAAAGCTGAGTATCTCGGAATCGGTGCGCATTACCACTTTTAACTTAAAAAACAGTAAGCGTATGGAGCAAAGGGATATAAATCAGCGAGGCAGGCACATTGAGACTATATTATTCCATTTCCAAATCAAAAATGAGGCGAAGGCGAGCCGCAGACAGTATAAATAATACGGCAAGGTGAAGCCGACAAAGTCAGTTTTGATTTAGAAATGGAATTAGATCATGGCTTTGAGCTAGCCCTTACTAATCGTTACCATTCCAACATTGCTACTTATTTCATCAACTCACGCATGAGACTGTTCACATCTACCGGCGCCTCCAAGCGGCGAGCAACCTCTAAAATTTGGCCAGGCCTGGGCTTGACTAAACGAGAACATGCTTTCGAGTTTGCGTAAATGCTGTCTTGACAGTAAGCCGGCCTTGCACCCGAGCAGGCAGACGTATTGGCATAGCTAGAACTGCTGCAATAAGATGGGTGCGATGCGAAACATGCACCGGAATTGGCGTAGCTATCGCTTTCGCAATAGGCTCCATTAGCTAGGAAGCAGGCACCTGAGTTGGCGTAGCTCGAGCTACTGCAATATATTGGGTGTGAAATAAAGCACCCACCCGAATTCGCATAGCTATCGCTTTCACAGTAAAATGCATTCATCAGGAAACATGCTCCTGAGTTGGCAAAGCTTGTGCTATCACAATAGGAGGGATGCGAGGCAAAACATGCTCTGGCATCAGCATTTGTAGTACTTTTACAATATTCTGGTGGCTCAGTAGAAAATGTATATCCGCTGAGCAGATTCAGAAGCAGAAACAATAGCATGAATCGCCAGATACTTATCATCAGCTACTCCGGTATATCTCCTAAATTTTGTCCTGAACCTGAAAAGAGCACCCACTCCACTCAACACCCAAAAAAGCATCAACATAACAAAGTATTAGGTTGCAAGCCAATTAGCTGAGAGTAGAGTCCATTCAAAATATCCAACAAAGTTCTGGAGCTTCCTCGTTCAACCAATTCAATCGATCATTCAAGTAGAGTAATCAGATCTTGACTGCTAGCAGTACCATTTTCTATGTCTAGGCGTAATCAATAAATAACTCATTTGTTTTGCTTTGATTTAGCCTCGGCATGCCGCCAACATGTACACATTTCCCTGACAGTGAGAAAATAATTCATAGACAACAGATCAAGCGTCAGTATTGTGTGGCGTATCGACATTTTGGGTGGGCATCAAGCCAGATCGGTCAGCTGTAACCCTGCAGTGTGGCTTATCATTAGCAATATCGAAATCATTTTGTAAATGAAATGGCTGCAGGTTTTCCAGGTGATCCGGACTACCTGGTTTAACATTTACTATCTTCCAGCCATATTCTGACTTTGCATTATTATAATTTTGTCGGTTTATCCATGCACCACATTGGTCCTTGCGCCACTCGGATATATCTTGCTCCTGCGTACCTCTTCCTTTTTCCCAGACTGCCTGTACCAGATTAACATCAATAGCCATAGTCTTCTCCTGCAAAAAGGTTTTTTGAATATTTCCTAATGATTAGAACGAGTATTTCCCGCAATGCCATGATTAAAATTTATCAATCATATTTTTCAGCCTATCATTAGAATTAGAATACAGTGTAAGCAGCAAATTCCATCATGCAGGTAAGAAAGGAAATTATCAGCAATATATTGCTTATCTCTCACTGTGCCCTGAGAAGAACAGACTGGGTATTTAACAGCGAAAAATAATTGCTGAGAATGCTCTGAGTGCAAACACGGTTGCGGAAGGTTCATAACAAGGAGGCTATATGGATGTACAAAGTAATCACCATGAGCATAAACCAGGCAAGAACACAAAGCGATCCTTTCCAGCTGCTGGAAGCGAAGGGATCTACACCTGCCCCATGCATCCAGAAATCCGGCAAAAAGCACCGGGAAATTGCCCGATCTGCGGCATGGCGCTGGAACCGGAAATGATGACTGGAGAAGAAGGTAAAAACCTGGAACTGATCGATATGCGTAAAAGGTTCTGGCTCGGCTTGGTGCTAACTCTCCCCGTTTTCTTATTGGAAATGAGCACCCATTTTATGAATCTGCACCATTACTTCAGTACCAACTTAACTAATTGGATCCAGCTGGTACTGGCCACACCAGTAGTGCTTTAGGCAGGAAAACCCTTCTTCACTCGCGGCTGGACTTCATTGAAAACGCGCAAACTGAACATGTTTACCCTGATTGCCATGGGTACAGGGGTGGCTTGGCTATACAGTCTGGTGGCAACACTCGCACCTGATATCTTCCCCGCCGACTTTCAGCAGGCGAACGGCGCTGTGGCCGTATATTTCGAGGCTGCCGCAGTAATTACGGTACTGGTCTTGTTGGGACAGGTGCTGGAACTCAAAGCACACGAGCAGACAGGTGGCGCACTCCGTGCTCTGCTCGATCTAGCACCCAAAACAGCTCGCCAGATTAGCATAACAGGAGAAGAAGATGTGCCACTACAACACATTCAGGTGGATGATCTGCTGCGCGTTCGACCTGGTGAAAAAGTTCCTTTGGACGGCATCGTTACCGAAGGTCACAGCGCTGTGGATGAATCGATGGTGACAGGCGAATCGATGGCAGTGAAGAAGGAACCCAACAGCAAGGTAATCGGGGGCACAATCAATCAGACCGGCAGTTTTGTGATGAAAGCCGAGCGCGTCGGTAAAGATACAATATTCGCACAAATTGTTCACATGGTTGCTGAAGCACAGCACAGCCGTGCCCCAATTCAAAGACTGGCCGATGTTGTTTCTTCCTTTTTTGTACCTGCAGTTATCCTCATCGCTTTTCTGACGTTTATCGGGTGGACTGCATACGGCCCTGCACCTGCTTTAAGCTATGCCATTATTGCCGCTGTCAGTGTGCTGATTATCGCTTGCCCCTGTGCGTTAGGGTTAGCCACGCCCATGTCGATCATAGTCGGCATTGGCAAAGGCGCACAAGTGAGCGTGCTCATTAAAAATGCCGAAGCGCTAGAGCATATGGAAAAAGTAGATACGCTGATCATCGATAAGACCGGAACACTTACTGAAGGCAAGCCAACAATAACCAAGATGGTTACGACTGAAGGATTTACTGAAGACACGCTACTCGCGCTAGCTGCTTCGCTAGAGCAAAGCAGAGAACACCCGCTAGCGCATGCCATTATCACGGCAGCGAAAGCAAAGAAACTCGATCTATCTGCGGCAGATCAATTTGATTCACGTACTGGCAAAGGCATTATCGGAAGAGTAAAGGGGCAAAACATTACCCTAGGCAATACCCTGCTAATGGAAGAACAGGCCATCGATGTTTCTCACTCAGTATGGAGGCCAATGCTCTTCGGGCCGAGGGTGCTACTGTCATTTTTATAGCTATAGATAACAGACTCGCCGGATTGCTGGCCATAGCCGACCCGATCAAGACGACGGCAGCGGCGGCGATCAAGGTGTTGCAGCAACAGGGTATCCATATTGTGATGCTAACTGGTGATAACCGTCGCACTGCCGAGGCTGTCGCCGCGAAGCTTGCGATCACCGAAGTCAAATCAGAGATTCTGCCGGAAGACAAAGGCAAAATAGTCAGAAAACTACGGGAGGCAGGGAGAATTGTTGCCATGGCCAGCGACGGCATCAACAATGAACCACATTGGCTGCGGCCAATGTAGGCATTGCCATGGGAACAGGTACTGATATCGCCATAGAAAGCGCGGGCATTACGCTGCTCAAAGGTGACCTGTCCGGTATCATTCTCGCTCGCAAGCTATCCATGGCAACCATGCGTAATATTCGACAAAACCTGGTCTTCGCGTTTGTTTACAATGCTGCCGGAGTACCCGTGGCAGCAGGTATGCTCTATCCCTTTTTTGGCATCCTGCTCTCGCCGATATTCGCTGCTGCCGCCATGTCACTTTCTTCAATTAGTGTTATTACCAATGCTTTGAGATTACGGCTCATTTTTCTTGAGTAATCGACCGATAACATTGATGCAATATATAAAAATTATCAGAAAATTTTTCAATTTGAGTTAGCTAAATTTTTGAGTTAGCCAAATTACTTTCTGGACCATTCTTCAACATGTTTGACAACATATAGGATTCTCGGTACATTCCGGCTAAATTAAAAAAGATATTTATCTTAACTCTCCTCCAAATGCAATTATATTAAGGGTAACACGCTTCTCGAATGCATGCGTTCGAAGATGATCGGAGTAAAATATCAAGACTTCCCTCGAACTCACGATATGTGGCTCCGGGCTGAACTCGAAGTGACATGGGAAGCTGCCGATCAGTGCTGTAACTACGGAAAGCGTCACTCGATGTTGCAGTCTTGAGTGCCTTGGCGCATGAGTCATGGATTAAACTTTTTTCTGAATCTTACCTAAATCGTGCGTTTCCAAGGGAGTTACACTGATACTTATGTCCAGAAGAAAAATCGTATCACTATCGGCCACCGTTAAAAATCGATTATACGGGGCTAGACTCATTATGCATTCATTTGATATACATCTCGAATTACGCCCTATGCCCCCTGCTTTCCGATTGCTCGCTAATCATTTTCGATGCTCTCTCTTGCTGCTTTTGTTTGTTTGTGTTGAAGCGCTTGCCCAAGGAGCGCGCAACATAGAGGGATGCAGTATCCGACGAGGCACGTTTTGCGTGGATATGAACCTGTATGGGAGCGATCTTCAAAATGTGAATCTGGCAAATTCCCAGTTCACCCGATCGATACTTTCCAAAGCGAATCTGACTGGAGCCAATCTGAACGAAGCGAATCTATCGAGTGCTCAACTACGCGAAGCCAATTTGAACCAGGCCTCGCTGGTGAAAACGAATGCCCGGGGCGCACGTTTCAATGATGCCCAACTGGTAAACGCGAATCTGCAAAGTGCCATTCTACAAAATGCGGATCTGAGTGGCGCTAATTTAACAGGAGCCTTGCTGACCAACGCCGATCTCACCAACGCAAAGCTTGGTAATGCCATACTCGATAATGCCGATATCCAGCGTGCTAACATGCGCGCAGCCCATTTGCGCGGAGCATCTTTAGTTAACGCTAATTTGCAAGGGGTAAATTTTACTGGTGCCGATCTGACTGACGCAGATCTGAGTGGAGCGAATCTCGATCAGACTATTTTTAACATGGCACGTACGAGTGGATGCAAGAGTTGCCCCTAAAGCGTGCGATGCTCCTCGAACTCTTGTACCAGCAGTATACAGCTCAAATAGCGCCTGAATCTACTCTTCGGATCTTTGTAATGACATTGATTGAATGACGCAGATTCGCGCCACGGTTGGCCGATAATAGTGAGTGAGGGATCCATGATCACGACGGTATCCCGTCCCTCCTGCTATTTTTTTCGCAATTCCAGCCACCTACGTCCCAATCATTGTAAGCATCCTAGTAATTGTGCGATTCTACTCATCTTATTCCATTTCTAAATCAAACCCGGCTTTGTCGGCTTCTCCTTGCTGTATTATTTACACTGCCTACGGTTCGCCTTTGTGTCATTCCTTTATGTTATTTTTGATTTGGAAATGGAAGTGCGTGAAGACAGTATTTGATTAAGGACAAATTCATCCCTCTGAAACAAAGTATCGCAAGGAACCCTATAACTTATTTACTCTATCCAGATTCTTTCTGAGTAGCGTTCGTTCACTTGGTGACAGACTGCAATACCACGTAATCCCGCATAATCTCGTCCCGGAAGGCTACTGGCAAATGCGCCCAGTCATGGACTTCTATTAGTATCGGCAAGCTGCTTTCTTGTAATGCTTCAATCAAATCACCCCAACCAGCAACTTCAGTAGTCAGATCGTTGGGGTTACGCAATACGAGATCCAGATCGCTGCCTTCATGTGCCGAACCATGGATGCGACTGCCAAAAACCCAGATTTCGGCTTCGGGCACATGTATTGCCAGCAAGCGCTTCAGTTGTGCCAGGTGACGATCTATCAGCTCAATCTGCTTGCTCATTGGGAAGATGCTTCAGGGTATCAGCCAGCTCTCTCGCATCGTTAATAAATTGTGGCAGCAGTTTAAGAGTTTGATTGGTAAAACCCTCCCCATAGTCGTGCGCAACAGTATTGCGGTTAGCGCGGTACGCGAGCCAGCGCTCGACGCCATCCATATCCAGAAGCCCATGCCTTCCTGCCATACGCAGCACATCGTTAAACATTAACCCGTCCACAGCACGTGGATTACCGCTATAAGATTTGAGTGTCTTACGCAACAACTTGCCGATAGCTTCAAGCGACAATTCCAGACTTTTGATCGCTGCATTGCGGTAGAGATCATAGAGTATGTCGTCATTCTCGAGACGTTGCAGCGCAATCAACGCTTGCTCAAGCGTAGCGATGGTGCGCAGAAAAGGGTCAACGTTCAGCGACACTAAATGACTCCTTCAGAAACTTTAGTCATTGTTATGGTATGTTACGTCAAGTTAGCAGGAATAACGAGAATATTAGCCGCGATTATTATCACTTGAAGGCAATGATTATGCTTTTACCAGCACCGTCAGTGCGCCGGCTAATCCCTCGACTACACGCGCCATCTCGGCATAGTTGAGCTCTCCAGGGATATCACTGGCACGATGATAGTGCGGGTTGCGATAGAATGCTGTATCGGTGACCATCACTGCCTGGTAGCCTTGCCGCCAGAACGAGAGCTGATCGCTCCAGGAAACGCCCGGCACGATGGTGGGGCTGGCGAGCGTCTCGTACGGAAAATCCGAGCTGGCAGCGAATGCTGCCGCGAATTGTTTAAGCGCACGGCGTGAGTTGAGGTTGGACACGAAACCGATGAAATTGCCGCGATCAGGATAGAGCCAGCGCAAAATGGGAGGATAGCTCTGGCTGCCCGGCTCTTCGCTGTAGTAGCCGAGCATCTCGAACGAGAGCATGATACGGATGTCATCATGCCGCTCACGTGCAGCCTGCGCATAAATCTTGCTTCCCATTTCACCAAAATAGAAGAATGGCGATTCTTCATTCACGAACGCAACTAGCCTCAGCGTGCGCTCGGGTTTGATTTCGAGGAGAAGTCGTGCGATCTCGAGCAGCGCTGCGACGCCGGAAGCGTTGTCATCTGCGCCCGGGCTGCCCGTCACGCTGTCGTAGTGTGCACCAGCGAGCATAATCTCATTGGCCCGCTCCCTACCGCGGATCTCGATCTCGATATTTTCGCTCCATACACCGCCTGCATCATAGCCCTGAGCGTGAACTTCATAGCCCAACTGGCTCCAGGTATCACGGATATAGTCGGCAGCGGCGTACAGCGCTTTCGGCTGCCACACGTTACGCTCGCCGATCTCACTAGCAAGCTTCTCAACATGCAGCTGCAGCCGTTGTTCAAGTAGTGATTTCATTTTGTTTTACTCCCTGGATATCGTTCCCAGATAATCACCCCATCTCGCCAAACTTTTCGCACCCGATGAAACGGTACAGTATGCAATGTGCCATCTTCCTCTTCCGCCTCAAATGTAAAGTGCTGACCTGGTTCGATGACTATTCGTTCGAGTGGTACACGCTTGTGCTGGTGCTCGATTTTATCCTCGTAGGCAAGCTCAAATTTTCCCTTCCCGAATTCTGGATCCCAGCGGATACGCGCGAGCAGTTCGTGAATCGGGATCATGGTTATTCTCCACGTACTCTCACAGTAATGTAAGCAAGATCTGACGATTCAGTTACCTCGAACGTTACCGGCAGAAACTGTTCGATCAGCCACATCGCTGTGCGCGCATGCAGTGAGACATGGCGCGTGCTGAATGATCCATCACCTAAAAGCGCGAGATAAACAAGTATTTGATCAGCTGCGTGAGTATCGAGCGCAGCACCCGCTGCAATATCTGTGGCAAGCTCCTCCCCCACAGCCTCACCCAACGTCTCCGCGGAGACGCCCCGCTCTGCGACCCGTGCTGCACCCAGCACAGTGTGCTCACTCTCGAGCCAGCAGACGATGGCGCCGCCTGCACCGAAAGCTGCTTCGCGACCCAAAACCTGCGTCTCGATACTCGCCTGTATACCGTAAGTGCCAAGCCTGTTAAGTACCGCCTGCTTCATTCGGAGCGCAATATGCTCAGGAAGGTTAGTTACGTGCGCAAGCCCGCAGATGGTCTTGCTGTCTCCAGACGCATCGAATACTGCGGATGAGAGCATTGCCGGTCTTACTACGAGCTCGATTTCGCCACCACCCCGTGGATAATAGCCACGACGCAGCACGTGCATGGTTACCTGCGCACCGAGGCGTTTGATCAACGGAATAAGCACTGCGCGCAAATAATCTGCAGCAGGTGCCTGCCGCACGTCGGTGCCGCCGGTGATATGCACCTTGCAAGGCAGGCGGGTCGCCAGCATGACTGGCAGCAAGGCTTGCAGCACCAGCGTAATGCTGCCCGCAGTGCCTACATCAAAGTGATAATCGCCACCCTGAAGCGTTGCCGGTTCGAAAACAATTTGGTCTGATCGCAAGGCGAGGCCTTCGATTCTCGCACCGCAGAGCTTGCCCACGGCGCGCACCCCCGCGAGGTGCTGTGCGGCAAGGCCAGGTTTGTCGCGCCGTGCACGAATATCCGTGATGCGCACCTCGATGCCGGTAATGGCAGACAATGCGACGGCAAGTCGTAGAAGCTGACCGCCGCCTTCGCCGTAACTGCCATCAATCTCAAGCATAAGTTATCCCCAGAGAGAATAGCGATACGCGCCTGGCTTGAGGCTCGGAATACGTTGAGCGGCATCAAGCATCACCCGTGCGGCAAATGTCGAAACATCAAACCGTCCCTCCAGCAGCAAAGTAGCATGCGCACCTGTTCGCTCAGCACCGGTGCGCTCGAGCAGTATGCCGCGACCTTCCTCCTCCAGGGCAGCAATGCTTTCAACTTCGAACACATGAGTTTTTTCACCCACGAAAAGTGGATCAGCAGCGAGGATAGCCTCAATCCTATCGACCGAGGTAACCCCTGAGCCTTTTGCGTCCTTTGCATCTTTTGTGAACTCGACGTAGACATAGCGGCTCAGTTGCCCCTGCACATCTCGCATCTCGGTGGCAAGCGCACCTTTTATACCTTCGATGCTTTCCACCATTTCGGTATGATGAAGGCTCGCACCTGGCCGGCTGGTGCGCTTGGTGTGACCATCAGGAATTAAGGTGATAAACGCGCGCTCGAAAAGCGGCAGCATGCCCGGGTTCCATCCTGCCCCAACAATAGCGCGCGTACTATGATGGCGCGCTATATTGCCGACTGCATCGTAATGCGCTTCAAGTGCATGTCCTTCAAGCACCGCATTCTCAACGATCGGGATTTCTGCTTGTAGCAATTCGCGTGCTACGCCAAGGACGATCTCTGCAGGCACACAAATCAATGCTACATCAACACGCTTCAGGTCACGAATGTGTGTAACTACCTGAATCTTGCCAAGTGGATCGGGCAATTTCATTGGTGAAGTTGGGCGCCGAACAACACCAGCCAATGCAAGATAGTCGGTATTGCGTAATGCCATTGCACAAGCACGCCCTACTCGCCCAAAGCCGATGACCGCAACGTTAAGCTTCGCCATGAGTCTTCCCTCCGTACCTTTCCAGGAAAAGTGCTCTCTGAGCTGTTTAATTTTCTGGTTATTTTCCTATTCGACCTCTCTTTTTACATCAAGTGCAATCAATAATAGGTGTGTTCCCTAAGGCTTAATCTTCGTCCCCAGCACTTGCAGGAATTTGGCGAGCCAATCAGGATGCGCCGGCCAACCCGGGGCAGTAATCAGCTTGCCATCGACACAGGCCTGATCCATTGGAATATCCATATACTTGCCACCTGAGCGTGTGACATCCGGTCCTACTGCCGGGTAAGCAGAACACATCTTATCCTCGATGACTCCGGCTGCCACCAGGAGTTGCGCGCCATGGCAAATGGCCGCAATGGGTTTGTTCGCTTCTGAAAAATGTTGTACCATTTTGATGACTTTCTCGTTCAGACGAATATACTCCGGCGCGCGCCCGCCAGGAATGACCAGCGCGTCATAATCTTCTGCCTTAACCTTGGCAAAAGTTGCATTCAGCGTAAAGTTGTGGCCTGGTTTTTCACTATAAGTCTGGTCTCCCTCAAAGTCGTGTACGGCCGTGCGCACAGTCTCACCTGCTTTCTTTTTAGGGCAGACAGCATGAACGGTATGTCCCACCATCAACAGTACCTGGAAAGGCACCATAACCTCATAGTCTTCTACATAGTCACCTACCAGCATCAAGATTTTCTTTGCACTCATCATGAGCTCCTTTTTGTTTTTTTACGAGTCGTCTCTCTAGCAACTATTGTAGCGAATTGGATGCGGTAATGAATCGACCGATAGCCAATCCAAGCTGGCTAATTCTAAGAAATTGCGATCAGTTATGGTACCTCACGGTTAATTCCATTTCTAAATCAAAACTGACTTTGTCGGTTTCACTTTGCCGTATTATTGATACTGTCTGCGGCTCGCCTTCGCGTCATCTTTGATGTGGAAATGGAATAACTGGCTGATCTTAAAGATAAGAGAGTGCCTCCAGAAGCATGACTTATGCTCAGCTCTCTTTTTGAAATTTAACGACGATGCTTAAGGTTTGCGGCCAGTCACGATACTATAATAGCCAAAAGCTTTATGTATTTGAATTTCCTCAAATCCGATTTCCCGCAACATCGCTGACAATTCCTGACCGGAATATTGCTTGCCTTCAGTCCAGCCCAGCATCATCATGCTGAATGCTGCGGCAGCGAAAGGGCCCGTTTTTTCATCATTATAGAGCATCTCATGAATAACGATCCGTCCGCCCGATTCAAGACTATCGAAACTTTTCGCCATCAAAAAGTGACATTTTTCTGGCAACCAATCGTGAAATATATTTGAGAAAAAGTGAAGATCCGCAGCAGGCCAGTGGTCGCGCCAGATATTGATCTCACACGTTTTAACGCGATCCTGCAGCTTGTACCGGGTAATATAGTTCTGCGCAATCTCACACACCTGGGAGAAATCCAGGATATGTGCCTGTAAATCTGGCCAACGCAAGGCCGCACCAATCGAATGCGCGCCAGAACCTCCCCCAATATCTAGCATCATCCGGTGCTGGGATAAATCCATGACTTGTGGCCAAACGAGCGCTGGTGTCATGCTGATACTGTGCATGCCGCAGGTGAAGCGTCGGAGCAATTCGATCTGCTCCTCATGAGATTTGAAAATATCGCCTCCTCCGTATGCCTGGGCAGAATCGGTAAGGGCAGCTTTCTCCAGACCCGCATAGGTAGATACTTGGTAATTGTCGATCATCAGATCCCAAAAAAATCCGAAGTAATTAGGACTGTCTTCGAGCAGATATTCCTTACTAACCGGGGTCAGCGAATAGCGCCCCTCTTGTAAGGATAAGAAGCCTAATGCAGTTGCTGTCGTCAATATTGCTTCGGCCGGACGCTGCGCTATGTTCAGTGCCTTGCAAATTTCCGGCAAAGTATGGGAATTTTGAGCTAACAAAGGAAAAACTTTCAGCCGATGCGCTAGGAGCAAAGCTGGATAGCCATAAACCGCAAAGACCACATCCCAGAGTGGACGGTCATCCACCTGCGGTACCTGAATACTGGACAAAATATCTCGCGCCATGAATTCTCCTTTTATGACTACAAGTGACTGACAGAACGGGTCAATAGTCAGGATGTATTTTTTATCAATAATTAACCAATCGTTGTGCTTCTATACTGCTCAGGTTGCAGAACTTTCTATTGATTTTTCTGCCTCTACTAGGCGCTTGATATTCTGAACGGTACGTTCAGCCCCATCTTTTATAGCAGAACGAACTAATCCCTCGAAAGGCCGCATGACAACTAATAATTCCAGCAACTCAAAAGAAAACGTCAGTTTAGTAGATTTCTCCAGATTCATATCCTGCAATTCATAGGTACAGCGAAAGGGATCAGACACACCGGCCAATACCAAGCGTACAGCCGGTTCAAAAGTAAAAATTTTGAAGCGTGATTCGCTACGGCGCCCCATATCAAGACGCACTTGCCGCCCAATCGTCCCCAGATGTACTGGACCTGGTGTGAGCTGCTCAAGCTCTTGAACCTCCGGCGACCATTTTGGGTAATTCTGGAACAGATCCTCACCCAGATATTTGAAGAGATCTTTCGTCGAACATTCCACTAAAGTGGAAGCTCTTCCTATGATCGGTTCTGTAGAGCCCAAGTTGAGCATGTTGCCTAAATTGAACATGTTACAAGAGTTCCTTCTGCCTAGTTGATGTCCGACTCAGCATCTGCGAAGAATGAAACTCCGCTAAAACGAAGCTTCGCTAACAGATTTGTTCATAACTTTTCAGCCAATTTATTGACGATGAGTCTAGACCTTAAACGAATCAGAGATCAGTTTCAAGTTCTTCATATAAAAATATTGCTTGAACCAGCTCGCTCGTATAATCAGTTCATGCTTAATATAAATAACTATAACCTTATTCCTGAACCTCTTGATAGCTTATGATATGGAAACTGAAAAAGTGGTGGCGAAACTATATCTTCCAGCATGAACCGATCGCTGAAGCCATCTGGCAGGATGTGCTAGCACGCGTGCACTTTCTGCAAGGATTGACCCAGCCTGAAACCCTACAGTTGCGGCAATGGACAACCATTTTCTTGCACGACAAGAAAATAAATGGCGCACAGGGTCTCATCGTCACGGAAGAAATGCGCGTAATGATCTCGCTCCAGGCCTGTATGCTGATTTTGGAACTTGATCTGGACTATTATCGCAACTGGCTAGAAATCATCGTCTATCCAGGAGAATTCATTCTTGATTATGAATATACTGATGAAATGGGCATCGTTCACGCTGTACACATGGCCGCATCGGGTGAATCATGGCTTGCTGGACCCGTCATACTTTCGTGGGAAGATGTCAACGATACTACTAATAATAAACAGGGATATAATGTGGTAATACATGAGTTTGCACATAAGCTGGATATGTTGAATGGGACGGCCAATGGTTGTCCTCCACTGCATAGAAATATGGATCCACGCGCCTGGACTGCGGCCTTTAAGCAAGCTTTTGAGGCTTGCTGTAACCAGCTCGATAAAGGAGATGAGCTGGTTATCGATCCTTATGCCGCTACCAGTCCAGCAGAATTCTTTGCAGTCATGAGTGAAGCTTTTTTTGTCAAGCCATGTGCAATACAACAATATTTTCCTCAAGTCTATCAGCAATTGTCTGCCTTCTATCGCCAGAACCCAGCGATGCGATGGCCAACAGGAGTTAACTTGTGAACAACTATTTTATTTATGGTGATATCGGTGGCACCAAGACACTATTGCGTGCAGAAGTAGCTGACGGTAATAAAACGGATTTATGTTACGAACGGCGCTATGACAGCCGGGCTTATCCTGATTTCGACACGATACTCGCGGATTTTCTGGACAAAGCAGAGCTGAATAAAGCCGGCCACTATCCAATATCAGCTTGTTTTGGGATAGCAGGCCCGATCGTGTCGCAACGAGCAAAACTGACCAATCTGCCATGGATAATGGATGCATCAGCCCTTGCGACCAGGTTTTCTATTCCCAAGGTAAAGCTGATCAACGATTTCGAAGCGTTAGCAACGGGTATTGAAAAGTTATCTCTGAATGATCTGGCAGCGCTGCAATGGGGGGTAGCAGAGAGGCAAGCAATGCGGGTAGTGTTAGGCGCGGGTACCGGTATGGGCGTTGCCTGGCTTCATTGGCAAGGCGATCGCTATATTCCGTTATCCACAGAAGGAGGGCACATTGAGTTCGCCCCTGCCACCTCCTTGCAGATGGAATTACTGGGTTACCTGATGAAGAAATTTGAGCATGTCTCGGTCGAACGGGTTCTTTCAGGACCAGGGTTGACCAATATCTTCAATTTCCTGCAAAGCAACCCAACCAGATTTCCCGGTATCCTCGCCGAGGAATTAAAGGAAGACAGCGGCGCCATCATCACTAAGCTGGCCTATGAGCTAAAGCACCCGATCGCCCTACAAGCACTGGAGTTGTTTGTTGAAATTTATGGCGCCTATGCCGGCAATCTGGCGCTGTTGGGATTATGCCGGGGTGGCGTCTATATCGCTGGCGGAATTGCCCCCAAAATCATCGACACCTTATTGACGGGCAATTTCATGCAGGCTTTCCGCCACAAAGGGCGGTACTCAGAAATGATGAGCGAGATCCCGGTCCATGTCATCATGAACCCGCAAGTGGGCTTATTGGGCGCTGGTCTCGAAGCACAGCGGTTGATGCAGGCTAGCGTTTGATTAATCAAGTCGGTCGCTTTAACAGGTATGGAAAAACAAATTCGAGTCAACAGACGCGAAGGCAGACCGACCAAAAGTCAGATTTGGTTTGGAAAAGAAATAATATGATTATAAAGGTATGGCAATATGAGTAGTTATGAAGCATTAATGGCCACTTTGGCGCTCACCATGGGTGCATCGTGGGCAAGTGGCATTAATTTATACGCCGTCATGCTGGTGCTGGGCCTTGGTGGCGCCACAGACAATATCAACTTACCAGCCGAACTCAGCGTGTTAGAAAATCCACTAGTGATCGGTACAGCAGCGGTAATGTATGTGGTCCAGTTTTTTATCGATAAAATACCCGGTCTGGATAGCGCCTGGGACACCTTGCACACTTTTGTCCGCATCCCTGCAGGCGCCATGCTGGCAGCCGGTACGGTGGGCGATGTGTCCCCCGCAATGGAAATTGCTGCAGGCATTCTGGGCGGCGGCGTGGCCGCTACCAGTCACGCCACCAAGACGGGCACACGCTTGATGCTCAATACCACACCCGAACCGGTCACAAACTGGTCTGCCTCCATTAGTGAAGATTTGTTGGTTTTAGGCGGCTTATGGACTGCACTGAATCACCCCATATTATTTCTGATCCTGTTCATTATTTTTATTGGTCTAGCCATCTGGCTATTGCCCAAATTGTGGAAATTTATTAGAGGGGTGTTACTTAGAATAGGCAGATTCTTTGGAATGACAAACGCTAGCGCTACTGAAACCGGTCTTGTGGCTGCGCCGCTTACCGAAAGCAAGCATGAGGGCAAATAAATTTCTCAAAATCCCAAAGATGATTCTTAATTCGCTACCTGATCCCAAATTTGCTGGAACTGAGTAGCCCCACGGTCTATGCAGCCATACAGCAGTTTGGCGTAACCAGGGGCTGTTCCCTCATTTGAAGAGCGATATTTCCGTCCGCACGTTCATCGGCATCTTCGATGCCGATGGCGACACCATCCTTGATGTGGTCGAGCAATATCTGAAAGGTCAAATCAGGTAGGGTGCCATAAGTGGTAGCGCATTGCACCGGATGCTGGATGGGTGCATACATCATGTGGCGCAATGCCTGATAGTTGTCGCGCCCTACAATACTTCATGCACTATTCAATGGTAGATAGCTTTTCATTCAAATAGCATTATCTGGTGAGACTCATGAAATATAAGGTAAGTCATTACAGTTTCCTGCTTCAAGTTTTCTGTGCTTTACCCGTAGGTTTATTCTTCGATAATTTATTTAATGGTCTGAAGCGATTTTTCCCAGCAACCTTTAGAAGACGAAGGAACTTTGGGCACTCGAAATGACTGGGGGCGCTACACACCGCTGCATGACGGAGATTGTCACGCATAGAAGTTAATTCTCTTATTTTTCTGTCTAATTCATCAGCTTTTATTAAAAGCAGTTTCCTATTAATTTCAGGCCCCTGAGGGGTAAACATTTCCAAAATCTCTTCAAGTGAGAATCCAGCGCTACGTGCCAATGAAATCAGCGCCAGCCTCTGCAGAACATCAGCATGAAATAGCCGCCGCAAACCACTGCGGCCATAAGACTGAATAAGCCCTTTCTCTTCGTAATATCGTAATGTCGAGGCCGGTAACCCCGATGCCTTAGCGATCTCGGAAATGTCCATGAGGACTCCTATTAAACCACTTGACTTAAAGTCAACTTGAACTTGTATCCTACTTTAGAACACCACTTAAAACAACATTCAAATTAGATTTCTGGTAACGAATAAATTGAAATGATGAGGAGATAATATGGAAGCAAATTACTGGCGTCAAAGATGGGAACGGGGTGAAATTGGTTTTCATGAAAACCAGGTCAATCCGGCGTTGGTTGAGCATTTGAATAGGCCGAACCTGGCAAAGGGAGCAAGACTCTTCCTGCCTTTGTGCGGTAAAACGCTTGACATTGCCTGGTTGCTTGCACAGGGCTATCGAATTGTCGGGGCAGAGCTGAGTGCGCTTGCAATAAACGAACTGTTTGCAGCGCTGGATTTAGTGCCGGAAATCACCCCCGTCGGAACGCTGACTCGTTACAGCTCAACAAATATCGATATCTGGGGCGGTGACATATTTGATTTATCTAGCAGCATGCTCGGCGCAGTCGATGCCATCTATGACAGAGCGGCTTTAGTGGCACTGCCAGAGCACATGCGCAACCGATATGCGGCACATCTGATAACGCTTACTCATGCAGCTCCGCAGTTGCTGATCACCTATGAATATGACCAACGCTTATATGATGGTCCGCCATTTTCAGTTCCGGAAGAAGAATTGAAGCAACATTATGGTGAAACGTATCAGCTGAAACAGGTGGCGCAAGATCAAATCGCAGGTGGCCTCAAGGGAAAAGTGGAAGCAGCAACCGTTATATGGCTTCTTCAGAGGAGGAAGCCATGACCGCAGTTCATATGCTGAGCATTGAATGGCTTCTGTTATACGCCGCCTTGGGCGTCTTAGTTGGCTTTATGGCGGGGTTATTAGGTGTTGGCGGTGGCGGAATTCTGGTTCCACTGCTGGCATCTTTGTTTGCTTACCAGGAGATTGGTACAGGCCACACTGTCCATTTGGCGCTGGGTACAGCGTTGACATGTATGATTATCACCTCAGCAGTAAGCACCTGGGCACACAATGCAAGGGGAGCCGTAGAGTGGAGAGTAGTTGGCGGCATGACATTGGGAATTATTGTGGGCGCTTGTGCGGCTACTCACATTGCCGCCAAAGTCAATATGGCTTATATGGCGCTGTTTTTTGCGTTTTTTGTGGGGCTTGTGGCAGTACAAATATTTATTAGATGGCAACCTAAGCCCAGCAATAAACCAATGAGGCATCATACATTGATAAGCGTCGGCATGAGTATTGGTGCTATAGCGTAACCAGTTAAGAATGATTCAGAATATATAGAATTTGAAGAGCATCTCAACGGTTTGGTTTTGTTGTTTACGCAGTACTTTGGCGTATGCCCATTTGTGCTAGATGAGACAATGAGAATACTCTTTGAATCATTTCTAGCTGGTTTTGCTATATTTCCGCACTGGCTGCAGTGGGCGGCAGCTTGCTTACCATTCTTTATCTGAGCTACAAAAATATTGAGTTTAAAAAAGCCATTGGCACTTCAGCAGCCATTGGTTTTCCGATTGCTATTGCGGGCGCGGCTGGCTATGTGATAAGCGGCTGGTCCGCAACATTGGATATCCCTTACACAGCTGGCTACGTTTACGCCCCCGCATTTATCACTATATCTATCACTAGTATCATTGCTGCTCCTGTTGGCGTGCGTTTATCACACAATTTGCCAGCAGCGTATTTGAAAAAAATATTCGCGGTTACGTCGTTGTTATTGAGTATAAAAATGTGCTTATCAATTGCCGGGGGCTAACTTATAACTAGATATAATGAATGTGGCCAAGTATCGAATCAATAAAAATAAGTTACACTACAGACTATGTCAAGATCACTCCGATTAGTGCCGTAGGATATAGAAGGCGAAGCCATATGCGGCGCCATAATCAAGTTTTAACATTCGGCGCAATACGCTTCGCTATTACGCCCTACACGAGCTTAAGGCAAGTGCATCAGATGTCTAGCATATCCCACTCCTCACCCAAGACCCAGCGAAGTGCTGACAGCTTCCCGTTTAGCATCACCCATTCAAAGTCATCCCATGGGCCGGTGTCATCATATTTCTCTACCACCTTCCGAGCTGCTTCGAGAGCGCCTCTCCATATGCTCTCATGAATTACGTTATTTCCGTATCTTTTATCACCATCAGGAATGATGCGGATATTACCATTTTTTATATGATAAGCCAGGTTGCAATGACGGTGTACCATACTTTATCTACCAGCTCATCCATAGCAGAAAGAATTTCTTGGAGACTACGAGTTTGTGCGAAGTCATATTCAAACTGAGCATCCTCTAGTATACCTTCATCCAGAAAGTTAATGGCGGATGATATGGTGCTGAAGTACTGAACGTGGTTGCTAGAAAAGATCTCAGAAAAATCCTGATGGGGCTCGCGATGATCTTTGGAAGAGAAATCGTTGCGATTGTGCGTAACAAAGGCAAACGTGTCACCGCCAGATTGGTTATTAGTAACAAACTCCCTAAACAACTCAATGAGTACTGCATCTGCCATGGAGTTCTTACTGATATGGAAGGGCGCTCGCTTATCAAGCGCTCTTGCGACAGCCGCTAACTTGGCACTATCTGTTGCCTCGACCTTCAACGATTTTTCTATCAGATGCTCAACCCTCGAGATGGTTGCATAGTTAGCTTCTGACAGTAGCGGCAATCTAGAGCCCACTTCTTTAAGAACTTCTATAGCATTTTCTTTATCATCGCCACCAAATTCCTCGATAACGCTTCTAACTTGTTTAAATTCCAGCGATAGCCGCCTCCATGTTTTCTCCGCAACATCATCTTTGTTTCTGTTAAACTCGGACACAACGAGGTCCGGGATAACAAGCCTGACATTTCCGGTCGACACCAGCTCCTCTAAGGCGAACACTATAGGGAGATCTGTTTTCCGAGTAGAGATATCTAATAACACGCAGGTATCAAGCATCATGTAGTGCATGGACATCTTTGTAATTATCAAGCAGTTATGCCATAGATTCTAACGTAAAAGCTGAGGAGCGCCATATTTTCTGTGGCGTCCCCCTCTAGTGCCTCGTTAGGCATCTCTCTTGTTAGTCTTGGCCACTTTTCATTCCGGCTAGAGAACACATCGTGAGTATATTCACCTGCCTTGCGCACCTTAGAATGGTGGAATAGTTGCCACGTGCTACTCAAGAAACTGCAAATAAGTAATTTTATAACTATCTCGATCTTAGTCTCCATCAACTAGTGAGATAATAGGATTGATCCATTGCACAAAGTTGGGGTGCAGCAAAAACGTATCGGAATTCAGCCAGACCGGATTTACCTCCTCCAGAAACGGCACGACGGGCAGGAACTTGTCGGACGCCTCTTCCACCATCGTTAAATTACTCAAGCTCCCAATTTTCATTTTATAAAGCCGTTTTCCGCTCCAGCACTACAAAATGATATTCCAGTTTGCTCCCATCTTCTAACGTATGAATTTCACGTGACGATTCATACCATTCATCCCGATCGAATTCCGGAAAAAAAGTATCTCCCTCAAAATCCTGCTGCACCTCGGTAAGATAGAGTCGCTGGCAATGTGCCAGTGTCTGCTGGTAAAGTTCTGCGCCGCCAATGATGAAGATTTCCTTATCCTGATAAGGCAAACTGGCTGCTAAAGCTTCTTCAACCGAGCCGGTTACCACCGCACCCACGACTGAAAAGGCTGGCTGCCTGGTGACGATGATATTGATACGCCCTGGTAGCGGCCTGCCGATGGATTCATAGGTTTTTCGTCCCATGATGAGGATTTGCCCCATGGTAAGCGCTTTAAAGCGTTTGAGGTCGGCTGACAGATGCCAGGGAAGCGCATTATTTCGACCGATGACGCGGTTAGTGGCCATGGCTACCAGAATGGATAAACGCTGTGCTGTCATACTGCCACCAAGGCTTTAATGGCTGGATGGGGATCGTAATTATCCAACGTAAAATCATCATAATTAAAAGCAAAAATATCTTTGACCAATGGATTGAGTCGCATGGTGGGAAGTTTTCTTGGTTCACGCCCTAATTGTTCTCGCGCCTGCTCAAGATGATTCAGGTAAAGATGCGCATCGCCAAACGAGTGCACAAAATCACCCGGCCTTAAATCGCAAACTTGCGCAATCATCATAGTGAGCAACGCATAAGAAGCAATATTAAACGGCACCCCGAGAAAAATATCTGCGCTGCGCTGATAAAGCTGGCAGGAGAGCCTGTCATCGGCAACATAAAACTGAAACAGCACATGACAGGGCGCCAGCTTCATTTTATCCAGATCATTCACATTCCAGGCAGAAACAATCATGCGCCTGGAATCAGGAGTTGCTCTGATTTGCTCGATCACCTCGGATATTTGATCAATTGAATCCACCCCGGGACTTGACCAGGAGCGCCATTGATGGCCATAAATAGGGCCAAGATTACCCTCTGCATCAGCCCATTCATCCCATATGGAGACGCCATTTTCTTTTAGATAAGCTATGTTGGTATCACCCCGTAGAAACCATAATAATTCGTGGATAATCGATTTGACATGGCACTTCTTAGTCGTGACTAGCGGAAAACCCCGTGCCAGATCAAAACGCATCTGATAGCCAAAAATAGAAAGCGTGCCGGTACCAGTACGATCCGATTTTTGATGACCGTGCTCGAGTACATGCCGCATAAGTTCAAGATATTGATGCATTAGCAGTTAATAATTAACTGTACGAAACTCCAAGTTATATACAGTTTTTGATCAAGGAAATTAAAAAGTATCTCATAAGGAGCGGACTTATTTAAAGATTTATGTAGTAAAGCTTTGATCTCTGACTGAGGATTTTTAAGATCGTTGATAATCTGATCACGCTGCTGTTCCGCCAAATTTGGCGGAACAGCCCCTCTAAGGAAAGTTAACTGATTAATCTTTACTTTTGTCGCAATCAACAAAGTAATTGCTAAACCAATTCTTTTTCTAACAAAGTTAGTTTGGTTTATTGCTTTCCTAAAAACTTTTATTAAATTAAAGACTTCATAACATTAGAAACAAAAACCTATCTTTATTTTTGATTCCACTAAAAATAAGCCAAAGTCTGATAGGGGTTATCCAAGTCAGATGAATAGCGGGCTTATAACCTAATTTATAACTATCGGTGCCAAGATAGATTAAATAAAACAAAATAATCAAGTGTTTATTATTGCAATTGACCTCCTCTTTATCGCATAATGCCTTCGTAGGTGTTGTAAATTTTGCATGTAATAAAATTACTAACAATTTATACTCCTATAAATAATGGCCTAACTCTTTATTAAGCCTAGTCGTATCAAATTAGGGAAGGCTGTTTTCTGCCGCCAAGCACTGCAGCCTTTCCTTTTCAATCTTGATGTTAATCAAGATATTAACTCCATAAGCAATACGCATATGGAATATTTTTGGTTTTTAAGTTTAAAGCTATCACGTCATATTTAATTTATTCCAGTAGGTCCTCCTGCATTTCTAAAGTTATGCTTACATTTATCAGATCATCATTATGATATTGATTATGCAATTATTTCAGTAGCTAATTTAATTAGCCAAAAATTTTATCCGATCTATTTTTTTCACGTTTTTATTTATTTAATCAGCAAAATTAGCAAATAACCCTGTAATAAAAAACCATGCTAGATATCGCTAGGATAGCAGATATAATAGCGCAAACTATATTGGCAGGAATTCTGATGCTCGCAACACTTTTACAAAATAACTTACCGATTGATGAATCTGTTAAAGCCACGCATATTCTGGTGCTCCTTCCCAAGCTGGAAAAACTGCCCAGCAAAATGAGTCTGCCTGGCGAATATGCACTCAAGGCATTACTGCTTCGGCGCGAGATGCAGTTAGGTCAAATTAGCGAAATACCTGTCTGTGCCAATTTGCAAAATGGGGCGCTCTGCACCTGGGTGATGGTGGATTTTAATAAATCTGTTTTTGAACAGCACACCGTGATTCGCAAAGCTCTGCAATTGCTATTGGAAGAGGGGCCCACTCAGATTCATCTATCGGTTCATGGCAATGCGCATCAAAAACAGCTCTTGGCAAAATTAGCAGTCTATGTCACTTGGATTAATGGTGCCGTTTTACCGGTGCGCAAACTTAGGGCTGAGAGAAAACCGCTCGAGTCGATCATTTTGCATGGACACGAAGACCCTGACCATTTTTTACTGTTACACGCTCAGGCTGAAGGGAACTTGCTCGCACGCGGATTGACTGGATTGCCGCCAAATGAGCTAACGCCTAAAACCTTTCGCGAGCAAATCGAAAAGCTTGCGCATAATGAAAATTGGAAATATGAAGAATATGACCTCGCCACTCTACGCAAGCTGGGTGCAGGCGCTTTTGTTGCGGTAGCCCAGGGAAGTGACACCGAAGATGCTGCCATCGTGCATTTACAACGAAGCAATGGAAAAAAATCAGGCAATACCGTCGCGCTGGTCGGGAAAGGCATTTGCTACGATACCGGTGGGCATAATCTGAAACCCGCACGTTTCATGCATGGCATGCATGAGGATATGAACGGATCGGCGGTTGCACTCGGCGTGTTACTGGCAGCAACGCGAGCTGATTTACCCATCAATATCGATTGTTGGCTGGCAATTGCACAAAATCATATTAGTCCACGTGCTTATAAGCAAAATGACGTCATTACAGCGTTAAATGGTACCACAATAGAAATTATCCATACTGACGCGGAAGGCCGCTTGGTGCTTGCTGATACTTTGACTTTGGCAGAAAAACAAAAACCTGATTTGATTATTGATTTTGCAACCTTAACGGGTAGCCTTTATACTGCGTTGGGGTCACGTTATAGTGGCATCCTTAGTAATCGCGAACATCTGATTCAGAAAGCGCTTGCTGTTGGAAAATCAAGTGGTGAACGCGTTTGCGCTTTTCCTATGGATGCTGATTACGAAGCTGATCTGGAAAGCAAAATCGCTGATATCAAACAATGCACGCTGGAAAGCGATTATGACCATATCCTGGCAGCCCGCTTCCTCAGTCGATTTATCAACGATGTACCCTGGCTCCACATAGATCTTTCCGCTTATAATCACAAAGGCGGCCTGGGCGCTGTTGGAACCGATATCACTGGCTTTGGCGTTGCTTGGTCGATCGCCTTTCTGCAAAAATTTCTTACCAATTAATGGGAGCTCATTCTTCTAAGAATTTCCATTTAAATGCATCTTATTGGGATGATTCATCCCAAGATGAGTTCCTGATCGATAAAAAGGCGTTTGCTATTTGCCCTTCCACCACGCCTGCCCGTCAGTATCGTATCATGGCTCACTTTTCTTGACTGGCTACCTAATTCCATTTCCAAATCAACACTAAGTTTATCGACTCCACCTTGCCGTAATGCTTTTTGATTTGGAAATAGAATAAGTAATCTGATTAATTCAATGGTGAGAAGGTATTATGCTTATTACCATTCTCGTTATTTTGTACCAGATAATTTTTTTCTTCACTTCTCTTTTTGCTGCGAGGAACTAATAAAATTTGCCCTTTCCTCACAATGCCATTTTCAGCAATTCCATTGATCTCTGCAAGTTCAGCCACATCAATGACGTACCGATTAGATAAATCCGCCATTTTTTCCGCTTCCTTAACCCGATAAATTCGCCATGAAACGAGCGATTTATCGTAATTTTCTAGATTATTCACAAAAGTTTTCGCCTTATTCACTGGCAATAAAAGCTTACGAGGCGAATCGTCAATTTTGATAATGGGTCGATGGTATGCGGGATTAAGTGCAGTAAATTCATTTTCCGTTACATCCGCCAGCTCGGCTACCAACTTCACATCGATTTGTTGATTAAATTCAACTTGTTCGAAATAGGGTCGATTAGGAAGCGGTTTTAGCTTGATACCAAAACTTTCTGGATTAGCAATAATATTCTTTACAGCCAATATTTTAGCAACATGGTTTTTGGTTTCAGTGGGTAACTGAAGATCACGAAAATTAATGTGTTCCTTTTCTTTATAATTTTCATCAATATATCTTTTCAGCATGCCCTCTCCACAATTATATGCGGCTAAAGTCAATTTCCAGTCACCAAACATTTTATAAAGCCTCTGCAGATAGTCCAAGGCAGCGCGTGTAGCGGCCACGACATCGCGTCGTTCATCATGCCACCAGTTTTGTTCAAGACCGAATGCTTTTCCAGTAGAAGGAATAATCTGCCAAAGGCCCGAAGCATGCTTAGGAGAGTAGGCTAATGGATCAAAAGCGCTTTCGATTATAGGAATCAGTGCAACTTCCATTGGCATGCCTCGCCGCTCCACTTCTTCCACAATATGGAATAGATAGCGCCTGCTTCGCTCAACGATTTGATCGATATACTTTTGGTGGCGGGCAAAACGATTCTCGTTATGGCGTACTTCCTGGCTTGGCATAGTTGCAAGGGAAAATCCATTGCGGATGCGTGCCCATAAATCATTTGAACGTTTATTTGAAGTAGCTAAAGTCTTCTTTATTGCCGAGGTATAGCCTTTTTTATTATTTTCTAAAGTTTCCTGTGCTTGTGTCGTAGATGGTAAGAAAGCCAGTGCTGTACTGACTATAAGTATAAGTATGAGATTTGGTAATATTTTTTTTCTTAGCATGAGTGTCGTGCATCCTTAATTTTCAAAATAATCAATATCTCTGAAAATTCAGATTCGATCATGCCTACATCACACGGAGCCTTATTCTCTGAGATTTCTTTCGAATAACTCAGAGTTGTTTGTGCTTTGCAGACAAGTGGCTACATCATTGCTTTTTGCGCTTACTCCTAAATTATTAATCCTAAATGGTTAATGAATCTATAACTTATAGAGCTTTAACTTCCAAAAACGCTATCCAGCAAATTTACTTTTATTTGCTGTCAACGCTAATCCCAGCTCAATACACCACCAGTTTGATATTCAATGACGCGTGTCTCAAAAAAATTCTTTTCTTTCTTTAGATCAACCATTTCTGACATCCATGGAAATGGATTGCTCGCGTCTGAAAAAAGAGTATCGAGGCCAATTTGCTGGCATCGACGGTTTGCTATGAAACGCAAATATTCTTTGAACATGGATGCATTGAGTCCCAGTACACCACGGGGCATCGTGTCTTCTGCATAGCGGTATTCAAGCTCTACTGCCCTCCGCATCAAAGTACTGATTTCTTCGCGGAACGCTTTCGTCCAGAGATGAGGATTTTCCAGCTTGATCTGATTGATGACATCAATGCCAAAATTGCAATGCATGGATTCATCACGCAAAATATACTGATATTGTTCAGCAGCACCTGTCATTTTATTCTGCCTGCCCAGTGCCAGAATTTGTGTGAATCCGACATAGAAAAACAGCCCTTCCATGATGCAGGCAAATACAATCAGGCTCTTCAGCAACTGCTGATCAGTTTCTGATGTGCCTGTTTTAAATTTTGGATCCGTCAATGTATCAATGAAAGGAATCAAAAATTCATCTTTATCGCGAATTGACCCAATTTCATGATACGCATTAAAAACTTCACCTTCATCCAGGCCGAGTGATTCAACGATATATTGGTAGGCATGGGTATGAATGGCTTCCTCAAAAGCCTGCCGCAAAAGATATTGACGACATTCAGGGTTAGTAATATGACGATAAGTACCCAGCACAATATTATTAGCTGCCAATGAATCAGCTGTCACAAAAAAACCAAGGTTACGCTTGACGACACGACGCTCATCTTCAGTCAATCCATTAGGATCTTTCCAGAGTGCGATATCACGGCTCATATTGATTTCCTGCGGCATCCAGTGATTGGCGCAAGCTGACAGATATTTTTCCCATGCCCATTTATACTTGAACGGAACCAGCTGATTGACATCGGCCTTGCAATTGATAATGCGTTTATCTTCTACCGAGATGCGGCCATTTTTTGTTACATTTTGGTTCGGTATCTCATTCGGTGTCTCAAGGTGATGTTCTGTCGCTGGATTGCTTGCAGCAGGAGAATACAAAACGGAATCGGATATTCCACTTAACAGACCTTTTTTGGGAATACTTTCTGGTTGCAGTGGCTCATCATCAAATGTCAACATTATCTTTTCTCCTTATCTTTATATAGTCGCATCCCTGCATTCATTATCATTGGCACGATTCACATTCAGGATCATCAATTGCACAATATTTGATTTCTGCTGTCATCTGTTGAGCGCTTGCTGCCGCCATGCCACCGCTGGTTGGCACGGCATTGAGTGTTCCGGTATGCACCGTAGATTTTTCTGCGGTCGTAGCACCTAATGAACGTAAATAATAGGTGGTCTTGAGCCCCCGCAGCCAGGCAAGCTTATAAATCTCATCGAGCTTCTTACCAGAAGCCGCCCCCATATAGATATTGAGCGATTGTGCCTGATCGATCCATTTCTGCCGCCTGGCAGCCGCCTCCACTAACCAGCGGGGATCCATTTCGAAAGCAGTTGCATACATATTGCGTATGGTGGTAGGTATCCGGTCTATTTTGCCGACAGCACCATCATAATACTTGAGATCAGCAATCATCACTTCATCCCAGAAACCACGTTGCTTCAGATCATTGACCAGCCATTTATTGGCGATCGTAAACTCACCAGACAAATTGGATTTAACGTATAGATTCTGATAGGTAGGCTCAATACTCGCTGAAACACCGACGATATTGGAAATCGTCGCAGTCGGTGCAATCGCCAGGCAATTCGAGTTTCTCATACCATGCTTCTTGATACGCGCCCGCAGCTTATCCCATGGCAGAGTGGTTGAAGTATTTACCTCAACATAATTTCCACGCTCTTCGCGTAATAACTCAAGAGAATCCTGTGGCAGAATGCCACGATCCCACAAACTGCCACGATAGGAGGCATAACAACCGCGCTCTTCCGCTAATTCGGTGGAAGACCAATAAGCATTATAAGCGATAGCCTCCATTGATCGGTCTGCAAATTCTACCGCTTCTTCAGAAGAATAAGGAATGCCAAGCTTATACAAACAATCCTGGAATCCCATGACGCCAAGTCCAACCGGACGATGTCTCAAATTGGCATTACGTGCTTTGGCAACCGCATAGAAATTGATATCGATCACATTATCAAGCATACGCATTGCTGTACTAATCGTCCGCTTGAGTTTATCCATATCAAGCTTGTCATCGTTAATATGCCCTAGTAAATTGATCGACCCCAGATTGCAAACAGCAATCTCCTGATCGTTGGTATTCAACGTAATTTCAGTACAAAGATTAGAACTATGCACCACACCGACATGATTTTGAGGGGAGCGTATGTTGCATGGATCCTTAAAGGTAATCCACGGATGCCCTGTCTCGAACAACATAGTCAGCATTTTTCGCCATATTTGCTGAGCAGGGATCTTTCTATGCAAGGTAATTTCACCCTCGATTGCTTTTTTTTCGTAAGCAAGATAGGCCTGCTCAAATACTTTGCCATACTTGTCATGGAGATCCGATACGTCCGAAGGGGAAAACAGTGTCCAATCCCCCCCTTCCATCACCCTTTTCATGAACAAATCAGGCACCCAGATAGCGGTATTCATATCATGCGTACGACGACGATCATCACCGGTGTTTTTGCGTAGCTCTAAAAACTCCTCGATATCAAGGTGCCAGCATTCCAAATAGGCACATACTGCTCCTTTACGTTTGCCGCCCTGATTGACCGCTACCGCGGTATCAGAGACTACTTTAAGAAAAGGAACCACACCTTGTGATTTGCCATTGGTTCCCTTGATGCGCGATCCCATCGCCCGCACTGGCGTCCAGTCATTACCCAGCCCACCCGCAAACTTTGAAAGCAGGGCGTTTTCCTTAATGGCTTCATAAATACTATCCAGACTATCGGGCACGGTAGTCAAGTAACATGAAGAGAGCTGCGGACGACACGTACCTGAATTGAACAACGTCGGCGTCGAACTCATGAAATCAAATTTTGATAACACATGATAGAACTCGATGGCCCGTACCTCACGATCGATTTCATTAAGCGCAAGCCCCATGGCTACCCGCATGAAAAAAGCCTGTGGCAGCTCGATACGTTTTTCATTGATATGCAAAAAATAGCGATCATACAGCGTCTGTAAACCCAGATAACCAAACTGCATGTCACGATCTGCATCCAGTACTTCTGTCAGACGCGTCAAATCGAATTGCGCCAATCGCTCATCCAGCAATCCTGCCTCGATGCCTCGCTTGATAAAGCCTGGAAAATATTCTACATAACGAGACTTCATCTCTTTCTGCATAACATCTTCTCCTAGCACCTCAAAACGGATCGTATGTAATAACAGCCTGGCTGTAACGTAACTATATGCAGGATCTTTTTCTATCAAGGAACGTGCCGACAAAATAAGCGATTTTCTGACTTCTTCCGCGGGCACGCCATCATATAAATCTCTTAGCGTGGATTTATAGATCAATCTGCTATCTACTGCCTCACCAAGATCCGCGCAAGCGGCTTCTATCAGCGCTGTCAGTCGCGCAATATCGAGAGGTATTCTGCGATCATTTTCCAATACATGCAAAACAGGACTCTGCTTCTCGGCAGCCAATTTTTCTTGTTGCTTGGCCCGTTCACGCGCCCGCTCCTCACGGTACAGCACATAAGAGCGCGCCACATCGTGCTCGCCTGAGCGCATCAACGCCAGCTCAACTTGATCCTGAATATCCTCGATATGAAATGTGCCACCTTCAGGCTGACGCCGCGTCAACGCTCCCACTACATCTTGAGTCAACCGCGCCACCACCTCACGCACCCGTGCAGACGCAGCCCCTTGCCCCCCCTCGACTGCGATAAAGGCTTTGGTCATGGCAACAGAAATCTTGCTGGGCTCAAAAGCAACTACCGCGCCGTTACGGCGTATCACTTTGTATTGCGCGTATGGCACCCCCACCGCCGAAGAAATCTCGGAGAAATCTTTTTGCAGTGCTGGGCTTAAATTTTCACTGTCGGCTGTAAGCATAAGTATAGTAAGGGCAACTAAGTTGCCCTTACTATACTACTATACTACCTATGGTAGCAAGCGATAGATTATGGCAGACCTATTGTACTAGGTCTTTAAAACCCTCAACTTTTTGAGTAAATGGAACAGTCTGATTAATTAACAGATTGATAAAAAATAAAAATTGAAAAGTTTGAAATAGAGATAAAAAAGTCGAAACAGAAAATAGCCCTCTATCAAAGTAGGTCGATACAGGCGACTTTTTAACTCAAAATCGCTTTTAGGTTTAATTCCATTTCCAAAGCAAAACTGCTTTATCGGCTTCACCTTGCCGTATTATTTATACTGTCTGCGGCTCGCCTTCGCGTCATTTTTGCTTTGGAAATGGAATAAGTCAAAAACGGATGTTTTATCCATAAGCACGCTTACTTTTTCCCGATTTTCAAGACAGATAATGTTATGAGAAACTACGATAGATTGATCTCCCTCATTATTACAGGCCCATTTCTATGCATCAGAACCAATGGCATTTGCTGACCACTAAACGCTTTTTGCCCCTTTTTCTCACCCAGTTCCTGGGATCATTGAATGAGCATGTTTGCAGAAATATATGGGTCATTTTAATCACTTATGCAGTGATGGAGAGTACTGGCTTTAGCCCGCAAATCATGGTAGCGGTTGCGACCGGCCTCTTCATTCTGCCTTTTTTTCTTTTTTCTGCTATTGCTGGTCAGGTTGCAGACAAATGGGACAAAGCAAAACTCATCAGAATTATAAAATTCATAGAAATCGTCCTGATAAGTAGTGCAGCAGGCAGCTTCTTCTTAGGCAACGTCACCTTGATGTTGAGCATTCTTTTCTTAATGGGAACCCTCTCAGCATTTTTTGCACCGCTCAAATATAGCATTCTGCCAGATCACCTCCAGGATAATGAGTTGATTGGCGGGAATGCTTTCATTGAAACGAGTACGTTTTTATCTCTATCATTTGGCACCCTCGCAGGAAGTTGGCTCTTTCTGGCTGAGAACGGCATTACCCTGCTATCAGCCTTGATGATCATCAGTGCGCTCGCTGGTTGGTTATTCAGCCTATTTATCCCATCAACCTATCCTGCATCACCTCAAATTAAAATTGGCTACCATTTATTGAACGAAACTCGCGCCATTTTTCAGCATATACGTCAGAATACCATTGTATTCCACTCCATACTGGGTATCTCATGGTTTTGGCTGTTTGGGGCAGCCTTTTTATTTCAGCTCCCCCTTTTTGCGAAAGAGGTCATGGGTGGCAATGAACAAGTTACCCTTTTGTTATTAATATTTTTTTCCATTGGCATCGGCCTTGGTTCACTGCTTTGCAATAAGCTACTAAAAAGCGAAATTGCAGCGACTTTTACTCCGCTGGGAGTTCTAGGCATGACTATTTTTACCGTGGACCTGGTTTTTACCAGCGGAAGCATGCTGCCAGCAAAAGATGAGTCGATCGGCGCAATGGCCTTTCTGACTTCATTCGCGCATTGGCATATCTTGCTGGATCTGCTGGCTATCGCGATTTGTGGCGGCATCTATGTGGTTCCGCTTTATGCTCTCGTTCAGCGCTACTCAGAAATATCTCATCGCTCACGTGTCATTGCTGGCAATCACATCATCAATGCATTATTTCTGGTGGCATCCGCCATAACGATCAGTTTGGTATTGGTCAGCGATTTCACTGTAACAGAAGTTTTTCTTACCATCGCGATTCTAAATGCTCTTGTGATGATCTACCTTTCCAGTTTATTGCCACAGGCTTTAATCAGATCCATTCTAAAGTGGTTTTTTCATACGAGCTATCGCCTGGAAGTTAAAGGGCTGGAGAACTATGCAAAAGCGGGAAATAAAATGATCATTATGGCTAATCATCTCTCATTTTTGGATGCCCTTCTGCTAAGCACTAGCTTGCCCGACCCACTATGTTTTGCCATCAATCCACGCACAGTACGGCGCTGGTGGCTCAGGCCATTTTTATTTCTGGCTGACACTATCCCGGTCGATCCTGCTGATCCGAAATCGACTCAATTATTGATGGATAAAGTAAGCAGTGGTCAGAGAGTGGTCATTTTTCCCGAGGGTAGACTAACGCTAGCTGGGTTACTCATGAAAGTATATGAAGACCCGGTCATCATTGCCGGCAAATCAGGTGCCCTGCTACTCCCAATTAGTATTTCAGGTGCACAATACACCCCATTCTCTCGGCTGAAGGGCAAAATCCGGATTCGGTGGTTTCCCAAAATCACTCTTACCTGTATGCGACCAGAATCATTTGATCTTCCACCGCAAATCCAGGGAAAACAACGAACATATATTGCTACGATCAAGCTCTACGACATTATGACAAGCATGATGTTTCATAGCAATGAGCTCAAGCAAACGTTATTTCAGTCCCTTTTGGATGCCTCCACCATTCATGGCAAAAAACATATCATTGCTGAAGATATTGAACGCAAGCCAATAAATTATGCTCAATTGATTATCGGCAGTTTTGTTATGGGAAACGATCTGCGCAAGCTTACCCGGGCAGGAGAAAATGTAGGGATGTTATTGCCTAATATGACGAGCACATTGATCAGTTTTTTTGCTTTACAAGCTTTTGGTCGCATCCCTGCCATGTTAAATTTCTCTGCCAGCAAAATGGATGTGATGGAGGCGTGTCAATTAGCACAAATCAAATTAGTCATTACTTCCAGGCAATTCATTGAAGTGTCAAAATTTACTGACATGATCGATAGCTTACAAGCGCAACATATTACAATACTTTATTTGGAGGATATGCGCAAACGCCTTCACTGGTGGAACAAGTTGACGGGATGGTTAGCCGGATGGATTCCGCGGCTTGCTTATCACTTTACTCACCCTGCACACGATGCCGGTACAGCTGCGGTAATACTATTTACTTCTGGCTCTGAAGGTGCGCCTAAAGGCGTAGTGCTCAGCCACATCAATTTACAAGCCAACCGATTTCAAGTGTCATCCGTTATTGATTTTGGCTCAACGGATAGTGTATTCAATGTCTTGCCGATCTTTCATTCCTTCGGTCTGACAGGTGGTATATTGTTACCTGTTTTATCTGGACTAAAAACATTTTTTTATCCCTCTCCGCTGCATTATCGGGCTATTCCTGAACTGGTGTACGATACGAATGCAACACTTTTATTTGGCACCGATACCTTCCTGGCTGGTTATGCACATTATGCCCATCCTTATCATTTTTGCAGCCTGCGATATGTATTCGCAGGCGCAGAAAAATTAAGGAAAAGCACGCGCAAAACATGGTTAGAAAATTTTGGTATCCGCATTCTCGAAGGATATGGTGCAACTGAAACAGCACCCATCTTGAGTATCAATACCTCGATGTACAATCGACCAGGATCAGTAGGTCGGTTGGTCCCAGGCATTCACTATCAATTGGAAAAAATTCCTGGTATTGAAAATGGCAGTAAATTACTGGTCTCCGGCCCTAATATCATGAAAGGCTATTACCTGATTGATTCACCTGGACAGGTTATGCCACCTGTTAACGGTTGGTATGACACAGGCGACATCATCGAAATGGATGAGGAAGGCTATCTCTTTATTAAAGGTCGTGCTAAGCGCTTTGCCAAAATTGGCGGTGAAATGGTTTCCTTGACTGCAGTAGAAGAATACGTCAATAAACTGTGGCCTGCTTATACCCATGCCGTCGTGCAGACTCCCGATACTAAAAAAGGGGAACAGCTGGTTCTCATTACCACTCATCCTTCTGCCCATCGAAATGAGCTGCTTAGCTATGCTCAACAACAAGGCATTGGAGAGCTGAATATTCCCAAAACCATTTTAATTATTGATGAAATACCTCTCCTAGGCACTGGAAAAACAGATTATGCCACATTGCGCGATTGGGCTCTAAAACAAATGGCTGGCCTTTGATTTCAGGGCTCCTCTAAAAATTCTTGTTCTAAACAAGACAAGGCGAGAACAAAAAATGTTGACGCAGCCTATAACTGATAGGTAAGGAAATATTTTTTGTGAACAACGAAGTATTGTGACGAAACAGGGTAAGCAGGCAATCCGCTAAGCAGATGCTTGCAAATATGAATTTTTAGAGGTACCCTTCATACATTCTGATCTTTCTACTATAAATGAATCTCATCGGCCATATTTTTTCCTATTGCGCCGCCGCCGGTTATGTGCTCGCCTGGCTTCTTCTTCAGTCAATGGCGCAGGTTTTTTATTCGCATAAGGATTGTAGCCCGTCCTAAATTCTACTCGTAATGGGGTACCTTCCAGTCGGAAAGTTTCACGAAATGTATTTTCTAGGTAACGGCGATAAGTTTCTGGCACATGGTCCAGCATACTGCCATGGATAATAATCAAGGGAGGATTCGATCCACCCTGATGAGCATAGCGCAATTTGGGACGAGACATTCCTCCCCGTGGAGGCGATTGTTTTGCTACAGCTGCCTGCAAAGCGCGTGTCAATTTAGGTGTAGGCAGATCAGCCATTGCAGCGGCATATGCGGCATTAATCGACGGAAACAGTCCTCTTATGCCATTTCCATGTAATGCAGAGATATAGTGATATTTAGCATAATTAAGAAACGCAAATCTTCTTGCAACTTCTTGCTTGATCGCTTCTCGTTGATAATCATCTAGACCATCCCACTTGTTAATAGCGATGACCAATGCTCTTCCCGTTTCCAGGATAAATCCAGCAATATGCGTGTCCTGATCAGAAATATCATTTCTTGCATCAAGAACCAGAACCACCACATTTGCATCCTCAATTGCTTGCAGCGTTTTGATGACTGAAAATTTCTCAATCGTCTCGAATACTTTGCCACGACGACGCAAGCCTGCTGTATCGATTAAAGTATAATGGCGCTGATGATACTCAAAATCAATATAGATACTGTCCCGCGTCGTACCTGGTTGATCAAAGGCAATGACACGCTCTTCACCCAGCAATGTATTGATCAATGTGGATTTGCCAACGTTGGGTCGTCCGACAATAGCAATTTTGGGATATTTTTCCGTTCTCTCTTCAATTTCCTTTTGCTGAGGAAGAAAGCCAGCCAAAGCCAACTCAATGAGCTCACCCACATGATCGCCATGAATTGCTGAAATCGCACAAGGCTCTCCCAAACCCAGCTCATAAAATTCCGAAGTGGCAATAGCTGTTCGCATGCCTTCAGTTTTATTTACGACTAGCAGGATTTTGCGGCCAGTTTGCCGCAAATGCTCCGCAATAATTCTATCATGCGGCGTCAATCCTTGCCGCCCATCAACCACAAATAAAACGATATCTGCCTCATCCACTGCCTGGAGTGTCTGCCGGGCCATCGCATGTAAAACACCCGATTTCACCACAGGTTCGAAACCGCCCGTATCGACGACAATATAAGGCTTATCGCCTATTTTGCCATGACCATAATGCCGATCACGCGTCAACCCCGGAATGTCTGCCACGATAGCATCCCGACTTCGTGTGAGACGATTAAAGAGTGTTGATTTACCGACATTGGGACGCCCAACCAGCACAAGCGTAGGTTTCATGATTGCAGGAAATGAGAATGACTAAAAAGGTGCATGCTTTCCCCTTGTGTGGAGAAGAAAGCATTTCTGAAATTTATCGTGAAAAGTATAAAAGTTGTATTATGAGCAGCCGTTACTGCACAGCAAAAGCATAAATCCCGCCGTTTGAAGTTTGCACGACAAAGCCATCAGAAATATATTCCGGACGGCTCACAATCGCGCCGCCATCCGTAGCAGCTCGTGCGACTAAACTGCCGTCATGTCGCCTAAGTAAAGAGACATTACCTTCAGCATCGCCCAATGCCAAAAGCTCACCTCGAACAAGCAAAGGTGCAGATAATTTACGGCTACCTAGTTTAGCCTGCTTCCACATCATGGCGCCACTTCTTTTATCATAGGCTACGATCGCACCACGATCTTCACTGACATAAACATTGTTGCTATCCATGGTAAGGCCTGCATTGCTAGAAGCGTCTCTGGCCCAAATCTGATTACCATCTGTGATTTCAAAGCAGCCGATACGGCCGTGATAAGCCACAGCACAAACTTGCTGATCATCAATAACAGGTAGACCGGCAATATCCGTCATACGTTCCAACTCTGTTACCCCTCGTGGTTGCGAAACAGCCGCCTCCCAGCCAACATTACCATTCAACAAATTCATTGCCACAAGTTTGCCACCAGCTAATCCAGCAAATACAGCACCGCGATAAACTAATGCACCGGCAAAATTTCTCATCGTCAAGGCAGGAGTAGGTCCTTGATAAACCCATTTACGGCTACCATCAACCGCATCTAATCCAAAAATCCTACCATCTGCACTTCGTACCACGACCACATCACTATCGATCTGTGGTTGGCTTAATACTTCACTGGTTACACGCGTTTTCCACCGCTCATGGCCCATTTCATCAAACGCAAGCACTTCGCCATTAAACGTTCCGACCAGAATTGTTCCATGACCAGCCCCCACTCCTCCTGCCAACTTATGCTCAGTCTCTACTTGCCAAATCTCTTTTCCATTAGCAGGATCAAGACGAACCAGATATCCTTTTGCATCAGCCGCGTAGACTGCACCATTCTCATAAATAGGAGAAAAGACCGCTATCTTGGTCTTATTCAGACTGTGCTTCCATAATAGCGGTATCTCAGGCACTGCTTTTAATGCCGTAATTTCTTTCTCATCAACTTTGTTTTCATCTTTATCACTCAGCTGATCAATCAAATTACTGATACCCAGATCACCAATATTACCGATACCCAGATCACCAATACTTGCGCATCCAACCAGTAAAACCATCGCCACAAATAATACGATGTATCGTAAAAAAGAAGTGCCTGCTCTAAGCAACAAAAGATACTCCAAAACGCAAATTGATGAATACTTACTGCTTGCTCTCTCTCAAAGCATCCAACTTCATCTGGACAATGTTCTGATAGGCGCTTCTCCCACCACTCAATTTATCAATTGCTTGTTGATAAGCAACACGTGCTTCAGCTATTTTCCCAGATGCAGCCAGAATATCCCCTTTCAAATCAGCATAAAGCCCCCTAAAAGACTCCCCATGCTGAGCATTCAGCAGACTTAAAGCTTCTTCATATTTTTTCTCATCCAACAAAATGCCGGCCAGGCGCAAGCGTGCAATATCCTTTAGCTCTGGCTCCTTACCCACATCGAGAATCCATTGCAGTTTACTTTTAGCTGCTTGTTTATTACCAGCATCCGCATTTGCCTGTGCAGCAATAAGTGCTGCACGTGATGCGTACCCGCTAGTAGGAAAACTTTCTGTCAACAAATGTGCAGCATCATTAATCTTTGCAGGATCACTACCCTGCTCAACTTGCTGTTGCAAGACAGCAAATAAATCAGCAGCCTGCTGCGCTTGCTGTTTTTGGTAATAGTTCCATGCCTGCGTCCCGACTATCGCGGCAATAAATGCCGTCATCATGATAACTATTGTGTTACCATGCGCCGCCCACCAAGCTTTTAGCCCATCTATTTTTTCCTGCTCTTCCGGATTATAAGCTGCCATTTTTCTTTGTTTATCTAGATAATTAACGATTAAATGCGTTTGAGTAACGGACCCGCTTCTACTAATTCCACCCGCACTTGTTCAGCTGCCTCACGCAATGGTTTGATGCTCACTTCACCCTCTTTTGCTTCATCATCACCAATAATGACCGCAAAACGAGCGCCGCTGATATCCGCTTTTTTCATTTGTGATTTGAAACTGCCACCGCCGCAATGCAAAATAGTAGTTAACCCTTCATTACGAAACCATTCTGCTGCTTTCCAGGCAAAATCCGCTGCGAACTCTCCCTGATGAACAACATAAATATCTGTGGTAGGGCTTGGAATTTCAATTTCGCTCATCAAAGCAAGAATTCGTTCAATTCCCATCGCAAACCCACAGGCAGGTGCCGGTTTACCACCCATTTGCGTGATTAAGCCATCATAACGCCCCCCTGCACATATCGTTCCTTGGGCGCCCAGCTTATCAGTAACCCACTCGAATACGGTACGGTTGTAATAGTCCAATCCCCTCACCAGTTGGGGATTTATCTCAAAAGCAATACCTTGCTCATGTAACACACGTTGCAACGCTTCAAAATGCTGAAGTGAATCCTCATCCAGATCATCCAATAACCTGGGTGCTCCAGCCAGAATTTCGCGCATATGCGGATTTTTACTATCGAGAATGCGTAATGGGTTGCTATGCAAGCGCCTCTGAGCATCTTCATCCAGCTCATCCCGATACTGCTCAAAATACTTAATCAGCCTTGATCGATAAATGGCACGTGATTCAGTACTTCCAAGCGTGCCAATTTCCAGACGCACCCCTGCAATACCCAACTCGCGCCAAAGTCGAGCGCCCATAATAATCAGCTCTGCATCAATATCAGCGTCTGCATAGCCCAATGCTTCCACGCCAACTTGATGAAATTGACGGTAACGCCCTTTTTGGGGGCGTTCATGACGAAACATTGGCCCATAGTAATACAATCTCTGCGGTCCTGCATAAAGCAGATTATGCTCCAGCACTGCCCGCACACAGGAAGCCGTTCCTTCTGGCCGCAATGTCAGGCTGTCTCCGTTCAGATGGTCCACAAACGTGTACATCTCTTTTTCAACAATATCCGTCACTGCCCCGATTGAACGTATGAATAAATCAGTCTGCTCAACGATAGGGGTACGGATATTGCGATAACCATAGCTTGCTAGCCAATCCCGTACGGTATCTTCGAAAAACTCCCAACGATGCGTTTCCTTCGGCAGGATATCATTCATCCCCCTAATAGCCTGAATCAGGTTAGACATGAACTGATTTTCTTTGGTACTTAGTGCGTACATATTCATCAACGATGTGACGAAACTCACCCGCGATGTTATCGCCTTTTAGGGTAACCGTTTTTTGTCCATCGACAAAAACCGGCGCGACTGGATTCTCTCCTGAACCAGGCAAGCTAATCCCTATATTGGCATGCTTACTCTCTCCCGGGCCATTGACTACACATCCCATCACCGCCAGTGTCATGTTTTCTACTCCAATGTATTGCTCACGCCAACTGACCATTTGTTCTCGTACATAAGCCTGGATACTTTCCGCTAATTCCTGAAAATAAGTACTCGTCGTTCGTCCACAGCCCGGGCATGCTGCCACAAGGGGAACAAATGCCCGCAAACCCATGGTCTGAAGAATTTCCTGCGCTACGATCACTTCACGCGTGCGGTCCCCTCCAGGCTCAGGAGTCAGGGATATCCTGATAGTGTCACCTATTCCTTCAAACAGCAGCACTGACAATGCCGCAGTTGAGGCAACAATCCCCTTCGAGCCCATTCCCGCCTCTGTCAACCCCAAGTGCAGCGCATAATCACACTGGGCTGCCAGCTCACGATAGACTGCTATTAAATCTTGTACACCACTTACCTTGCATGACAATATAATGTGATCTCGAGAAAGTCCAAGTTCTTCTGCTTTAGCAGCACTCTCCAACGCAGAAGTAATAAGGGCCTTACGCATCACTTGACCAGCATCCAGCGGCTTAGTCAATTTGGCATTTTCATCCATGATGCGTGCCAGCATTTCTGGATCTAAGCTGCCCCAATTCACGCCAATTCGGACAGGCTTATCATATTTACAAGCTGTCTCTATCAGTGTGGCAAATTGCTCATCACGCTTCCTGCCATGACCTACATTGCCAGGATTGATGCGATACTTGGCTAATGCTTTAGCGCAATCCGGATAAGCGGTCAGTAATTTGTGACCATTAAAATGAAAATCACCTACCAATGGCACATGGCAACCCATATCATCTAATCTTGCACGAATCGCTGGTACGGCTTTGGCTGCTTCCGCTGTATTAACTGTAATCCGTACCAACTCTGAACCAGCGCGCGCCAATTGGGCAACCTGTATGGCAGTAGCCACTTCATCCGCTGTGTCGGTATTCGTCATTGATTGCACAATGACAGGAGCATCACTGCCAATCGTAATAGTACCCACACGTACACCAACACTTCTGCGTCGCGGTGAAGAAATATTGTTTTGAGACATCATTCTATAAAACCTGAAAAAGAACTAAAAATTTAATGAACAAAATAAGAGACCTATTCCAATGAAAAGCGAGCCACATTATCGCCTTTTCGTATATAGGGCGCTAGATCAACTAACTTGCTATTGTACGTAAGATTAACACCACTCGCATTACCAATCACCAAATGAAGAGGCGGTATCCCTTTTACCACTTGCTCTGTACCCTTGCCATTCATTTTGACAAAAATAACTTTTTTATTGCTGTCTCTTATCTCAACCCATGACTCCTTGGAAAAAATGAAATGCAGTATTTTTTCATTGCTCTCCTCCGTCTCATTCACAATAGGTTCAGCAACAGAAGTCGTAACCGGAGCAAGCGCTATTTCGGACGGTCTCTTCTCTGGAGGTTCTAATGTCTCTACACTGCGTGAAAGTGCTGGAAGTGTCTGAGGCAGCAATAATTCCATTGTAACCTGCCCATTTTCAGCTTGTGAATCAAATGAAGCAGGCGCATCTATATTATTCTTTATGATCGCACCTTGAGTCCAATTTCCTCCCTGATATACGCCATAGCCTAGTAAAACCGAAATTAAGACCATAGCCAAAAATAATATGCCACGCCCTCCGCCATCTCGTTTCGACGGAACCAGTGGAATTGCTTTTACTTGTTTTGCAGAGCCTTGATGAGCCAGTACTGGAGTAGATTGAGCGAATAAACGAAGTAACGAATTTGTATCAAGCTGGAGCAAGCTACCATAATTGCGAATGAAACCCCGAAGAAATGTGCTGGAAGGAAATTTACTATAATCTTCTTCCTCTATCGCTTTGATTTGCTGTACTGATAATCTTAATCGTCTCGCCACTTCCGCCACACTCAAATCGCGTTTTAATCTTTCAGCACGTAATAACTGTCCACATCCAGTGATTGCATTAAGTTTTTCTTTTGGATTTTTTCCATGATCAGCAAACTCCTTATCGGGCGCATTCATTCCGTCTTCACGAGCATCAAGCTGAGTGGACATGTTTTGGTTAAGGCCGCTATCAGAAGAAGTGATTTCCGAAGTGATTTCTTCCAGACTGGTATCCAATACTTTTTGTTGGCCTTTATCATCATTATTCATGATTTAATCTCCCTTCCCGCAGGGCTATTGCCTCATTCGAATCAGGAAAACGTCTTTGTAACTGAAAAGCATAACTCGCTTCAGCCTGATAATCTCCGATTGTACGTTCAATTTGAATGGCCAACCATAAGCTTTCTGGCGAAAGCGAATAAGTTTGCATATAGGAAGTAATATTTGATTTAGCTGTTTTGAGATCTCCACGTCTGAAATCAATCTCGATTAACCCAAGTACTGCCAGTGGGTAGTTGGGGCGAATCACCAAGGCTTTCTGGAAGAAAGCTTTAGCTCGTGCAAATTCATTATGCTTTAGCACACAAATTCCGGCATTCGAGTATGTTTTTTCAGGCATTTCATAAAGGGAGTTTCTTATTGCACTCATAAAATGATCCACCGCCAGATCCACCTCTTCAGGATGTCGCTGACAAAGAAACCACCCAAAATTATTGTGTACGTCAGAATCGTTAGGGTCTAGTTTAAGTGCACGCTCAAAATTCCAGCGTGCAAGCCCATCTTCGTGTATATTCATATATACTAGGCCTAGCACATTATAAGCAGGTGCATAATCCGGATTTGCTCGCAATGCGATTTCAGCTTCTTCTATAGCGACTTTGTACTGACCACGACCGTAATATTGCCCGGCAAGTTCGGTATGAATCTTGACACTTTGTTGAGCTCGCTTTCTTATTTCTTCTGCAGCTTGCTCCACCTCTTTCACAGATAGCTGCGTACATCCTGTGACTACTCCAGCAAGCGCTCCCAGCAAACCCGCCAACACCCTTTTCATCCAGCTATCTTCGTGATGTTGCGATTTACCCGCCGGGTTTTATCCAGCACCTGGCCAGCCAATTGACCGCATGCTGCATCGATATCGTCACCGCGTGTTTTACGCACGGTGGTTACGAGACCCGCTTGCAGCAACACATCGCGAAAAATTCGTATCGCTTCTGGCGAGGAGCGCTTATAGCCCGATTCGGCAAATGAATTAAACGGAATCAAATTCAATTTACAGGGAATTTTTTTCACCAGCCGCACCAATTCATAGGCATGTTCAGTACTGTCATTCACACCATCAAGCATGACATATTCGAATGTCACAAAGTCTCTAGGTGCAGCTTGGAGATAGCGCTCACATGCAGCCAATAACATTTTGATGGGATACTTCTTATTAATGGGTACCAACTGATCACGCAAAGCATCATTCGGCGCATGCAAAGAAACCGCCAAAGCAACGGGACAGCGCTCGCGCAACCGATCCATTGCAGGTACCAGACCGGAAGTACTGACAGTTACTTTTCGCCTGGATAATCCATAAGTGTTGTCGTCCAACATCAAGCCGAGCGCAGTTACGACATTCTCAAAATTAGCCAACGGCTCACCCATACCCATCAGCACGACATTACTAATAGCCCGGCCTATATTTTTTTCCTGATGATGTATCCTTCCATTGATAGAATTTTCTGGGATAAAAGAAGTTTCATGAGCTTTTTCAGTTTTGAGCATTTTGTTTGCCCACCATAACTGGCCAATAATTTCCGCAACCGTCAAATTACGATTAAACCCCTGCTTGCCCGTTGAACAAAAACTGCATGCAAGTGCGCACCCCACTTGACTGGAAATGCATAGCGTGCCACGATTAGCTTCAGGAATGAAAACCATCTCCACAGCATTTCCTGCACCCGTTGACAATAACCATTTACGGGTACCATCTGCAGCAATATGATCATTAATAACTTCAGGTGAGCGAATGATGGAAAGGGCAGCGAGTTTCTCCCGAAATGCTTTTGCCAAGTCGCTCATCTCAGAAAAATCCGATATGCCTAGTTGATGTATCCAGCGCAGCAATTGTTTCGCACGATAGGGTTTTTCTCCAATATCCATGCAGAAACGCGTGAGGCTAGCCGAATCAAAATCAAGCAAATTAATAGCCATATTCATACGCAAAGCTATCTTGGCTGTAAATTATTTTTAGCGCGAATAAACATCCAAAGCAGGAAAAAAGCAAGCAATTTCCACTGCTGCCGTCTCAGCTGCATCCGAGCCATGCACCGCATTCGCATCGATACTCTCGGCAAAATCAGCACGGATAGTTCCTTTTTCAGCTTTTTTAGGGTCTGTTGCTCCCATCAATTCTCGATTCTTACTGATAGCGTTTTCTCCTTCAAGCACCTGAACCATGACAGGCCCAGAAGTCATAAATTCCACTAAATCATTAAAAAAAGGACGCCCACGATGAACTGCATAGAAAGTCTCAGCTTCCCTTCTAGACAAATATGCCATACGTGCAGCGATAATTTTTAACCCTGCCTGCTCAAATCTCGAATAAATCTGACCAATGATATTTTTTGCTACTGCATCCGGCTTAATAATCGATAACGTTCTTTCAACAGCCATTAAATACTCCACAAAATTAACAAATCAAAATAAAACACTATTCTAACAAAAAATATATATAGATTCTGAAAAAGAGCGCTTAAGACAAGATGTTATGATTGACAAAATTAGATGGCGCATCCCATTCAGATCTTAATATTTAATTGATTTCATTTTATAGCACTTTAGTATTGACAGCCTCATGATTAGACAAGGATAATATTATGATTCTCAAAAGAAAGCACTTTTGAATGTTCAGAATGAACTATTCTAGATATTATATCTTCCTAAATTTTTAATCTGAATATCAGATACATTCATAGTATTTTTTCTGTCATATCCACCCTGATATTTAAAATTTCAACGCAAGATCTTTAAACTAAAAGCCCATCTGATTCCATAAGATTCGAACATGTTTTTTCTATTTTTCGCATGCAAATCTGTCAAGGAGCTTGGTTTATGAATATCCAAGAACTCATTCGACAACGCGGCAGAGAAAATTTCACCTTACACGATCTCTATCTCAATAGTCAGATGGTAAAGGTATTAAAAACAATAGGCTTTGATCGTCATTATGTAAAGGCTGAAGGAGCTTATCTTTTTGATGATCAAGACAATCGCTATCTCGATTTATTAAGCGGCTTCGGAGTATTCTCCTTAGGGCGCAATCATCCTCAAATTGTTCAAGTACTTAAAGATATTCTTAGTGTAGATCTTCCCAATTTGGTGCAACTGGATGTCTCGTTACTGTCGGGCATATTAGCAGAAAAGCTGGTAGCCATTAGTCCAGAAGGTCTGGATCGCGTTTTCTTTGCTAACTCTGGAACAGAAACAGTCGAAGCAGCGATCAAATTCAGCCGTTATGCTACAGGTAAATCTAAAATTATTTACTGCCGGGGAGGCTATCATGGCCTTAGCCTCGGCTCGCTTTCTGCTACTGGAGATGCTCATTATAAACAAGGGTTTGGCCCGCTAGTACCGGACTTTATTGAAGTTCCTTTTGGAGATCTTGCTGCTTTGGAAAGAGCGCTTTCCCAGAAAGATGTGGCCGCCTTTATAACCGAGCCGATCCAAGGACATGGCGTCTGGATACCAGATGATCATTACTTGCCGCAAGCTGCTGAGCTAACTCGGCGTTATGAAGCATTATTTATAGCGGATGAAGTGCAAACGGGACTGGGACGTACTGGTAAATGGTGGGCTGTAGAACACTGGTCAGTCACCCCAGATATACTTTGTATGGCAAAAGCGCTATCGGGAGGGTTCATACCTGTTGGCGCACTGGTCTGCAAAGAATGGATATTTGATCGTGTTTTTAATCGTATGGACCGCGCTGTCGTTCATGGCAGCACTTTCGGCAAAAGTAACCTTGCCATGGCAGCTGGATTGGCTACTTTAGAGGTGTTGGAATCAGAAAATCTGATCGAAAAATCTGCTCAATCCGGGCAAGCTATTATCGATGCACTGCAACCCCTTGTCGGAGAATATGAATGTCTGAAGGAAATTCGAGGAAAAGGTATGATGATTGCCCTAGAATTTACTGAACCACATAGCCTGTCTCTTAAAATGTCTTGGAAAATGTTAGAAGCGGCTAACAAGGGATTATTCTCACAAATGATTACTGTCCCCTTATTTTCCCGGCATCGCATTCTGTCCCAGGTAGCCGGGCACGGCATGAATATTGTCAAGTTTATTCCACCCCTCATACTGACAGAATCCGATATCAAGTGGATAATAGATGCGACCAAGTCTGTTATCCATGATGCACATCGCGGCCCTGCTGCAGTTTGGGATTTGGGTAAAACGCTTGCGACTAAAGCCCTGCGAAGAAAAGTCAGTACTTAACAATGTTATAAAAACGCTATTTAAAATAGTTTATGACCATTCCTGACTTATGGAGATGCATTCCCCCTCGCTCCTCCTCTATGAGCTGAACGCCACATGCTTCCATAAGCACTTTCCTTCGCTTTGTTTATTAATATTCTCAAGCTGCTGCGAGTGCAATTCAAGCTCCTTCTCACTGGCAGGCAGTACTATTAAATGCAAATTCTCAGCAATGACTGCCATGTCAATGGGTAAGGGCGTGATATCCAATTCCATCAACAAACTTTCTTGCCCTCTAGTCATAGCCAAATAAACCTCGGCTAGAAGCTCTGCATCCATTAATGCACCATGTAAGGTGCGCTTCGAATTATCGATTTGATAGCGCTCACATAAGGCATCCAAATTATTCCGTTTACCTGGATGAATCTCCTTAGCAATAACAAGTGTATCGGTGATCTCAGAGCAGTAATTTTTCAGTGGTGGTTGCTTGACCAGTCCTAATTCATGATCAAGAAACCCTACATCAAACGGTGCATTGTGAATAAGAAGCTCTGCACCTTCAATGAAATCCAGAAAAGCAGCACAAATATCACGAAATTTTTGCTTGTCCTGCAGAAACTCGCTGGTTAAACCATGTATTTGCAGCGCACTTGCTTCGCTTTCTCGCTCAGGATTCAAATAATAATGAAAATGACGACCCGTCAATTGCCGGTTATACATTTCGACAGCCGCTATCTCAACAATTCGATGACCCAATTTAGGATCTAAACCAGTTGTTTCGGTATCAATAAAAATTTTACGCATCAGTTACTTACCTTGTTGCCAGAGCTTCCTTTTCTTGTGATTACAGATGCTACTCCTTGGTTAGCCAGTTCATCGGCTCGTTCATTACCCGCATGCCCCATATGCCCCCGTACCCAGCACCATTCAATTTGATATTGCTGTGACAAATAATCAAGTTCTCTCCACAAATCTTCATTCTTGACTGGTTTTTTGTCAGCGGTACGCCAACCCCGATTTTTCCAGGCATATATCCATTCACTGATACCTTTCTGTACATACTGCGAATCAGTGTAGAGGTGTACTTTGCACGATTGCCTGGAAATAGGCAGCGATGCTAACGCTTGCAATGCGCGAATTGCCGAGGTCAATTCCATCCGATTATTAGTCGTTCTCGCTTCACCACCAAATAATTCCCATGTACTCTCTTGGTATTTTAGCAAAACGCCCCATCCACCTACGCCTGGATTACCCTTACAGGCGCCATCCGTAAATATTTCCACTACGCATGCAGCATCTTGCATATTCATTACTTTGTATTTTATTTTATGATTGGTTGTCGAACATAACTACACTTACTTCACAGTATTTTTGAATTTTTGCGTCGCTGGCACAATTTTTCTTTTGGTAGACAACTTATTTTCCCAACAGGGTTTAATAATACGCATGCCATGGATTTGCTTGACCGCGTGCAAAAAATAAACTCCCCCGGAAATTGGCCACCAACGATCTCCTACAGCCTCCATAAAACGGAAACGTTTTATCCATTTTTCATTACTAAAAGGGGGTGCATAACAGCCGAGTCGCCCTCCAACAATCTCAAAATCGAGCAGTTTTAACCAATCCTTAAGACGAGGTAATGCGATGAATTGGCCATACCAGGGAAATTCATTTCTCGCTGTTTTCCAATACCGACTTACTCCCCAAAGGCTGAATGGGTTAAAACCGCTGATCACGACATGTCCCTCTGGCATCAACACACGATGTACTTCGCGCAGAATCTGATGTGGATTAGAATTGAATTCCAGGATATGCGGCAACAATACCAGATCCATACTGCCACTTTCGACAGGTAGGAAATCAGGTAACGCATAAATGGATGTACCAGGACTAATGCCAAGACGAAATTGATAAGGGATACGGTTAGCACGTAAAAAATTCAATTGAGAAAAACCAATTTGCAAAGCGTTATAACCAAAAATATTGATAACCGCTTGATCAAAATAGCTTTGCTCCTCCTCAAGCAAATATTGGCCGAGCGAGGTTTCAAACCATTGCTGCATAGTCCGAGCATGCATAGAGAGAGTCATGATGCTGTTAGCACTCAGCCTTTTCATAAATATTTTTTTATTAAACCGAGAAAAACACCATGCTCAATATTTACCCTGTTCGCGCCTTTAAAGACAATTATATCTGGGTAATTCATGACCAGCATTATGCTGTCATTGTCGATCCAGGAAGCGCAACACCTGTGTTAGCCTATCTTCAGCAGCAGAAATTGCAACCCATCGCCATTCTCAATACACATCACCATAACGATCATACTGGTGGCAATGTAACATTATTGCAGTCCTATACTATGCCAGTATATGGTCCTGCAAATGAAAACATCCCAGGGCTTACGCATGGCCTTAAAGAAAGTGATATTGTTCATCTCTCGGAACTATCGCTCGATTTGGCCGTACTGGATATACCTGGCCATACCGCAGGTCACATTGCTTATTATGGCGGAAAATCGCTGTTTTGTGGTGATACTCTATTTGCCTGTGGCTGTGGACGTATCTTTGAAGGCACTGCACAACAAATGTATGCTTCACTCCAGAAATTAGCCAGCCTACCTGACGAAACGCTTATTTACTGCACGCATGAGTACACCTTGTCCAATATCCGGTTTGCAAGCGCTATCGATGTCAACAATCCAGCCTTAGCTCAACGCGCAATCGAAGTAGAAGAGCAAAGAAAGCACAATATACCTACACTTCCCTCAATATTAGCCATCGAAAAAACGACGAATCCTTTTTTGCGATGTAACCAGTCAGCCATCATTCATGCCGCTAATCAACATTCCGGCAGAATACTGTCAGACTCTCTCAGTGTTTTTACAGAAATTCGTAAATGGAAAGATACCTTCTAACAAGCTGCTGAAAAGGCATTCGAAGCAATTAATGATAAGCAAAAACGGGCAAAAAACGGAGTTTATGCTAGGTAAATATATTTTAATATAATTTCTAATACCGCAGAGGTAATATAGATAGTTTTTTTCAACCGTCTGCTAAATCAGATTTCTGAAATTTACTTTTCTACTTCTCTAAATTGAGGTCGGCAGGAAAAGTTTGCTAATGCAATTAAACTGCACAACCATCCGGCCCACAATCTACAGATTCAGCCTCATTCTGCTTGCTTCGAGCAGGCTGTAGCTGTTCGGTTTCATCAACTTCTTCTGCAAGCAAAGTACCTATTGATACACCCAGTATAAAATCACTGACATGGCCAAATTTATGCATGCGCAGCTGACCGGTCTTATCGATTAGAATCGTCGTAGGTGTGCCTTGCATCTGATAAGTCATCATGGTGTGCGGAATGACATGCTGATCATTCGGCTTATCGATCCCAATCGGAAAACGCAATCGATACTCATAAGCAAATACTTCAAGCGCTTCACGACCCATTACTGAATGATGCTCAAAGACCGTATGAAGGCCAATCACGGCAATTTGATCTGGATTGAATTCTTCAAATATCCTTTGCGTCTGAGGAATACCCATTTGCACACAACCTGGGCACAGCATCTGAAAAGCATGGAGTAACACCACCTTACCTCGCAATGAAGCGAGTGTAATAGGTTGAGGTGTATTAAGCCAACCTACTGTCTGAAGTTCTGGCGCCAAAATTTTTCCATTTGCTTGATTAGTTTTCATTAATGAGCTCTACCTTCTGTTTTAGAATCTGCATATTACTATAATTTTAATCAAAATTTACTTTGTCGACTTCGACTACCTTGTTATTGATATTGTTAACGGCTTGCCTTTAAGATATTTCTGATGAGAAATAATAGAATTAAAAAACAACAACTTGAACACAAGCGAATCGCATGAATATCTCTTAAAGTTTTATAAAATAAGAAAGGGCAAGTCATTTTGCACTTAGAAGTGCCGGGAATAAATGCCCTCTTCTTCCTAATACCTTTAGATGATTATCGCAGTCTTTGCAACCCTTCTCCCCTAGTCATCATCTTACCACGTTGCTTTACTTCTTCTCAGGTTTGCCAGCGCGTAATACCGGGTAATATTGGACGAATACGTTGTCTTCAGCAGCATTTTCTTTATGGCACGTATTGCAAGATTCATCAGGTTGTGGAGCTGTGCTCTTGCTTTCATAACTATCATAGCCAAAGTATGCCCAGTTATTAGGTCTATCAGCAAAACGTTTGGAATCCTTGACGGTAGCAGCGATACCAAGATATTCCCCTTGAAAATAACCATTGCCACTGGCCGCCTCTTCAGCACCCACGCTTACCAATTCCTTAACGATAATTGTCCCATCACGAAATTTTCCGGTTTGCTTCCAGTGTGCCCAGCTAACGGGATCAATGTATACATTGTGAAACTCAGGGAATGCCGGATTACCATCGTTCATATCTTTTGGTGTCACAGGTGCGCCAATGAAAATCCATTCACGATAATTTCTTGGTATTAGCAGCTGTCCATCTTTGTTGAAATGAGCATAGGTTATTCTGCCAGGCTCATAACGATCATCTTGTTGGCCGGCAGTAACAGTAATTGCCTGGCCAACTAGCAGGCCGGATAATAATAATGACGTCAAACGACCTAACAACGTTCTTTTAAACTGTGACATAATCAATCCCTAAAGTGATAAAATTAGAATGTCAAAAATAGTTATAAATAAAGACCTTTTTATGGTAGACAGCCCCGCAGACAACGTCAAGACAAGAATCTGTTACGCTTGCCATACCAATCGATAGCTGTAAATCTTTTTGGACAACTTTACAAAATCTTACAAACCATCAATTAGAAAAGCATGGCTGTAACCAGTGCTATTACTCAAGCAGATCAATTAAGGCATTCGACTCTCAACATAAAATCAATGATCGATTACAAACACAACACGAAAATGATGCACTTATACGGAATAGTGGCAATGACACTCATGCTAGCAGCTCAAGAAATGGGTTATGCTTCTTACCAATGAATGGAGTTGATTTTGATGCGGTCATAAAACTGATTAAATCTAGAAAGCGGTTTTAGGAGGTTTGTTACTATTAACAAGGAAATCAGAAGCATGGTCATTGGCGGATAAGTTCCTTTAGAAGAAATCATTTTTTTATAACAAATTCTAGATTCTCTTCCAGGTTTCTTTGCAATGTTTTGTAAGTGGAAATATTAGCCTAATTTTCTGCAGCTCGTATGGCATTAAGGTTTTCTCTCGCTTCTTCATTTCCTTGTTTCTCAGCCTTCTCAAACCATTCAATCGCTTTATCTATATCCTTAGGGACTCCCTCGCCTACTAGATACATGACACCCAGGTTATTTTGCGCATCCACGTTGCCTTGTTCAGCAGCCTTGGTAAACCACTCCACTGCTTTAGTGGAATCTTGTGGAACACCCTGACCTTCTGCGTATAACAGGCCCAGGTTAAATTGGGCACCTGCATGCCCTTGCTCTGCAGCGCGATGAAACCAACCTGCAGCCGCTTCCAGATCATAGTCCATAATTTTCCCTGTCGCATCCCTGGAGATAGCCTCTCCAGAATAGAACAAGGAACCAAGAGCATTCTGCGCTTCGGCATCGCCCGCTTCCGCATCCTGGCGTAATTTTAGGAATCGCTCTTCAGGTGATAATCCATCATCTGCCATTGGCATGATTTTTTTCAGCAGATCAGCCTTTTCTTCCGGCGATAAGCCTTCTTGAAATACGGATGGCAATTCATTCATAGTAGTGATCTCATCGGGTAACCTTTTCCAAGTTTCGTCTGTCTCGGATTTTGCTGATGGGGTTTCATCACCGCATCCAGCAAGTATTAACATCAATAAGGCTAGCAATGTAAAAATACGCATATTCATTGAGTAATTCCGCTCTTCTTATAGTAGATAAAAATTTAATAAAAATTATAACATTTTAGTTGTATTACAGTTAGATACACCCATTAAACCCAAGCTGATAAATTAATAAGAAGCTCATAAGATAATTACTCAGCAGAATCTCTATTTTGCACCTGCTTTTTGAAGTAACTCAATGACACCCTTATGCTCATATTTTTTGGCCAGTAATAATGCAGTTGCACCATTTTCTGCCTTAGTATCAATTTCTGCACCCATAGCAAGTAACGTCATGGTCACTCCGCGATAGCCATGTTGTGCGGCTAACATTAACGCATTTGCACCATTTTTTGCTTGACTATTAACATTGGCGTTTGCTTGCAGCAAATGCTGGGTCACGATTTGGCTACCTATTTGTGATGCAAGCATAAGTGCTGTAATACCTTCATTGGTAACAGCATTGACATTGACATCATTACCCGTTTCGAGCAAAAGACGCACCATCTCTATATGATTTCTTTGCGATGCAAACATTAATGCTGTCATTCCATCGTCGGCAACCGCGTTTATATCTGCATTAGCAGCAAGTAATGCTTGCGCGATACCTATACGGTTATCCTGCGCAGCCAACATAAGCACGGTCCGATCATTTTTTGCCTTTACATTTGCGTCAGCACCAGAAGCAAGCAGTAGTTCAACGATATTTTCGTGACCATTCTGCACTGCACTCACCAATGCCATATCCTTATCGCGTGCTTCGTGATTTTTCTCAGACATTGAAAGCAATGTTTTCACTTGAGACAAATTGCCGCGTGTAGCTGCATTGACCAGATCACTATTTTCTAAATTAGCCAATGCGTAGTTTGAGAGATGCAGCAACCCTATCAGGACGCTTAAGGCATACAAATTAATCCTTGACCAGAGCATTTTTATTCCTCCTCTCTTCTATATGTATTCACTCAACTCAATAATCAGATAGCAGATAACAAATAGAGCCATCTAAATTCCTCTGTTATTCACCCAAATTGAATTTTAGCTTTCACTGATGATAAACAGCCGTTGATATTCCCTAATCGCAAAACGATCAGTCATGCCTGCAATATAATCAGCAATAGCCTGATGTCCATATTGAGAAAATTTAATCTGGTATGCTGTAGGTAGTAGTCGAATATCTGAGTTAAATGCATTGAATAACATTTCAATCGTATGTTGCGCCTTATTACTCATGCGTGTTACTTGGAAATGCCGATAAAGATTATCGTACAAAAAGGTTTTTAGTTCCTGCTGCTCCTGCTTTATCTTTTCGCTGAATCGAATCAAGCACGGCGCTGATCGTATTTCATCTATACCTTTTGGTCGCACATTTTCGATGTTGCTTTTACTTTGTAGGGTTAAATCTGTTGCTACACTATTAATCATGCCACGTATCGTTTCATGAATTAAACGTCGACCACCAATATTTGGATAATCTCTTTTCACCTGCCATAAATGTCTGGAAAATATTTCTATCTTTTCCAGTTGCGACATTGTAATAAAACCGGAACGTAAACCATCATCCACATCATGAGTATTATACGCAATTTCATCAGCAAAATTGGCAAGCTGTGCCTCTAGTGAAGGTCTTTGATTAATTAAAAAACGCTCTCCCACTTCACCCAGCTTTTCAACATTTTTTCTAGAAACATGCTTGAGAATGCCTTCACGGGTCTCAAAGCACAAATTCAAACCATCAAAAGCACCGTACTGTTCTTCAAGCACATCAACCACTCTTAAAGACTGAAGATTATGTTCAAAGCCACCATATTCCTTCATGCAATCATTCAAAGCATCTTGCCCTGCATGGCCAAAAGGCGTGTGTCCTAGATCATGCGCCAGTGCTATTGCTTCAACTAAATCCTCATTCAACTTTAAATTCCGCGCGATTGAACGTCCAATCTGGGCCACCTCTAGACTATGTGTCAAACGAGTGCGAAACAAATCACCTTCATGGTTAACAAATACCTGTGTTTTATATTCAAGCCGACGGAAAGCTGTTGAATGAATTACCCGATCACGATCGCGTTGAAATTCACTACGACCAATAGGAGGCGCTTCTTTGATGAGACGTCCGCGCGAATTAGCAGAGGATACTGCGTAAGGAGCCAAATCATTCATTAGCCATACAAGTGAGCAATGTCTCTCTCAAGGTTGATGCTGGAATATCATGACTCATCATCGCTTCACCAATGCGCCTCAGCAGAATAAAACGCATTCTTCCTTCCTCTACTTTTTTATCAAGCTTCATCAAGCTCAAGTAATCATCTGGAGAAAGTTTTGGTGCAATAACCGGCAATCCTACCTTTTGAAATATGCTGTATATGCGTTTGAAATCACTTTCACTGATGAATTTTAGTTGTTTTGACAGATCTGCCGCCATTATAGTGCCCGCAGCAACCGCTTCACCGTGCAACCATACGCCATAGCCCATGGCGTTTTCAATTGCATGACCAAAAGTGTGGCCAAGATTAAGCAGTGCGCGCATGCCACTCTCACGCTCATCTGCAGCGACAATTTCCGCTTTGATTTCGCAACTACGGCAAATGGCTTTATTTAGAATGTCAGCATTGCGTGTAATCAAACCCGTTATATTCTGTTCCAACCACATAAAAAAATCAGCATCTCGTATAAGACCGTATTTAATCACTTCTGCAATGCCAGCACGCAACTCCCTATCAGACAAGGTAGTGAGTGTCGCACTGTCTGTCAACACCATGCGCGGTTGATAGAATGCCCCTATCAAATTTTTGCCAAGGGGATGGTTAATACCTGTCTTACCGCCTACTGAAGAATCCACTTGTGCAAGTAGGGTGGTAGGAATTTGGATAAAAGGTACACCTCGCAAATAAGTCGCCGCTGCAAACCCTGTCAGATCACCAACAACCCCTCCCCCCAACGCAATTAGGGTAGTTTTTCGCTCACAGCGTTGCTTCAATAAGGCGTCAAAAATCAAATTCAATGTTTGCCAATTTTTATGATCTTCACCATCAGGCAAAATAATTGCAACTGAACAGATTCCATACCGCTCTAGTGCCCTACGAAATCGATCCAGATAAAGAGGGGCTACAGTGGTATTAGTTACAATTGCCACCCGTTTCTGTGGCAAATGAGGCAATAATAAATCTACCTGCTCTAATAACGCATTACCAATGTAAATGGGGTAACTTCGATCCTGTTCGGGAGAAAATAAGGCCACCTTAACAGTTTGCATGTCATTCATATAAAATAATTAATTTCGGGAAGAACTCATCCCTTTTAAGGTTCATAATTATTCGATTGGTAAGCCTTGATCGCGTTCTTTTTCCGATTTAACGCCTCAGCTCGAAGTTTCTTAAATTTAAAGAAAAGCAGCTTTCGGGCGAGCCGTTGTACTAGAGAGCGTACACCTTGTTTTCCGCTATCTATAATGATATGTGCCACCTCTCGATAAAGAGCATCGCGTTGAGCATGAAGCTCTGTTAATCTAGCATGCAAATCCTCAGTCTGAAGTAGCGGCCTATTTTTATCAGTGCGTGTTCTTCGTTGCAGTTCATTTACGGATGCGCTCAAATAAACTACGATACCATGCTGTCTTAATAAGGCACGATTTTCAGCACTCAGCACCGCCCCCCCACCAGTAGCCAGCACCACATTCTCTGCTTGCACCAGCTCATGCAACACTTCCGTTTCACGTCTACGAAACCCAGCCTCTCCTTCAATTTCAAAAATCAAAGGAATCTTAACACCAGTACGCTGTTGAATTTCATGGTCGGAATCGATAAACGTTTTACCCATGTAATTTGCCAGCAATTTGCCAATCGTAGTTTTTCCGGCACCCATCATACCTACGAGAATAATATTCCCCTGTAAAAACTTTATATCATGATTATTTTTCGTGATTGGCTTAATTAATTGCATAGAGATAATTGTAACGGAATACTTTCACCTACACAGAAATTCCAATAGGTCCATAAAAAAATTCATTTAATTTATTATCATTTTTAGAGATGTCCGATCCTGCTTCCCTGTGCGACAAGAATATTAACAAAATAACATTAAATGTAACAAAATTAGCCACACTATCATGTAATCGAACGCTTATATCCCTATTTTCTTATCCGCGACAGAAGAACCTCAGCCAGCATTTTAATATTTTCCAAATAAGATACTTTGATAGAACCATTCATGTTATAGCAAATACTCTCCTCAATACCTATATGAAAACACTTTTTTAGCTTCTTTTTTTACTTTTACCACTTTTGCCTTATCTAACCCATTTGCATCAACAATATTGCGAGAGATCACACCTATTAACAGGACTTCTAAATACTTTCACGCGGCATATTTATATGAGAGATTCTAAAAGCCAGCTTGGCACCAATGGCATGCTTGGGAGCGATGTCCAATACTCCTCCAAATCGAATTCATACAATTCATACTCTAGCTAGAAGCTAGACCCCTATCTCTTTCTTGAGTTACGCTAACCAACTTCCGACAAGGATTTGAGGATATAAATCTCGGGGAATACGAATGCGACGTTATTCCTTATTAAGGAATCTGCACAACCCCTGAAAATTTTATTGAAATTTTATTGCAGTAGTGAGAGGGAAAAATTTTCAGGGTTGTGCAGAGGTCTAAATGGATTGGCGCAAATCTGAGTACAACCGTATAACCCCATACCCACTTGCTAATATGATATGAATATAGGTTATTTAAGGTTTAAGTGAAGTAAATAATAATAGTGGACAAAAATAATAACCAATTGATTTAAAAGCACATAATATACATTCATTCCTTGTAAAATAAGAAGCTAATTTATTGAACTTCCTTAAAAATTCCAAATCATAGGTTGCTATAGTTGACTAGTTCAGTCAGGTATTATATAGTTGACAAAAATAATCAAGTATTATTTACAACAAACCCTAATTAATTCTTACTTACCCAACTTTTATTGTATTAAGGAATCTGGTATGAGACTGACAACGAAAGGACGATTCGCAGTGACAGCACTATTGGATCTCGCGATGCAGCACAGCAATGGGCCTGTCACACTTGCCGATATCAGTCAGCGTCAAAAAATTTCACTATCATATCTTGAACAATTGTTCGCAAAATTACGCCAACGCGAACTTGTTGATAGTGTGCGTGGTCCTGGTGGTGGTTATTGCTTAGCTAAAAGCCTGGATCAAGTATCTATTGCAGATATTATTCTCGCTGTCGATGAACCCATTGATAACACGCGATGTGGTGGTAAAGAAAATTGTCTGAATGATGGCAAATGTATGACTCATGATCTATGGGCAGAGCTCAATGACATTATTTTCAATTATCTTGGCAGCGTAACATTGAAGCAGTTGGTCGACGAACAAAAACAACGCGATCAGCAACGCGAGCAAGCTGTTGTCAAGTTATATGATATGCGTGAAGCAGCATTTTAGTTTTAATTAATTTATAGAGAAAAATTATGTCGATCACATTGACTGAACGTGCAGCCAAACAAATCCAGCAACAACTAACAAAACGTGGTAAAGGATTGGCTCTACGGATAGATATAAAAAAATCGGGATGCTCTGGTTTTACTTATATCTTTGATTATGTCGATGAAATGCAAGAAGAAGATCAGCTCTTCGAGTCGCATAACGCAAGAATAGTCTTAAAACGCGATAATCTAACTTATTTTGATGGATCAGAGATAGATTTTGTCAAAGAAGGTCTAAATAGTACTTTCAAGTTTAACAATCCAAATATTGGAAATACATGTGGCTGTGGTGAGAGCTTCAGCCTCAAAATACCTGAAGAGTCTAAGGAAAATATATAAAAATGAGTGCTGTACTACAAAATCTTGTAAACCAGCCTTACAAGCATGGTTTCGTCACAGAAATAGAATCAGATATTGCACCCAAAGGACTTAATGAAGAAATCATTCGATTGATTTCATCCAAAAAAAATGAGCCTGAATGGATGCTCACATTCAGATTGCAAGCTTATGAAAAATGGCTCAGCATGTCTGAACCACGTTGGCAAAATGTTAAATACCCAAAAATTGATTTTCAATCAATTAGTTATTACTCAGCACCTAAGCCGAAAAAAAAATTAGCGAGTATGGATGAGGTGGATCCCGAGTTGCTACGCACATTTGAGAAACTCGGCGTACCCATGCATGAACGAGCAGCGTTAGCGGGTGTTGCTGTTGATGTCATTTTTGACAGTGTGTCCGTTGCAACAACTTATAAAGAAAAACTCGCTGAAGTCGGGATCATTTTTTGTTCGATTTCTGAAGCTGTCCAAACTCATCCAGAATTAGTTAAAAAATATCTTGGAACTGTCGTACCAGTTGGCGACAATTTCTATGCAGCCCTTAATTCAGCAGTATTTACCGATGGCTCGTTTTGTTTTATCCCAAAGGGTGTTAAATGTCCAATGGACTTGTCGACTTACTTTCGTATCAATACTGAAGAATCAGGACAATTCGAGCGTACGCTAATTATTGCTGAAGAGGGTGCTTCTGTTTCTTATCTGGAAGGATGTACCGCACCCAGATTTGATACTAACCAATTACATGCAGCCGTCGTTGAACTGATTGCGCTGGATAATGCCGAAATTAAATACTCGACTGTTCAAAACTGGTATGCAGGAGATGAAAAAGGCATTGGAGGTATTTATAATTTTGTTACTAAACGTGGGCTAGCGAAAGGGGCTAATTCACGCATTTCTTGGACGCAAGTTGAAACAGGTTCCGCTATAACCTGGAAATATCCTTCCTGTATTTTACGTGGCGAAAATTCTGTGGGTGAGTTCTATTCGGTTGCTGTTACCAATAATTATCAGCAAGCCGATACGGGCACAAAAATGATTCATATCGGAAGAAATACGCGTAGCACCATTATTAGTAAAAGTATTTCAGCGGGACATTCCAATAGTAGCTATCGCGGCTTGGTAAGAATTTCGCCTACAGCCGAGAATGCGCGCAACTATTCACAATGCGATTCGATGCTCATTGGTAATCAATGCAGCGCAAATACATTTCCTTATATCCAGGTCAATAATAATAGCGCTAAAGTTGAGCATGAAGCATCCACCTCAAAGATTGGTGAGGATCAACTTTTTTATTTTTTACAACGTGGAATTGATACTGAAGAAGCTGTATCAATGATTATCAATGGATTCTGTAAAGAAGTTTTTCAACAGTTGCCTATGGAATTTGCAGTTGAAGCAACCAAATTACTCAGTTTTAAATTAGAAGGGAGTGTCGGATGATCAATCAGAACAGTAAAACACTCCTTGAAGTCCGTGGCTTACATGCAAATGTAAATGGTATTGAGATACTTAAAGGTGTTGATCTCACGGTCAAGAGTGGAGAAGTCCATGCCATCATGGGACTCAATGGATCTGGTAAAAGTACTTTTGCCAAAATTCTTGCTGGCCACCCTGCTTACGAGGTAACTGCTGGAACGATTATCTTCAACAATCAAAATCTTTTTGATCTTGAACCTGAAGAACGTGCTCGTGCCGGTGTGTTTCTTGCATTTCAATATCCAATTGAAATACCAGGCGTCGCTAATAATCAATTCTTGCGGTTAGCATACAACACAGTTCAGTCCCAGCGTGGCAAAGAAGAGCTTGACCCGCTTGAATTTGATGATTTTGTACGCGAAAAAATGAAATTACTCGAAATGAGTCCAGACTTCCTGGATCGTAGCGTCAATGAAGGGTTCTCAGGTGGAGAAAAAAAACGTAATGAAATTTTACAAATGGCATTACTTGAGCCAATACTCGCTATTCTGGATGAAACAGATTCAGGGCTCGATATTGATGCGCTTAGGATTGTAGCTAATGGCGTGAATCAGCTTACCAATAAAGATAATGCGACTATTTTGGTGACGCATTACCAACGCTTGCTTGATTATATTGTGCCTGATTATGTTCATGTAATGGAAGCTGGACGAATCATCAAAACAAGCGGTAAAGAGCTTGCCAAGGAACTGGAAGCTCATGGTTATGATTGGATCAATGCTGACGACCGTGGTAAGACAGCTGGAGTACGGCCATGAGTACAGCAACTAGCCATAGCTACCTCGACCATCTTGTTCAATCATGGCAGAAACCATCGACTTCATCGTGGCTTGATCAGCTTCGTGCAAACGCGATGGATAGTGCTGGCGCACTTAGGATGCCGACAACTCAAGATGAAGAATGGCGTTTTACTGATATTTCACCCCTTAGTCGCCTGCCTTATCCGGTAGCCCAGTCAACATTCAAAGTACAGCTCTCGGATATTGAACATTATTATCTCGAAGAAGCCAGCTGTCGGCTGGTATTTGTAGATGGTCAATTTGCCCCCGAGTTATCAAACATTGCTCATAATGCAGGTGCAATTATAGGCAATTTATCATCTCTCCTTCCTACTCATGGGGATACGATTGCACGCTACCTTGGTCAGCTGGCAGAATTTGAGAATGATGTTTTCACGGCATTAAATACTGCTTTTCTTCGTGATAGCGCCTGTATTATTATTCCGGCGAATAAGTCAGTAACGACGCCTATTCATTTGCTGTTTATATCCAGGCAAACTGAAGTTACCAGTTACCCGCGCTGTCTACTGATTGCCGAAGCGGGAAGTCATGCGACAATTATTGAGGATTATATCACCACTGAAGAAGCTTCTTATGTGACGAACTCGATCGTTGAAATGAATCTTGCCGATAGTGCGCACATCAATCATATTCGTGTTCAGCGGGATAATCAGCAGGCTTTTCATATAGGGAATTGTACGGTATCCCTTGCTCATGCAAGTCAGTACCATTCAGTCAGCATAACGTTAGGAGCTTATATTTCGCGTTATAACCTGAATGTGATATTGTCAGGTGAAGGGGCTGAATGCGCTGCAGATGGGTTGGTATTGATTTCTGAACGTCAACTCGCCGATACCCATACCTTTATTGATCATGCGCAACCGCATGGCAAGAGTCGCCAGCTCCATAAATGTATCGTTGATAGCATGGCACATGGGGTATTTAATGGCAAAATCATGGTACGCCCGCATGCTCAGTTAACGGATTCAGCACAATTAAGCCGCAATCTTTTACTGACCAATAAAGCCCGCATTGATACCAAGCCACAACTTGAAATATTCGCTGATGATGTCAAATGCGCGCATGGCGCGACAGTAGGTCAACTCGATAAAGAAGAAATTTTCTACTTAAAGAGCCGTGGTCTGTCTGATTTGACAGCACGTAATTTACTAACCTATGCATTTGGCGGCGAAGTTATTGACCGTATTCCGATTTCTTCCCTTAAAAGGCAACTCGAAGAAATCGTCCTTGCAAGAACACAGATATCCTGAAACATGAAAATTGTTGATGCTTTACTAGACATGAATACCTCTCCAACTCCAGAGTTGGCAGCACGATATCGTGCTGATTTTCCCATTCTCAATCTCAAAGTAAACGATAAGCCACTTGTTTATCTGGATAACGCTGCATCAAGCCAAATGCCTCAATCAGTCATTGATCGTCTGATACGATATCAAACAACTCAGCATGCCAATATCCATCGTGCAGTGCACTATTTATCTGAAATAGCCACACGGGAATATGAAACGGCACGACGCACATTACAGCACTTTATCAATGCACGTGAAGATAGAGAAATTATCTTTACCAGCGGTACAACAGATGCCATTAATCTAGTGATGCATGGTTATGGTCGCAAGTTTATTCAGAGTGGTGATGAAATTATTTTAACGAACCTTGAGCATCACTCAAACATTGTGCCATGGCAAATGCTAGCGGAAGAAAAAGGTGCAACCATTCGCGTCGTACCGATCAATGACGCAGGTGAGCTATTAGTTGATGAATATGAAAAGCTATTTAATCCTCGAACTCGCTTTGTTGCATTAACGCATGTATCGAATGCGCTAGGTACCATCAATCCGATTAAAAACATGATTGCTTTTGCCCACCAGCAAGGTGTACCGGTTTTAATCGATGGCGCACAAGCTGCTCCCCATATGAAAGTCGATGTGCAAGATCTGGATTGTGATTTCTATGCTTTTTCTGGTCACAAATTATGCGGCCCAACAGGAATAGGCATCCTCTATGGTAAAGCCAAGTTGCTAGAATCCATGCAGCCTTTCAAAGGAGGGGGTGATATGATTGTTTCGGTAACCTTTGAAAAAACGACCTACAACACCATTCCGTATAAATTTGAAGCAGGCACTCCTCCTATTGCTGCTGCGATTGGCTTTGGTGCCGCAATAGAGTATTTATCGAAGATCGGGTTAGATGCAATTGCAGCTTATGAGCATGAACTGCTTAATTACGCAACCGAACAGATCATAACTATACCCGGTGTCCACATTATTGGTAATACACGGACTAAAGTTGCTGTCTTGTCATTCATCATTGATGGCGTTCACCCTCATGATGTGGGAACACTGCTTAATCAAGAAGGAATCGCTGTACGCACGGGTCACCATTGCGCACAACCCATTATGCAGCGCTTCAAAATACCTGCTACCTCACGCGCCTCCTTTGCTTTTTATAATACTAAGGCAGAAGTTGATACTTTGGTAGAAGGTATTCATTCTATACAAAAGGTTTTCTCATAATGAATTTAAAATCAATTTATCAGGAAGTTATTCTTGATCATAATCGCAAGCCCCGCAACTACGGTACGCTTGATAATGCAAATCACCATGCGGTAGGGCACAATCCCTTATGCGGTGATCGCATTGATCTTGCGTTGCATGTGGAAGGAGAGCACATTGATCGTATTGCTTTTCATGGAGAATCATGCGCTATATGTAAAGCATCTGCTTCAATGATGACAGCTACTGTCAAAGGGAAATCACGGTCAGAAGCAGAAACTTTAATAACAGAATTTCGGGAAATGGTAGTGGGTAATCTTGATCTTTCGGGACCTCACCACCTTGGGAGACTAGCTGTTTTTGCTGGAGTACGTGATCTACCTACACGGGTCAAATGCGCAATTCTGCCTTGGCATACCTTGCAAGCTGCATTGAATTCTAATGCTATCGTATCGACTGAAACAGCAGAAGATTCAATCCATGCTGCTAGCAGTAAGGCCTAGCCCAAAAAACTAGATAGAGCATAAAAAAAACACTACCAAAATAGTTAAAACAAAATGCCAAAAATAGCTGAAATAGAAGGCACCCCTAACCCAAATGCTTTGAAGTTTGTTCTAAAAGAACCTCTTACCTGGGGTGTAAGTCATTCATATGACAGTGCTGAGCAAGCAAAGGATGATCCATTGGCATCATCTTTGTTTGAAATAGATCATGTTACCAATGTCTTTTATGTTGACCGCTGGATTACGATTACTCAAGATGGGGAAGCTGACTGGCAAGATCTCGCACGCGCTGTCGCTGATCCGATCCGGGCTGCACCAGCGGCTCATGCGCAATCCGCTGAGACGGTAACAGCAGCAAATGAAATATTGGCTAACTTGAGTCCAGAAGATCAGCAGCGACTGGAGCGTATCAATATATTATTAGATGAGGAAGTACGTCCTTACTTACAAAATGATGGCGGAGATCTTCATATATTAAACCTTGAAGGGAATATTCTTAGAATCCATTATCAAGGGGCGTGTGGCACTTGCCCTAGCTCGATTTCTGGAACGCTCAGAGGAATTGAGCGATTGTTAAAAACAATTGAGCCGGATATCGTTCTTGTTTCTGCCTGAGAAAATATAAATAACGTGAGTTTCGACATAAGGATCACACCATGACCCAGACTCTTCCTGCCGTGGTGCGATCCTTAGCCTAAATCACGTTAAATATTAGTTAGTTTTTTAATACCTTCAAGGCATCTTAAAAGGATAAGGATCTAGGTGTTAACCGCTTTCACCATATCCTCTACTACTTTTTTGGCATCTCCAAACACCATCATAGTCTTGTCCATATAAAACAAATCATTATCAAGGCCAGCGTAACCAGCCGCCATACTACGTTTGACGACTATTACGGTACGAGCCTTGTGCGCCTCTAAAATAGGCATACCATAGATGGGGCTGCCCGGCACATTTGCAGCCGGATTGACCACGTCATTTGCTCCCAGTACCAGTACCACATCAGTATTAGAAAAGTCGCTATTGATCTCTTCCATCTCCAGAACCTGTTCATAGGGTATTTCGGCTTCGGCAAGCAGTACATTCATATGCCCTGGCATACGACCCGCGACAGGATGGATGGCAAAACGAACATTCGCACCTTTTTCATGCAAAACCTCTGCAAGTTCATTGACTGCGTGTTGCGCACGAGCAACGGCCAGACCATATCCCGGAACAATAATTACGCTATCAGCATTACTCATCAGGAAGGCAGCATCCTCAGCACTTCCACTGCGATAGGTTTTCTGTGTTCCATCCCCGGCAGCTTGGCTGCTGCCTTCACTCCCAAAGCCACCCAATATGACTGAAAGAAAAGGACGGTTCATGGCTTTGCACATGATATACGACAAAATTGCACCAGAGCTGCCCACCAATGAACCAGCAATAATCAGCATCGGATTACCTAGCGAAAAGCCGATACCTGCCGCAGCCCAGCCTGAATAGGAATTTAGCATGGAAATGACCACCGGCATATCTGCTCCCCCAATAGGAATAATAATGAGGAATCCGAGCAAGAAAGCAATAGTTGTCATGACGATAAATGCTGACCAGTTAGTCATCTCACTAAAAAAGAACCATAAACCAAAACCAATCATAACTAAGGCTAACGTTAGATTGATCATGTGTTGTCCAGTGAAAACAACTGGAGCGCCACTCATGCGGCCAGACAATTTAAGAAAGGCAATGACTGAGCCAGACCAGGTCATGGCACCAATAAACGTTCCCAGAAACAACTCCAGCTTGCTACCAGCTGGCAACATCTCAGGCAGGCCGAATGAAACAGGATTATTAACAGCGGCAATGGCGATGAATACTGCGGCCAAACCTACCAGCGAGTGCATGAAAGCAACCAGTTCCGGCATTGCTGTCATCTGGACGCGCTGCGCTACGATAGAACCTATTATCGCTCCGATTGCGATACAACCGAGTATCAATGTCCAATTCTGGGTAATGGTCAAAGTAGTGCCAACGGCTATCGTCATCCCAACCATTCCAAACAAATTACCACGCCGGGCGGAAAGGGGGGAACTAAGCCCTTTCAGCGCCAGAATGAAAAAAACCGCTGCAACCAGATAAGCGAGAGCAATCAAATCAGCAGACATTTAGGCGCTTCCTTTTTTATCTTTTTTTCTGAACATTTCCAGCATGCGTTGTGTGACGAGAAATCCACCAAATACATTGATGGAAGCAAGAACTACAGCCGCTCCCCCCAGCCAGACCCCCCAATCGGTTTCAGCAGGCCCTGCAGCCAGCATTGCGCCTACTAAAATAATACTTGAAATGGCATTAGTCACTGACATCAGCGGTGTATGTAACGCAGGGGTTACATTCCAGACCACGTGATAGCCAACAAAAACCGCCAACACGAATACCGTGAGATGAATTATCGTTGGATCAATTTCACCGATCATGTTTGCTCCTCTTGAATTCGTTAACTTTTATTGATATTAAAGCGCGCATCAAAACAAGGCATTACTCTTTGTCTTATGCTTTTTTGACAATCTGTCCCCCAGAACATACCAATGTTCCGGCAATAATCTCATCTTCTTGGTTAATTTTGAGCTCCCCACTCTTGGCATCAAGCATTAAATTAAGAAAATTCATAACATTACGTGCATAGAGCGCGCTTGCATCTGCGGCAACCAGACCCGGAAGATTAGCAATACCAATGAGATGAACGCCATGTTTTACCACAGTTTTATTCAGCTCTGTCAAGGGGCAGTTTCCGCCTGCCTCCACCGCCATATCCACTATCACCGAACCAGGTTTCATCGCTTGAACCGTTTCTTCTCTTATTAAAACTGGCGCTGGACGCCCGGGAATCAAAGCAGTCGTGATGACAATATCAGCCGCAATAGCTCTTTGATGAATTAATTCACCTTGCCGACGTTTGTAATCATCCGACATTTCAGTTGCATAGCCGCCGGCTGTTTCAGCCTTCGCTTTTTCTTCGTCCGTTAACGGAACTTCAACAAATTTAGCACCCAAGCTTTCAACTTGCTCCTTAACTGCAGGGCGTACATCAAAAGCTTCTATCACTGCTCCTAGACGTTTAGCCGTGGCAATCGCCTGCAAACCGGCTACCCCTGCTCCCAGTATTAATACTCTTGCTGCTTTAACGGTTCCTGCAGCTGTCATCAGCATGGGAAAGAATTTCTGATAAACATTGGCAGCCATAATGACTGCTTTATATCCACCAATATTCGCTTGAGAAGACAGGACATCCATACTTTGTGCACGTGAAATACGCGGTAGTTTCTCCATGGCAAACGCAGTCAAGCCATGTTTAGCGAGCACCTCGATTCCTTCCATTTGATGGGGTGACAGCAAACCAATCAGAATTGCATCCTTGCGTATTAGCGCCACTTCATCAGATCCGGGGCTACGCACCTTCAGGATAATTTGTGCTTGACTATACAATTGCGATACATCGTTAACGATCACTGCACCCGCTTCTTGGTAGGCAGCATCGGGAATACTTGCACCAGCACCTGCGCCAGATTGAACCAGAACAGTGTGAAAACCCTTGGCAGTATATTTTTTAACCGTCTCCGGCGTAGCTGCTACACGTGTTTCTCCCGCATAAATTTCTGCAGGTATGCCTATGTGCATCGATTATCTCCCTTATCTTCTATTCAAACTTGAAAATACCAAATGCTTTGCATAACTTTTCTCGAATGCGTGATTATAAATGAATCTTGATAGATACATTGCTTTGATTGAAACTTATACATAATTTATCTGTGAACCTATTAATACGTTATCGCGTTATTGCCATATATATTCAAGATGAAAAAACACTATGAAAAGCCACGCCACTTCTATATTTAATTTAAATTTTTCAGGCAACGGCCTAACCATTGACTGGTTAATTTTTCCTGTACGCTATTTTGGCGCAAGCGTGACGATAAACTACTAAAATCAACCCAATCTAATGGCTGATCTTGATTGAAACATGAAAAAACGTAAGTAATCTCGCCCGTTTCAGGATCTTTATGCGGCTGCAAACATTGTGCACAAATTTCCTTCATCATACATTGCATCGGTGAATTGATAGAGCCAATAGCAAAGTGATTTTTTTTCAGATATGGCTGCAACTGATGATGACGCGCATAACCCACAGCCGCCATCATTCGATCAGAACCAATCGCGATGATACGATCAGCATCTGCCAAGGATATAGGCCGTGCGCCGAGTGCACCGCTGCCATAAGCCACCATTGCCTGCACAATATTTCCGACGAAATTAAAATCCCCTGGCCTGGAAGGTTCAAATCCAGGGGCTTCATCACAACACCACACAACGGTGTCTGCCGCGGCCTCAATTTCAGCAACCTTATAACGATCAGCCAGTTTTTTGTAGCCAGCAAAATACAAAACCCCGCATCCTGCAGCACGTGCAGCAGCGCCAATCGAAAACAGCACCGCATTGCCAAGTCCTCCACCCACTAGGACGAGCGTCTCATTTGGCAGAATTTCGGTAGGCGTACCAGTAGGTCCCATCAGCACAACGGGTTCGCCAGGCTTAAGCAAGGTAGACAAATTCGCTGAACCACCCATTTCGAGCGCAATCAGAGAGATAAGTCCACTCGAAATATCTACCGATGCCCCTGTCAATGCGATGCCCTCCATCGCTAATCGGGTGTTTCCTATCGTGGAAGCCAATGTCGCAAAATTTTGGAAGCGGAAAAATTGCCCGGGATGGAAATGTCGTGCTGCCATAGGTGCGCGCACGACCACTTCGATAATATTAGATGTCAGTCTTTCCACTTTATGAACAGTCGGTCTCAATTGATGATTCATTTCAGCAAAAAACTGGGCATTTAATTGAGTCGAAGCCGGCATAACACGCTCAAGCACGCGGCTGACAATTGGATAACCCTGTTTGGCGCTTGACATAGCTTTGACCACATTACCTGAATAAGACGGGTGCAAATCTCCAAAAAAACTGATAAAACGCCCATCGTCGCAGCGACTCAGCAAGACCGCTGGTGTTTCTGGCTTAGGATTACCCTTTGTCAAGCTAACTGAATTCCCCTGATCATCGCAAGCTGCAAAATAGCGTCCATTTAATTTGAAATATTTCTCATCTTCTCTGGCAAGGACGGTATTCGGCTGAGTGCCAGCGGCGACCAGAATAGCACGGGCGGGCAAATCAACTTCCCGGATTTTTTGCCATCGCCCTGCCTCATCTATTGTTTGAACAGAAAATCTAATCGACTGGGTATGCTCCCATTGATCGACATCGATTCGTAACGGCGTCAGCCCTTCAGCAAACCAGATACCTTCCTCCATTGCTTTCTCAACTTCTTCATGATTCAGCGTATAAGAAGGACTATCAATTAATCGCTTACGATACGCAATGGTAGCCCCACCCCATGATTGCAATAACTTCAGAATATCTGGTGCTCGCTCTTCCTTGGCTGCCTGTGCACGCTCGGCACGAATAGCTCGGGCGTGTGCCAAAAACTCCTCAGCGATTTCCCGCTCCTCTTCATCCCAGCGATTGCGAACTGCAGTTTCCCCCTGTTCTGAAGCAAGTAACTCATAACGCTGTAAAAATTTCTCTACCTGGACCGGATAGTAAGCCAAAGCTTCCGTAGCTGCATCGATCGCAGTAAGCCCGCCGCCAATCACTACAACAGGCAAGCGCAACTGCACGTTAGCGATAGAATCAGCCTGTGCTGCGCCGGATAGCTGAAGTGCCATCAAAAAATCAGAAGCTGCGCGCACACCACGCGCCAAACCATTCGGTAAATCAAGAATAGTTGGACGCCCTGCGCCTGCGGCTAGCGCGATATGATCAAAACCCAAAGCCAGCGCATCATCTACTGTCATAGTACCGCCAAAGCGTACCCCACCATAAAGCGCAAATTCTGGTCGTCGCTCCAATAATAGACGAATTAATTGAAGAAAATTCTTATCCCAGCGCACAGTGATACCGTATTCGGCCACTCCACCAAAACCACCTGGGATACGTTCATTCAGATCAACACGGAGCATGTTGGTATCGTAAATAGCATTAAAAGATACACGCTCTCCATGCAGACCGACTCCGGAAATCTCTGCAGGTAATGGCTCAATCTTGAGACCATCCACCCCCACCACGGTATGACCATCGTTCATCAAATGGTGTGCCAGCGTATAGCCAGCAGGCCCCATTCCCACCACCAGAACTTTCTTACCAGTAGCTGGTCTGGGCAGCGGCCTGCGTAAATTAAGTGGATTCCAGCGCGTAAGCAAGCTGTATATCTCAAATCCCCAAGGTAATTCGAGCACATCTTTAAGTGTGCGAGTCTCTGCTTGCGGAATATCTACCGGATCTTGCTTCTGATAAATGCAGGATTTCATGCAATCATTACAAATACGATGTCCCGTGCCTGCGCACATTGGGTTATCCAGTACAATCATTGCTAAGCTACCAATCGCCACTCCCTGCGACTTGAGTTTATGGAATTCCGAGATCCGCTCTTCCAAGGGGCAACCCGTGAGTAACGCTCCTAACTCGCTTTTCTTGAAAGTAATGGGTTCTTCGGCATTTTTAGGTTTGACTTTCAACCCTTTTGAGCAGGAATCCTTCCCTTGCTCATGACACCAGATGCAATAATTGGTCTCATCCAAAGCGCCCACCAGGTCAGTCCCCTTATCAGTCAGAGAAAATCCTTCACGCTGACGAAGGTGCTCAAGACGGTGGACAGTATAGCCTGCATGATCATCGGTCACCATTGACAACAAGTGCAAATAATCTAGTTTTGCTGGAGATTTGAATAACACGCCTTGCTGAGTATGCGCTTGCCCTTCATGCGTGCGTAATGCCCAAGCGGCATAGTGCAACGCATCATTTAAGCGCACTGCGTTGTTTGCTTCATCCTCTAACCATCGGGCCACGTGAGTTGCAAACACTAACTCAGAAAAAGGCTCGCCAAACTCCTTTTCGAGTTTCTTTTCTAGGGCAATAGCATCTATTGTTGGTAATACTTCATCGCTTACCTTAGTTTTGGCACGACGTTGCACAAATTGCCGCTTGCAAAAATACAGCGGCGCGAGTTCATGATGACGCGCTGCAAGCGCACGCACTTCCTTGTCTATACCAAATAACTGTGCAATGAAATCCTCCATCCACGGAGCAAGCTCAATCAGAAAAGCAGATTCATCTTTGGGTGCCAAGCTATCCGGATGAAGGCGCGCGAGATCCAAGCGCTTACACAGACCAGCATCGCCTGCTTGCAGAAAGTCAAGAAATGCTTGATCCAGCTTGACTAAACCATCACGGCAATACAAATCTGCAAAAGCCATACCAAATTTAAGATCAGGGATAATAGCTTCTACTGATGGTTTGCTAAGCATTAATGCTGAATTTGTCATAATTGTTTATCGATATTTTTATAGCAAAAAAATAGAGGACTCAGGGTGAAAAATGAAGTCAATTGCTTAAGACTGGATCAAGCTAATTTTGAATAAAAAAATAGATACCGGCGCTACTTTTCTCGCCATCGGAAGATTCTGCTTATTTCCAGAAAGCGTATCTAGCAGATCATGCCGGCTGCGACGGTATTGTTGCTCGTTTCATCAATAATAATGAAACTACCGGTGCCACGATTATGAGCATAATCGTCAAATACGATTGGCTGCTGCACTTTCATCACCACCCGCGCGATATCGTTCATTTTCAAGGAATCTGCCGTCTCATGAGTGAGCGTGTTGACATCCACACGATAGTCAATCTGATTCACCATTCCTTTGATCATACGCGTCGTATGCTTAACGATGTATTTACGGCGAGAATCAAGTGGCTGTTCAGATAGCCAGCATAGCATCGCAGCAAATTCCTTCTTGATTTGTGGCTGCTCACCAGCTTTTACCAACATATCCCCCCGAGAAATATCTAAGTGATCTTCAATAGTTAATGTGACAGATTGGGGTGCAAATGCATCCTCAAAAGAATGCTTGTACAAAAGGATCTCTTTAATGCGTGAGGACAATCCAGATGGGAGAATCGCCACTTCATCACCCACACGAATCGAGCCTGATTCAATTCGTCCCATGTATCCCCGGAAATCATGCAATTCTTCAGTTTGTGGGCGACAAACCCATTGCACAGGGAAGCGGAAATCATCGGTATTGACATCATGCTCAATATCGATATTTTCCAGCAAATCCATCAATGTCCTACCTTCATACCAAGTCAACTTGTCGCCTCTTTCCACCACCATATCCCCGTTCAAAGCAGACATGGGAATATATTCAATATTGCTTAAACGGAGTCCTTGGGCAAAAGCAGCAAAATCATTACGAATTCGCTCGTATACCTCGCGTGAATATCCCACCAAATCCATTTTATTAATGGCTACGACTAAATGAGGAATCCCTACCAAACTGGCCAGATAAGCATGGCGACGAGATTGCGTAAGCACACCCTTGCGTGCATCAATCAGTATAATCGCCAGATTAGCAGTGGAAGCACCCGTAACCATATTTCGGGTATATTGCTCATGGCCGGGGGTATCCGCAATGATGAACTTACGTTTTGGCGTTGCAAAATAACGATAGGCCACATCAATCGTTATTCCTTGCTCCCGCTCCGCTTGCAAACCATCAGTCAACAATGAAAGATCAACCGCTTGCATTCCGCGCTTATTTGAAGTACGGGCAATAGAGCTCAACTGATCTTCAAAAATCGATTTGGAGTCATGCAATAAACGCCCAATCAACGTGCTTTTTCCGTCATCCACGCTACCCGCAGTGATAAAACGCAACAATTCGGCACGATCAAGCCTTACATTTTTAACTTCTGACATTTGGTAATAGCCTTTGACAAGTGATTCTTAAAATAGAAATGGATCGCTTCTTTCAGCGAGCAAACTGATTAGAAATACCCTTCTTTTTTGCGTAATTCCATGGAGGCTTCTGAAGTCTGATCATCCATACGCGTTGCACCACGCTCAGTTATACGTGTCATGGCTGTTTCGACGATAATTTCATTTACATTCTTAGCCTGAGAAATAACTGGGCAGGTACAGCTCATATCACCTACGGTACGAAAACGCACCATCATTTTTTCTATGCGCTCCCCCTCACTGGGCTGTACCAGATGTGAGACTGGCAACAAACCGCTATCGCGTGGAATAACCTCACGCCAATGAGCAAAATAAATAGAAGGCACTTCCAGTTGCTCGCGCTCGATATATTCCCACACATCGAGTTCGGTCCAATTACTAATGGGGAAAACACGCATGTTCTCTCCGGGATGGGTGCGTGTATTGTAAAGACTCCATAGTTCGGGTCGCTGGTTTTTAGGATCCCACTGACCAAATTCATCGCGAAATGAAAATATACGTTCCTTGGCACGCGCTTTTTCCTCATCACGACGCGCTCCACCAATACAAGCATCAAGACGTAATTCCGCAATCGCATCCAATAAGGTAATGGATTGAAAAGGATTACGGCTTTGATTTTCAGAACGCAACACGACTCTACCTTGTTTGATAGAATCCTCCATACTGCGTACAATCAAGCGTTCACCTAACTCTTTGACCCGATGATTGCGAAATTCAATTACCTCGGGAAAATTGTGTTCGGTATCAATATGTAATAATGGGAAAGGAAAGCGTCCTGGCCGAAAGGCTTTTTCAGCCAATCTGAGCAAAACGATGGAATCTTTTCCTCCGGAGAATAATAACGCAGGATTAGTACATTCGGCCGCCACTTCCCGCATAATATGAATCGCTTCGCTTTCTAAGGCATCTAAGTGGGTAAAAGTTCGATGACTCATTCTTCTTTAACCTTCTAACAAAAAAAATTCAGTACTATTTATTAATCGAGGCGACTTTACCTACATGCAAGCCGCATTCCTTGGATTCAGCATTCTCCCACCACCAGCGCCCAGATCGAATGTCCTCTCCAGGTGATATCGCACGCGTACAAGGAGCACAACCAATACTTGGATAAAAACGATCATGCAACTTGTTGTAAGGTACCTCATGTTGCTTAAGATATGCCCATACCTCGGTATTGCTCCATTCACACAGTGGATTAAACTTCTGCAAGTTGTTTTCAGCATCAAACGTGGATATGGACAAACTATCTCGCGTGACTGCTTGTTCACGGCGCATTCCTGTGATCCAGGCGCGCTTGCCCGCTAATGCGCGGCGAAGTGGCTCAACTTTGCGGACATAACAGCATCGTGTGCGTAACTCGACACTTTGATAAAAACCATTAGGGCCATTTTGGGCGATATAGCTTTCCACTGTCGCAGCCTCAGGAAAATATACCTGGAGAGAAACGCCATAGTGATCTTTTACTTCTTGCATCAGGTTGTAGGTTTCTTGTGGCAATCGCCCTGTATCTAGCGTAAACATAGTAATACGCGGATAGTGTCGCGCAATCAAGTCCGTCAACACCATGTCTTCAGCACCAAAACTATTGGCAAACCCAACGGGTGCATATTCTTGCTGTATCTTTGCAAGCAAAACATGTAACTGCTCGATTTTTTGTACCACTTCAGATTGACCCATCTATTTCAATAAAACAATATCTTATTAAACTACGGCTGACTGCGAAATTTTCTGGAATTGCAATGGCTTAACTATAGCCTGCGGCAGCGAACCCGTTAAGTCGAGCTGGCTGTCAAAATGGGTACAAAACTCGGCCACATCGAGCGTCCATGCATCCAATTCCGCATACCATTCAGTCAACAAGGCATCTGTCAATTCATTTGTAGGACGCACAAAATCTCGAGCAAGTTTAGCTAGTTGTTGAGATAGGTTAGATCTGGTTGGCAACACACGTCGTAGTTCTTCTGCCTGCTCTATCAAGCTTTCATATTTCTGACCACCCACCAGCTGGGCCAACCCTTGGCCGATCAAACGGACAATTTCTTCCGCACACTTGGCTGAATCCTCAAATTTACGCTGAAACTTTAGTGCATTACGATAATTGCGCTCGTTTGCAGCATCAAAGAAAGCAGTGCCAATCTGCAACTGTTTTGCACCTGCACATTCTCCGCCGCCCAGTTGCAATACCTTGAAATCATCTCTCTGACCGTGATCGCGTAGCACTGACTGCAAATCCTCCTGCTTAACTTCTACCACATCAGCTAGCAATTCAGCAAAATAGCTCTGACCAACTCGTCGCGTCCAGTTAAAAAACGTTTCTCCCATTTCACGGTTTGTGGCATACGCTGATCTCACTTGCTCTACCGCCAGCTCGATACGGGCGCTTGGTACCGATGGACCTTTAAAAGCCAAACCACCATTAGCCATACCATTCCCACCGAAATACATCTGATAATGCGGCACCAACTTACCAAACATGCGCTTACCTTCACCATAAATCCCTATATCACCACTTTCCGGTTGAGCGCAGCCATTGTGACAGCCAGAAACACGAATGCGCAGATCCTCGCTCCCACCCGATAATTTACTTCCAACAGTCGGACTGGAAGTAATTCCCAAGCGGCAGGTGGATGTTCCTGGACAAGCCACGACATCGTCGCCTGCTTTGGGCAAACCCAAACCGAGATTCGCTAGCGCAGACTGAATCTCCACTATATATTTTTGTGGCACATCAACCAATATCAAATTCTGATCTTGCGTGGTACGAATCTCTTTCAAATCATATTGTTTTAATATACTGGCAATGCCACGCATCTGAACCGCAGTCAATTGTCCGAGGCGTACGCTGACCGGCACTACATACCATCCTGCTTGCTTTTGCGCAAACAGCGCACGGGGCGCGCCAGGACCGGGCACTTCGCTCTCCGTACCACCTGTCCAAACACCCTTGGGATAATCCTGCTCGGCCAGTACTTCTTTGACACGCGCGAGTTCTTCTCGATACTTCTCGATAAAACCATCTGCACCAAATTTATCAACCAGAAACTTGATGCGCGATTTCGCTCGTTTATTGCGATCAGAATACTTGTTGTGCATAGTGAGCACAGCTTCTATCACCCATAGCAGGTCCTTTTCTTCGATGAACGATTCAACCTCAATCGCCTCATGCGGTTTATGTCCAAGCCCTCCACCTACCAGCACTTTAAAACCAAAACGTGTGCCCTGTTTAACTGCCACCACGCCAAGGTCATGGATCATACCTTGCGCACAATCCGACTCGCATCCAGAGAAACTGATCTTGAATTTGCGCGGCATCAACTGATTCAGAGGTTTACGCAGAAAATGTTTAACCATCCCATTGAGATGCACACTGATATCAGTATGCTCACGTGAGCAAACACCCGTCAGAGGGCAAGCTGTCACATTACGTATGGTGTTTCCGCATGCCTCACGTGTCGTCAGCCCACCTTTCGCCAAATGACGCATCACAGCCGGTGTATCTGCTAATGGCACATAATGCAGTTGAATATCCTGCCGAGTGGTAATATGCGCTTCGCCATGCTGCACATAATTCTCCAGCACGTCTGCAATTGCATTTAACTGCATCGGAATTAACCGTCCCCCAGGAATTTTGACACGCACCATATTGACGCCTTCCTGACGTTGACCATAAATTCCCATTTGCAACCGGGTAGCGGTGAAACGATCGATATCCATACGTTGCGCAAAAAAATCCTGCAATGATTGATCGTATGAATCGATTTCCTCATCATTAGCGAGATCGGTTAAATAATTCATCCTATTTCTTCTCTCCGTAATTTCTTTACCACACTAGCTTGTTGCCAATGAGGATAAAAATATTAATAATTTTTATTGTTATTTTATCCGATATCTATCTTCTGGCGTTAGTGGTTATCAACATTGGCCTCTTTAAAAGAGAAGACGGCGCCGGCAAACGGCAAGCCAGTATCAGGCCCACCATTTTTATATCTCTTCCTAAGCGACCATTCATACCTTAAAATCCGGTTTCCTATTCAGATATTATGCTTTTTGTCAGAATTTTTTTACTTAAACGAATATATCATAACAGCATGAGTATATCTCTCAAAATAATATTAAATTAGATTAATATAATATTATGTTATAATAAAAAACATTATGAGATTGCAACAATTACGCTATCTGCGTGAAATCGTTAACCAAAATCTGAATCTTTCGAAAGCTGCCGAAAGTCTGCACACATCACAACCAGGAATAAGCCGGCAAGTTCAGCTTCTTGAAGAAGAGCTAGGCGTAGATATTTTTGTTCGTAATGGCAAACGTATTGTGAAAATAACCCCCCCAGGACAGGTTATCGTCGAAATTGCTGAAAGAATGCTCAGAGATGTCGAAAACTTGAAACAAATTGGTCAGGAATTTAGCGACAAGGCGAGCGGCACCCTGATTATTGCCACGACCCATACCCAGGCACGTTATGCACTTCCACCCGTTATCAAACGTTTTACCGAAAGATACCCTAAAGTTAAACTCATATTGCGTCAAGGTAATCCAACTCAAATCTCCACTTTAGTCTCTTCAGGCGAAGCTGATTTAGCAATTGCCACAGAGGCAATCGAGTTTTTCAAGAACTCGTCATGCTTCCCTGCTACCAGTGGAATCGTAGTATTATTGTTACCCCCAAGCACCCCCTGCTCAAACAACATCCGCTGACATTAGAAGCGATTGCGCAATATCCCATCATTACCTATGATTTCGCGTTTACCGGTCGCTCAAAAATTAATCAAGCGTTTGAATCTAAAGGGCTGACTCCCAATGTGGTGCTCACTGCAATAGATGCTGATGTAATTAAAACTTATGTAGAACTTGGTTTAGGTATTGGTATTCTAGCAAAAATGGCTTTCGACGCGCACTGCGATAAACATCTGCGCGCAATTGACGCCAGTCATTTGTTTGAACCCAGTACGACGCGTATCGGCATCAGCCGTAATAGCTATATTCGTAGTTATGTCTATCACTTCATCGAAATGTTTGCTCCCCACCTTGATGGAGTGACTGTCAAAGCTGCTATGAAAAACCAGCTGATAACACCTGCGCAAGATACAACCGAAACAACTAAATAAGCCTGCATACATTCGCTTGTGCAGGCCATATGAACGTTTCATTAGTGGCTGCTTCCTCTGCTCTGGCCTACATCTATCGCGGACACCAAACTACCACGATTTCCCCAGGCATTTCGGATGAAGGATACTACTTGAGCGACTTCTTCGTCCCGAATAATCTGCTGAAATGGAGGCATGCCATAAGGCCTGGGATTTGCTGCTGTAGTAGGTGGATAACCTCCATTCAGTACACTGCGAATGACGTTAGTGGGAATCGTCATGGTAACGCTACGATTACCCGCCAATGCAGGATAAATGCCTGACGCCCCTTGACCTGTTATGCCATGGCATTCCTCGCAGTATTTCTTATATAACTTCTCCCCCTGCGCCAAGTATTTCCGGACATTTTCTGGCATTTCCGGATAATTCACTTCAGGCTGAGCATTACTCTCAAGTAACGACTTCAGATAAACAGCCATGGCGCGCAGGTCATCCTGCGATAAATACTGCAAGCTTTGCCTGACAACCGTTCCCATCGGCCCCGATGTCATAGCACGCTGGGATACGCCAGATGAAAGCAGCTCGATGATCTCCTCAATAGTCCAATGCATGCTTCCTGCTTCCCGCCGAGAAGTCAACGAGGGCGCATACCAGTTCGACCCCATGATTTGACCTCCTCCGACGGTATCTTCTTGAATTGCACCTAGCACATTTCTGGCAATGTGGCATGCATTGCAATGGCCCAGTCCTTGTACCAAATAAGCACCTCGATTCCATTCGTCGCTCTTGCTCGGATCCGGTTCATATACTCCTTGTTTGAAAAAGAGGGCGCGCCACAGATATAAAAGCGGTCTAGAGTTATAGGGAAAGCGAATTTCATGAGGTGGGTTGGATTGCGACACAGCAGGAATTGACTGTAGATAGGCAAAAATCAAGTTAGCATCCGTACGTGTCACCTTCGTGTATTCGGTATAAGGAAATGCAGGATAGAGAAGTTTACCATCGCGCGATTTGCCCTCATGCATCGCTTTCCAGAAATCCTCTTCCCTCCAGGAGCCGAGACCCGTTTCTTTATCAGGGGTGATATTGGGAGTGATGAAAGTCCCAAATGACGTAATCAATCGATGCCCCCCTGCAAATGGTCGACCTCCTTTGGCAGTATGACATCCCAAGCAATTCCCAACACGCGCGAGATATTCACCTTGCGCACGTCGCTGTTCGGACATGGCGGTTTTTTCAGGAGAAGCATTGACCATGGTAGTATCAGCTACTACCAGCAAGGCCAGCATATAACCAAGAAATAAAAAATTATTTTTCGATTCCCGAGCAATAATAATCATGGTTTGTATCATCGAGCATCTCCATTTTCCGAAACGATACTGGCACAGCGCTGGGCCATTTCAGGCGAAAGTTGATTAGCCGGCTTTCCTGAAACAGGTTGGGTAGTTAGCCATTTTGAAACAGCATTGATTTCTTCATAAGTCAATTGCTTGGCGATATCCGCCATACAATTCGCAATTTTTCCACGAATCAGCCCTCCGCTATGCCACCCTCCCAATTGTGCTGTCAAGTAAGTACTATGCAACCCCAACAAACCGGGTACAAAAGGCGCCGTCCCCATCAAATTCTTTCCATGACAGGCACTACATGCCGGTATATTTCGTTTAAGATCACCTGAATAAACAAGTTTCTCCGCTAGATTCGCTTCCGAGGGTAGCAGGGTGACAGATTCTGGCGAAGGGTAAGGTAAATCTAATGCCGCAAAATACCGGGCTATCTCTTGCAAGTATTCATCTGACATGTTCTCTAGCAAAATAGCCATTGGCTGGTAATAACGTCGACCGTCCCTGAAGTGACGTAGCTGGTTGAAGAGATACCCCTCCAATTTTCCTGCAATACGCGGATAATACGCATCTCTGCTATGCCTGTCCTCTGCGCCGTGGCAAATGGCACAAGCTTTGACACGTTCAGCAAGCGTATCGGGAACATTCACCGATAGCGCCTCTGCAGCTTTTGCTAGACTAGTAAAAAACAATAAGATAATAAAAATAAAATGTTTCATGTCGTCATTTTTATAGATGATCAGTGTCTATGCCATTCTCTTTCCTGAAAGATTTGTATCAGCATGGCACAATTATTCTGGACGAAAGTTTAAAGCAATCCATAATTTCGGCCAAACTTATCCAATGCTATGCCACAGCTCACTACCAGGCAAGGATTGACTCCATCATGCTGACATTGCTCTTGGGTCAGCATAACGAATTATTAGCAAAGCTCATGAAAAAGCATGGGAAGCAGTGCGCCCTCTATATCACTGCCTATAATCCTCATAGTCGACCTCAAGAAAGGGAAACAAATCTTACTGCAAACAATCAGTTATTCGCACTGTTATCAACTCTTTCCAGTTGCATTTTTGTAGGCAAAAGCTCAGATCCAGCGGGCAAATGGCCAGCAGAATCAAGTTTTCTAGCATTAGGTATTGATCTTGCCACTTCTAAAATACTCGGCAGACAGTTTGATCAGAATGCTATTGTATGGGTTGATTTTGATGCAATTCCCAGATTAATTTTATTGCGCTAAAACTCCGCTGCTATCAAGCCTCACGAACGATCGTCTGCTTTAACGCTTCGATTTGAGACTGATTGAGCGTCTCAATTTTGATTAACTCTCCAGCAGTCTTTTCAAGCAGCTCACGATTCTTGCGCAGGATACTGATTGCCCGTTCAAGCGCCTGATCCACGAGGGCACGCACAGCCGAATCAATCTTGTTGGCCGTATCCTCGCTATAATCTCGACTCAACGGTAGCGGGAGGCCCTGCTGTAGAAAAGCAGAACGCTCACGATCATATGCAACATTCCCTAACGCATCACTCATACCATAACGCAGCACCATAGCGCGCGCCATATCAGTTGCACGCACCAGATCATCAGAGGCTCCCGTAGAGATCTCATTGAATACCACCTGCTCGGCTGCTCGCCCACCCATCATCACGGCCATTTTGTTCTCCAACTCAATCCGTGTCATTAGATATCGATCTTCGGTGGGACGCTGAATGGTATAACCGAGTGCACCCACTCCACGCGGAATGATTGATATCTTATGCACCTCGTCCGTGCCAGGTAATGCCAGCGCCACCATGGCATGTCCCAATTCATGAAACGCTACGATCTTACGTTCTTTTGGATTGAGCAGACGATTACGCTTTTCAAGACCCGCAACAATCCGTTCAATTGCGTTATTAAAATCCTCCATCGTGACGGAATCTGATTTACGACGAGTAGCCAGCAAAGCTGCTTCATTGATCAGATTAGCTAAGTCTGCGCCTGTAAACCCTGGTGTGAGAGCAGCAATCTGTTCCAGTTTCACATCGACACTCATCTTTACTTTTTTGATATGAACCGCCAGAATTTGCTCACGCCCAATCTTGTCTGGTCGATCTACCAGTACTTGCCGATCAAAACGCCCAGCACGCAGCAGTGCAGCATCAAGGATTTCCGGACGGTTAGTTGCGGCCAGCAATACGATACCGCTTGATGGATCAAAGCCATCGAGTTCTGCCAGCAACTGATTCAGAGTCTGCTCCTTTTCATCATGCCCACCCCAGGCATAGGAACCACGCGCGCGCCCCAACGCATCAAGTTCATCGATGAAAATAATGGCTGGCGCCATTTGCCGTGCTTGTTCGAAAAGGTCACGCACTCTGGCTGCGCCCACACCGACGAACATCTCCACGAACTCCGCTCCCGAGATCGAAAAAAATGGCACCCCTGCTTCACCGGCTACCGCACGCGCTAACAATGTCTTACCTGTTCCTGGTGGCCCCACTAGCAAAATTCCCTTTGGCACCCTTCCACCCAGCCGGCTATAGTCAGCAGGGTTTTTCAAAAAATTGATGATTTCAAGGAGTTCCTCCTTGGCCTCATCGACACCCGCCACATCAGCAAAGGTAACCTTGGTTTCTTTCTCAACATAAACTTTGGCACGGCTCTTCCCGATCGACATTAATCCACCGCTCACGCCGCCGCTCATGCGCCGAATAATGTACAACCAGACTCCGATGAAAAGTGCCATCGGCAAAATCCAGGACAACAAATCGCGCAGCCAGGTACTCTTGATGACCCCGCTATAAGTTACATTATGCTGATCTAGGATATCAGCAAGATCGGATTCAACACGTGTTGTGACAAAATCCTTGAATCCATCAGATTCGGACTCTTTTAGCGTACCGTAAATCTGGTTTTCTGTAATCGCCACCTCGGCAACTTTACCTTGTTCCAGTAGTGTATGGAATCGGCTATAGGGGATCGGCTCAATTCGAGTATATTGCTCATAAAGATTGCGTAAAAACATCATCATAAGGACAGCAATGACGATGTACCAGAAATTGAACTGTACTTTCTTATCCATTAATTTTTTATCCATAAGACATTTCCTTCTTTATTGGGAAAATGATTAAGTTCGTGAGAATCAGTCAGTTCAGCTACGGTCCAAGCTACGATTAAGCTATATCTTTATGATCTTATCTTATGAAAATAAATCCTGTCCATATTTCTCCTGAGTGAAAAATAAATCTTGATGAATAATGATAGTTATAGCTACCATTGATGAAATGGATGGTGTCATTTTGAAAGTTTAACGGTGACTAGAAATTAACTCTTATGGCTATTCTTTATAAATATATACCCCTGGGTCATAGAGGAATTCGAAAAGAAGAGTACGCCGCGAAAAATATTTAAGTTATCGGCTTTCCCAATCTTGTTTCGAGCGAGAGTATCCTAAAAGAGGTTAAGTGGATGGACAATCCTAACTACTGGTTGGTTTTTAGGCGAAAATTAATTGTTGAGATGAGGTTGCTCCAAGTAAATAAACTATAGATTTACTTGCAGTGCTTGTTCATCGCACTAACTTTTCCGAGTTGTTATTGCATGGATGAGAATCTTTGTCACTGATCTATTCTGCGGGAACTCCTTGTAAAACGTGGAGCTGATGTTCGATAGCAATTAGCATAATGTATTATCGAGCCACCTGTACTCTCATAGACCGAGGAAATAGTAGCATTATTTATCCTGGCTTATTGGACTCGACACGATTCACGTTGATACCCCTAAATAAAGCTAACTCACATCACTCGCATTCTTTGCATGGCCAAAGTCAGTAAGATTGTACTCAAATATTAAACGTTGGAAAAATTAGCCAAACCATTGCTATTTGCCGGGCCAGCCGGGCTGATTACATACATGCAATTTCGCCCAGCTAAGTAATCAAAGATGATGAATGCTTTACATCATCTAAAAGACCGATAAAATGCTCTATATATCTCACTGTTGCTTGGATCAAAATAATTTAAACATTCTGAATATTTATAAATAACAGTGAGATTTCCTTTTATTTATCTATCTAAGGAGACTCATCGTGAAAACAAAAATATTCTTCACAAGCCTGGTCATTCTTATTTTTCTAGCTTCCATCGCTCCTGTATCCGCTGAATCACTAAATACAGCTGATCCCGAGGTAAAAACAATCGCTCCCCCAGATCATAATAAATTAGCTGAATACTATGAAAATGAGGCTAAAGAAATGAATTTAAAAGGGGAAGAGCAAAAAAAGCTACTTAAAGAATACGAAATTCATAGTTATTACTATGGTCGTGAGGGCCAGGATTTTCAAGCACATCATGAGGCCTTGTTAAACAAATATGAAAAAGCGGCAGAACGAAACAGTGAGATGGCCGCTGCTCATAGGAAAATGTCAAAAACCGTTAGATAAGCTACTTCTTATTTTAGTAAATTATTTTTAAAGTAAGCAGGTAATTATTGTGATTTACCTGCTTCTACTTTTTGGTTGCTATCTTATTAAATGAGAATAATCATGATTTTATATCTGAATTAATGAGAGACTGAAAGCTGATTGATGAAATGAAGCCAATTGAAGTGAATATTAATATCCCTTACTGTCCACTCAATCGGGTATTGCACACCATGCTGTAACAGCAATACTGCAGCCAAGTTACCTTAAAATAAACAATTTTTTTAGCTGTGATCATAATATTTTTTCCTGATCTTCAATTTTCTGCACAAGATAATCGACTGCATGATCTGCTGCTTCTTGAAAAATATTAATTACCCTTGTTACACCCCCTTGCTTTAAAGCCAAGGCATGATCATCATCCCGAGCCATGCCAATGATGCGCCCTTTAAACCCTGTTTCTTTGAGTGCGTGGAGTAATGCTCGATTAGCATCCCATTCTGGAATAGTCGTAACAATCCAGTCAACATTTGTGAATGGCAATGAACTGAGAAAGGTGGGATCTACCGCATCTCCGTATTGTACAGGCACATTTCGGTGCTTCAATGTTCTTATGACTTCAGGATCGAAATCCACTCCTAATACCCCAACGCCATGGTTATGCAGCTTGATTAACACTCTAGCTCCATATCGTCCTAATCCAAAAATAATGATCTTGGGCTCATTTGACATTAACCGCTGCTGCTCAATTGAAATTTCTCGATAAGGATGGGCACGTTCGAAAATACTCAATGCAATTGCAAGAAATACATATATGTGCTGTAAATTCAGAATCATATAAGCAGAAAGTGTAATCGTGACAATACCTACCAGCGTTACTAGACCAAGCACATCCTGCTCTAGGTAACCGAGAGTGATACCCATCGCTATAAAAATGATGGAGAATTCACTTATTTGAGCCATGGTTAGACCTGCTTGAAAACTAGTTCGTTTACGGTATCCCATGTATCCCATGATAATCATAACGATTATCGGTTTACCAATCAGCACGAATACAGATAACACAACAGCAGACCACAGTTCTCCGCTTAACGAATTAAAATCGAGCTTTGCACCCAAATCAATGAAAAAGAAAAGCAACAGGAAATCGCGAATCCCTGTTAAGCGTGCATAAATCGCATCACGAAAATGAGTGGAGGCCAGGGAAAAGCCTGCCACAAATGCACCCGCTTCTTTTGAGAAACCAGCCCATTCACCCATAGCTGCAAGTGCTGTACCCCAAGCAATGGCAAAGATTAGTAACATTTCTTGTGATTGAGCAACGAGTCTTATTAATGGTGGCATGATATACCAGATAGCCACAAACAAAAGTAGTGTAACTAAACCTACACGTAGAATAAGAAATGAAACAGCACTCAACCATTCATTCCAACCACTTGCCTCTATATCATTCCCTAAGGCGCTTATACTCATCATGGCCAGAATTGCAGCGATATCCTGCACAATCAAAATACCGATCGCAAGACGTCCATGCAAAGAATCAATCTCTCGGTCATCAGCCAATAGCTTAACAATAATAATAGTACTGGAAAAAGAGAGTGCGATTGCTATATAAACAGCGGTTTGCCAGTTCTTACCAAGTAGGATAATCAATAGAAAACCTAATAAACTAGTAATAACTAGCTGTGCTGTTCCAGCAGCAAGGGCCACAGGACCGATATGGCGTATATGTTGCAAGTCCAGTTTCAGCCCAACTAGAAAAAGCAAAATAGATATACCAATTTGAGCCAAAAGATCAATCTGATCATGCGCTCTAACTAGATCGAAGCCGGTTTCACCTGCAATAATACCTGCAGCAATATAAGCAACAAGTACCGGCTGTCGAAAATGAACAGCTATTACCCCAATAATACTTGTGGTAAACAATATAAATGCCAACTCTTCGAAGGGTCCGTGCATCTGACTGCCTTATTTCCACTCTTTAGCGATATAAGCTTAGTAGGCCGTTGAAAAACTCCGTACTTTCATCTGAAATTCTGTTTTAAAAAACAGGAAGTATTTTAGTTGTTTTTTTAAGCTATTTTTTCTAAAGATGCTCTATCTTGAGCATCTTTACTCAAATTTTCTGTAATGTCTGATTTTTTTCCTTTGTCCGCACACTCACGGCTGATTTTGAGTGTGAATTTCCTTATGTGTGTGAACCTGACCACTAACCAATCAAGTTCCCAATGCGCACAAAATTATAAATGGCTGCAATGAACCTGAACTGTCCATGGATTTATTCTTGTCAGATCAGTTTCAGCTTGCGCATCTCACCTACTATCTTTATCCAACCGAATACTTGTTTGATTCGCCTGCAAATTTTCAGACTGATCATATAACCTTCGCTCTGACAAATGTCATTCGGTACAGCACTGCCCTTGCGTTTGCCTTCCACGTGCGGAATGATGGCCAACTCCTATACTAACCTGATATGCGCATCAGTATCATGGCCGTGATCTTTAACCATTGGTAAAGCAGGTTGTACGCAATGTGCTCAACAAGTTGCCGCTCAGAGCGGATCGTAAACAATACCTGTAGTAGCGAAATTGGCAAGAACCGTTCAGGTGGAATCGAGGGGCGGCCTTTTGTGAATAAACAGCATCAAATTGCCGATACATCCCCTTGAGTATGTATCTACTACCACCTTCAATGACCTGCCGAGAGGGTTCATGGCCGTGCATAATAATTAAAATAGTTTGCTTTTTTGAGTTCTAACGTAGCTTGAAGGTTTTTCAGCGGCCTGTTAGAAATATAAATTTTTTAAACTGAAAATTATGGCGCTGCATAAACCCATTATGTTCTGGACGGCGGAAATCCTATGTACGCATTTACCGGGTGAACAAGGTTTTTGATATAACATGCAAATATCGAATTACGACGAAGTTATAGTGTGAGTGTGCACAGTTTCTCTTTCAGAGAAAATAGAAGAAAACATATCTCTTATTATCATGAGAAATTTTTTATGCGGAGACAAACACACAACAAGGAGCAAATTTATCAAAAATTACTCCTTTATTGTGTTTACTACCAAAAATTCTTTATTATTAATAAATGGAATTATTTCAGCAATTTATTTATTAGTGTGTATGCTCACGCTCTTTGTCAGCAGTGTCATCGTCATGATGATGGTGGTGGTGATGCTCTCCTCCCTCTCCATTCGACGCTAGCGGCATGAAATTTGCGCCTTGGGTCTCATAGCCTGGAATGGCTAAAAAAACAGCCACCGTAGTTTCAGGCGTAATTTTGAAATCTCCCTTCGCTTTCATTATATTGGCGTACACTGGCTCCAATACAACAGATTGTTTTTTCCCTTCCTTACCTACTTGGATATTTGCTTTTCCTTGCCCTCCATTCGTGGGAATTGGATTATCCCCATGATCAGTTATATACAGCGTTAATTCGCCATCCTTAGCTACTAATTCTAAATGGAAGGGACCAGATGCTCGAAGTTGACCACCGTTAGGTGGTGTTAATGTGGCTAAATGCCCTTCTGTATGGGCCAAAGCAAAATGTGACATCATCAACATCATACTCAACAAAATAGATGTAACGACCAGTCTTCTCATTCAGTTTCTCCTGGAGTATTAATTAAGACAAGAATACTTTAAAAAGTTATAGTAGATTTAAACATTAGTGCACATGATCACTTGGTGGTGGAAGAATTTCCTTTTCACTATTAAGCTGAACCAACTGTTGTTTTAGAAAATCCATATTATCCCACCCACTTTCATCTCTATCTTGTATCCATCTTGCACGTAAGTAGCCAAAGCGATCCACTAAAAACTCTAAATGCTCTGGAATGATCCCTTCACCAAGGATATCTGGATGAGTTAAAGTCCTTCGGTACAGAATATAACTATTTTTGATCTCCTGAGCTCCTTCTGTAACCACGGGAAAAGGTATATCCGCTGCAATCTGTATTATTTCCTGTTGATCGAGCTTATTCATTGGAACGGCTAGGATGACTGTACTAAGTTCGCGTAGCTTGTCATAAGACGCTTTCAATTCCTGTAAACGATCTTGTGATTGTGGCCATGTAAATAACACGAGCATCACATTCTTTTCCTGACGGAAATCCTTCAAGTAACCACTGGAGCTATCATGTGCAAAATAGGAAAAAATAGGCGGCCCAATCGATGGTTTCTCAGGAACAACCATGGGACTCAGTAAACGCGCCTGATAGCCACGTGACATGCCATGCATATAATTGACAACATCCCAGCGATCTTCTTCTGACATATTATTGGAAAAACCAGGCATACCTGTTGCTGCTATGCCATATGTTAACCAATGGAAAAAATCACCGGCTGTATGCCTAGCTGTGTGAGGCTCGGTCAGTAAATCTGCGGGCGGCGGATTAAATGTTTTGGCAAGTATTCCATTACCTTTACCTTGCGGGCCATGACAGGAAGTACAATTTTGTGAGAAAAGGACCGATCCATTAGAAATGGAAATAGCATCAAAAGGTACCGGCGTACTTTGATAAGTTTCCGGATAAGCGTCCACTGCTAAAGGAGGCAAGGCTATGGCTAAAGAGGCAATTGTTAAGCTCGCTGGTATTCCAACTCTTTTTTTAATTTCCCATTTGTTTTTAATGCCTAACCACACCGAACCAGCCGCAAGTATCAATAACACCACACCACTCCAGAAGAGAAGAGGCGTATATGGTTCACTCCAAGTGGCATCAATTGAGAATCTAAAAGAATAAGGCCAGTTCTCTACGGTAGCATGTTTTGCAGGTATGGTATTAGACAAAATGGTCGCGCATAATACCATGATAATGGCAAGTATGAATTCAATACTTACCCATTTCTTCAGTTGCTGCCCGCCTCTTTGAATTTGCTCGACGTAATTTACTTGCGTGAATGAAGGTAACCATCTAGCGCGTGCTCGATATGCGATGACGAGAATTATAGCCAGTAGCATAAGCTTTATGTTTATCAGCCAGCCATACGCACTAGAAACTAACGCATGATAATCTTCCTCTACCATTCGATCCGCAATGATAAAACCAGTTAGCATTAAAACGACCATTACTGGCAAGGCGATCGTCGAAAACTTCTTCAAGCTTTCAGTGCTCAATAAATCCAATGGTTTGTCCGGCTCTTTCTTATTGAATATTATCAATAGAAATGCTGGTAAAGCGCCGAACCAAGCACCTGCCAGAAGAATATGCAGTACATAGGGAAGTATTGATATAACAGATATTTCCTCTGCAGCCGAATGGCTAACCAGTGAACCTGCAATCAACGGAAGTGATGCTGCCACCGCACCTAGGATATAGTGCCACCTCACTCTGTAAGCATACCGAATGTATAGAATGGCTCCTAGTAAAACTAACGCAAATAGCGCACGAGCTGCCCACATTTGCCCCATGCGAGTCTGTTGCACTACTTCCAACCAAGCATCAGGTCGCCAAGCATTCGCAGCAATACCCGTCGCTTCGCCTGTCGTTGTCGCCAAAATACCGAGTAATCCAACGAGGATGATACCAACTAGCCATGGAAATCCACGTTCCAAGCGAATTGCCCAGGGGCTCTCAAATACAGCTTTTTGTTGTCCAGCTATAGCAAGAAAAATACAGCTCCCAAAAATAATCAGATTAGCTACCAGCTGTGACCAACGAGCAAATGCAGCAATAATCTCAATCATCTTTTTTTTCTTTATCCGTAACTGTAAAATTATATTCAGAATCAACTACATGACCATCTACAGAGAGTACCCGAAATTTCACTGTGTATCGTCCTGAGTGCAGTTCTGGTAATTCCAAAACTATAGACTTTGGATCTTCTGGATGAACCTTTACTTTATTATCGGTAATGGATTTTTTATCTTTATCCAGTACCGAAAGCGATGCATAGGCAGGTTCAATTTCTTCATTAAACCAGAGACGAATTTGTGTTGGTGCTGTAGAAAGTACAGCACGACGAGCAGGTTCAGCCTTGACCAGAGCAGCATGCGCGAATGCTTGGTTCGCATGCATCAGTGTCATTACCGTTACTGCTATAGATAATGCTAAAAATCGCTTTAAATTTAATACTGACCATTTTATTTTCATTCGAGTACTCCTCATTTTTAAAACTGATAATTCTAATAAACTAATATTATTTAGATTATCGAGCATGAGCATGGTTCTAATGTTGTTTTCGCTAACTCAAGCTGTATAGTATATTATGCAACTTCTATTTTATTTTTTTTGCCGCGCATCAAGAATAAAGCAGCAGCAGCTGCCAACACAATGATACCGATGATATAAGGTAGATTCGATTTTCCACCTGTTCCCACTGCAAACGGAAAGCGGGA
>NZ_FOUB01000089.1 GCF_900114745.1 Nitrosomonas communis | reverse complement strand
TGACCATGCATTGAATCTTTTATAGATAGAATTCCAGCAGCCGAACACCCTGGGCAGATCGCGCCACGGACAGCCAACCCGCATTCGATACAGTAGGCCTTCTACCGTCATGCGCAGATTGCGCTTGTTATAAATCGATTCTTGAAGCAGAATCTTCTCCAGCTTCGACCAGTACTCATCATTGAGCATCATTCGGGGCATCGCAAACTCGTTTTGTTGGTGGTGTAGGAACCCCAATATTACGAGTTTGTTTCTATCTATGAAATACTTATCTTAAAACGTCAACAGACCCTAGCCAAATTTCATGACATTTTGCAAAGGCGTACCTATATCAAGGAAGTAAAGCAACTGCGTTTGGCTAGCCGGCACTTTCGACATGCCAAGAGGAGAGCTCAAGCCCGACGAGCGCTAAAGCGACTCAGAACCATCGCTCATACATTGATCCGGGAGCTTCGCAGAAAATTACCCCAGCATTGTCTGTTTGAACGCTATCAAGCAGATTTTCTGTGGTATGAACAGATATGGCAACAGCAACCCAAAGACAAGAATAAAATCTACTCCTTGCACGAGCCGCAAGTGTACTGCATAGCTAAAGGTAAGGAGCACAAACCTTACGAATAGGGCGCAAAGGCATCAATTGCTTCGACTGCACAAAGCAACCTGATTGTGGGGGTTATCAGTCATGAGCGCAATCTGCACGATAATCATACCTTACCAGAGATACTCAAGCATGTGGAAATATCGCGTGGCAAAGCAGTCAAACAAGCAGTATGTGACCGAGGCTACCGTGGCAAAAGTGAAGTCATGGAACCCGAATCATCTTGCCTGGAAAGGCACTCAAGAAGGATGCCGAAACCAGAAAGACAAGAAGGGCAAACAATGCAAAAGGCGTGCGGCTATTGAAGCTCTTATCGGGCATTTGAAATCAGATTTCAGATGGTCACGCAATTATCTCAAGGGTGTGATGGGTGATCATGTTAATCTACTGATGGCAGTTTGCGCCTGGAATCTGAATCAATGGCTATTGGCCATTTTTTGGCTGCTTTTTCCATGGTTACTGGAACGAAATAACCACCTTATCAGCCGTTAATAGAGTTGTAAGCCTCGTATCCTCGCTCAGAAAGGGGAGGCTTCGTTCCAGGAAATTTAAATTGATATCCTAAAAATTGCTTTTTTCAGGGGCGACTAATTATTGTTAGGCTCTTTTTAATTAATTTATCAAAGCTTAACAATCTGTACAGTTTTAGGGACCACTTCAGGCCAGCTTCGCCAATGTCTTGGTAACACCAAAGCGCGCTTATAAGTATAAAGGGAACGATGATTACCATGAGGTGTCATTAATAAATGATGAGGCCGACAATATAAAACTCTCATTTGACGAATAACAATGTGATAATATGTGCGGACGTTTTGCTCTTGCTTATCCACGTGCCAACTTGATCAAGTGGTATCATGCGGTGACAATGCCGGAGATCGAGCCGCGCTATAACATAGCGCCTTCGACCGATATTGTGGTTATTCGTGACAGTGACACTGGCCGTGAAGGATTGATGATGCATTGGGGACTGATTCCTCCTTGGGCCAAGGACCCCAAGAAGCTGCCCTTGTTGCTTAATGCACGTGCCGAATCGCTGGCGATAAAGCCAACGTTCAAACACGCATTTCGTCGGCAGCGCTGTCTTATTCCAGCCTCTGGCTTCTACGAGTGGAAACAATCATCAGATAGCAAAAGTAAAAAGCCGTTCTATATTTCTTCCAAAGACGGTCCGCTCTCCTTCGCAGGATTATGGGAAACCGCAACAGTTGATGAAGTAGTCATCAATAGCTGCACCATCATCACCGCCAGTAGTAACGAATTGATGCGTACCATCCATGATCGCATGCCTGTGATTCTTCCTCCCGAAGCTTGGGATACCTGGTTGACTCCTTCACAGCTACCTGATGATGCTTTAATGTCTATTCTTATGAAACCGCTTGCTTCAGAACATATGCAGCTATGGGCAGTGTCACCTGCAGTAGGAAGGGTAAGTAATCAGGGAGAACAGTTAATCCAGCCGGTAAATGAATGAATTTCTAAATGGGCGGCTATCGATGAAAACCTCATCTAATTTACCGCATAACACATATCATCCTCAAGAAAAATTGCAAGGATCAGTAGAAAGAGTTACCTTTCACAGTGAATCATCCGGTTTCTGTGTTTTGCGAGTTAAAGTCAAAGGTCAGAGAGAACTCATCACCGTAATTGGTTCAGTAGCTTCTGTGACGCCAGGTGAATATATCGATTGTCTAGGCTGCTGGGTCAATGACCGACAACACGGCCAGCAGTTTAAATCCGTCTCTATCAAGATTGTTCCCCCTACTACGTTAGAAGGGATTGAAAAGTATCTGGGCTCCGGCATGATCAAAGGAATTGGCCCCCATTTTGCCAGAAAATTGGTGAAAGCGTTTGGTGTAGACGTGTTTGATGTGATTGAATGCACACCTGATCGGCTAATGGCATTACCCGGCATTGGCAGAAAGCGGCTAGCGCGCGTCACAAATGCCTGGGCTGAACAAAAAGTCATCCGTGAAATCATGGTGTTCTTGCAATCGCATGGTGTCGGTACATCGCGCTCTGTGCGTATCTACAAAACCTATGGCGAACAAGCCATCGAAAAAGTGAGAGAAGATCCCTATCGGTTGGCGTTGGATATTCACGGTATCGGGTTCAAAATAGCCGACACACTGGCACAGAAACTGGGCATCGCGCCAGATTCCTTGATGCGCGCACAAGCCGGTGTCCGCCATGTATTGCAGGAATGGTCAAATGAAGGCCATTGTGCTGCGGTGCGCGATATCTTACGCGACATGTCTGTGAAGCTGCTGGATATACCTGCACCTGTTATCGAGGAAGGGATCACTGCCGAGCTCGTTGCAGGCAATCTGACAGCTGAAACCATTGATCAACAAGAAAGCATTTTTCTGACTCCGCTTTATAGAGCGGAAATCGGATGCGCAAATCACCTGCTACGCCTCAATCAAGGTCAACCTCTTTGGGGAACCATTGATGCGCACAAGGCTATTCCCTGGGTGGAAGAGCAGACGGGACTTACTTTATCTGCCTCCCAGCGTGCAGCCATCGAATTAATGTTACGGCATAAAGTAACGGTCATCACAGGCGGCCCGGGCGTGGGCAAAACCACGTTAGTTAACAGCATCCTGAAAATCTTGAAAGCCAAACATATCCATATCGCGCTGTGCGCCCCTACCGGCAGGGCGGCCAAACGGCTTTCTGAATCCACGGGATTAGAAGCCAAAACTGTTCATCGCTTGCTGGAGTTTGATCCAGCCATCTTTTCCTTTAAACATAATGAAGAATGCCCACTGGAATCAACAAGAAAGCATTTTTCTGACTCCGCTTTATAGAGCGGAAATCGGATGCGCAAATCACCTGCTACGCCTCAATCAAGGTCAACCTCTTTGGGGAACCATTGATGCGCACAAGGCTATTCCCTGGGTGGAAGAGCAGACGGGACTTACTTTATCTGCCTCCCAGCGTGCAGCCATCGAATTAATGTTACGGCATAAAGTAACGGTCATCACAGGCGGCCCGGGCGTGGGCAAAACCACGTTAGTTAACAGCATCCTGAAAATCTTGAAAGCCAAACATATCCATATCGCGCTGTGCGCCCCTACCGGCAGGGCGGCCAAACGGCTTTCTGAATCCACGGGATTAGAAGCCAAAACTGTTCATCGCTTGCTGGAGTTTGATCCAGCCATCTTTTCCTTTAAACATAATGAAGAATGCCCACTGGAATTGGATTGTCTGGTAATCGATGAATCATCCATGATGGATGTGACGTTGATGAATCAGTTGTTAAAAGCAGTACCTTCAAAGGCAGCACTATTGATTGTCGGTGATGTGGATCAACTGCCTTCCGTGGGGCCAGGTGCAGTATTGGCGGACATCATCGACTCGGGGAAGATTGCCACCGTCAGATTGACCGAGATTTTCCGGCAGGCGAGCACTTCAAAAATCATTACAAATTCGCATCGGATCAACCAGGGGTTGTTACCTATAACCACTCATGCTCAGGGTTTGAGCGATTTTTATTGCGTTTATGCTGAGACGCCAGAGGAGATTTTTAGCAAATTAATGCAAGTTGTGCTCGAACGGATACCGGACAGGTTTAATCTGCACTCGGTCAATGATATACAAGTGTTAGCACCAATGAATCGAGGGGGGTTGGGTGCGCGTTCGCTCAACATTGAGCTGCAGCAACGATTGAATGGATCAAGTGAACCTAAGATAATGCGTTACGGTTCAATTTATGCGCCAGGCGATAAGATCATTCAGCAGATTGAAGTCTCGTTGGCTTACGCCATCAGCATTCATAAGGCGCAAGGCTCCGAATATCCTGCGGTAGTCATTCCTCTGGCGATGCAGCATTATATGCTTTTGGAGCGAAACCTACTCTATACAGGTGTTACACGTGGCAAGCAATTGGTTGTCATCATTGCGCAACCCAAAGCGCTGGCCATGGCGGTCAAGAATCAGCGCTCACAACGCAGAGTAACCAATTTAATTTCCCGGCTCAATAGTTGAGGAATGTTGAGAGCAATATCTGGTCGTGTAGCGTGCTGGGACTTCACGTACCAGACGGATTCCCACCAATATGTAGCGTGAGTGCGGCGAAGGCCAGTTGCGATAAGCTAGCGTGTGTACAAAGCCCAAGTATGCCAAGAGCCATCCCTTTATACTCGTATGATTCCATCGGCGGCTCCTTGCAGATCGTCGATAGGTGATTTTATGTAATAGTCGCCTGCATACCAATCAAAGACCCATTCCCATACGTTGCCGTGCATATCATAAAATACCCAGGCATTTCGCGCAAAGCTGCCAACCAGTGCAGTGAAGGCAAAGCCATTATGACCCAAGAGCGCAAATTGTGCCCGGCGTAACCAATATTCCTTGATATCTAAATCAAAAATATTAGCGACCTTAAGCAGGGATTCGGGAATTCACCAGCAGGTACTAGTATAAACTTCATGCCTAGAGAATTCTCAATTGCTGCAGCGATGTACCTTGCTCATCAGCAAGGGTTGAGGCAGATATTATGAATGTTATTTCATTTCTAAATCAAAACTGACATTGTCAGTTTTGATTTAGAAATGGAATTAGAACACAAACCGGCGTTGCAGATAGCAATATTGTGGCATAAACCATTTCCATTAGTGTGGAAATAATGTGCGTTCCATTGTATCTGGATTAATAAATATATTGTTGGCTTGTTGGTCAAAAGATTTGATGAAACTCATGAAGCAATCAGCAGCGCATCGGTCAAAATTGTTTTGAGCATTTCAAACATTTGTAGTCGAAAAAACTTATTTTTTGTATATATACGCGACACAGTAGAGATTTTGCAATCGCTAATAACCGATTACTTATAGCAAAACAAGTGCCTCACCATTTCTGTAGAAATTGCTGCTAATCAGGAATGAATAACCCGCTGCAAGAAGCAGGATGTTATAAGAGGATTAATTGTTTGTCTTTGTATATTTATTGATACTCTATTCCCTGCTTTTTAATATAGTCCCTTATTGTACTTTCATTTAAATAGCAGCCAACCGTGCTGGTGAAATAACTTTCAGTCCAAAATTTCCCACTCCACAACAGTTTCTTCACATGAGGGAAGCTATGATCATTTCTAGTGTATGACAAGGAAAGTGAGGGGGTGAAGCATGAAGTTAGATTACTCTTCATTTAAAAAATTGAAAGGAAACATTTTTTATCCCTTTTTCTTCATGACTGTCTTGTGTTTTTCATTTGAAGCTCATTCCACCGAGACGTATAAAAGGATCGTGGAAGGCTTGGAGCCCCACAGTATTACGATCATTGGTGAAAGCCATCAGCTACCTGAATCTATCCAATTCTTCCAGGAATTAATATCCAGCTATCTACAGCAAGATAAATGCTTGACTGTTGCCTTGGAAGTTGTCAGCAGTCAACAAGCAATTCTTGACCAGATTGTAGAGGGTAGAGCATCTAAATCAGATATTAAGCTACTTCCTATGGTCGATCATACTTCCTATCGCTCATTGATTGATGATCTGGTTAGAATGAAAAGGAGAGGCAACTGCCTGAAACTGATCGCCATCGATGGCGAAGGGCTAAACGTCAATCAGGACAAATGGATGGCCGACAGGCTGGCAAAGCAAATAAGCGAGATACCGATATTGGCATTGTTGGGTAATCTTCACACGCTAAAAAAAATTGGTTGGAACTCGTCCATGGGCAAGGCATTCCCTTATGTTGCAGAGATACTGGTGTCTCAAGGGCATCGAATTAAAACCTATCCGCAAATCTGGCAGGATAAAACCTGTAACACTCAAAATCGGCTCATTTCTTCTGATGAGCAGAAGACAGTTAGTCTGCTCAATCGCAGCTTAATTTCTCTGCTTAATGCTGCTAAATACGAAACAGTAAATGATGTTGTTGATGGTGTTATCCTTTGGGAGTGTAAGTAATTGTTACATTAAAGTATGATAGAAATAGAATAGTAATAGTTTAAAATCAGTTATTTTTGCCACAAGCAGCGACTTATTAGGTTGTTTTTCCTATTGGAATGGCTAGTTTGGAATTTCTTACTGTACAAAAAGAGTAAGGATTTATAAATATGAGATTAAATTTTATTTGAATTATTGCTGTAATTTTTACTTTGGGATTAACACTTAAATATTACATTTAACTACACTTTTACTTTCGGAAGCCACACTACAATATTTTCAAATCAGAAGAAAATGAAAATCTCCATTGCTACATTTAATGTAGAAAACCTTATCACTGCAGGTAAGCCAATTTATGATGAAACCAAACCATATTATAGCCAGAACCAATACCAGTATAAAATAGATTGGATAAAGAGCCAGCTTGAGAAGATGAATGCCGATATTATAGGTTTTCAAGAAATCTTCGAAGAGCAAGCTCTCCGAGAGTGTTTAATAAAAACCAAGATGGCAAACTGGCATCTCTTTGTCGCTAATCCTACCGGCAAAACTCCTGTAAATGCTATTTTAAGCAAGTTTCCTATCAATAACACAGAAGTAATTGAAGATGTGCCTTTTATTTTTGATTTTTTTGACGAAAAAGAGATGACTGCTCCTTTGGATAGTGAAACGATCAACATTCCTTTGAAAAAATTTTCAAGAAGTGTTTTAAAAGCGGAAATCAAGGTCAATGAAGCTGTTTCAGTTTTAGTGATAGTTTTACATTTAAAATCAAAGAGGCCCATTTTAGCCGATGGTATCGATAGGAATACTGCAACTTACCCCGAACTGGCAAAAGGTAGTGTCCGTTCTTTGATTAGAAGAGGAATTGAATCTTGTGGAATCAGACAAATTCTATCTGATGAAATAGATAAAGACGAAACTAAACCTATTTTTATTTTAGGTGACTTAAATGATAACGACACTGCTGTAACTAACCAAGCTATTATTGGAGATGAACCTTTTCGCAATCTTCCACCACAAGTAAAAATAAAAAAATGGAAACATGTGTTTCAAAACTGTAAAGATGTACAAGTACGTAAAAGTATTGAGAATTTTCACTACACATACATACATAACGGGCAATACGAAAGCCTTGACAACATTTTTGTGAGCAATCATTTTGCTGAATTAAATTCCAAGAAAATAGGACGGATTATTGACGTCCGCTTATATAACGATCATATCATTGACAACAAAACATCAATGGATGAAAAACCAATCCATGTCTCAGATCATGGACAGGTTGTGGCGAATATCAATCTATTTGAGACAATACCTCCTGCTTCATAATAGATTTATCGCAAAAAATAATGCCGATAAGATAAGTTTATCCAGTTGTATCACAGGCTTAGCATACGTTAATATTTAACGTGAGTTCGACATAAGAAAAGCTGTAAAAGGAACCTGAATTCCTTATGATGAAGGGGTTTTGAAAAAGAATTTCATCCTGAGAAGAGTCAGATTCCCATGGATACTATAACGATTTTTTGTGCGAGTGACGAATTTTGTAAAGAATTTGAGCCGCGGTGGGAGCAGCACTTATTAGAGTCGTCGCTGAAACGGCGTCGGTGGCAAGGGGCGCTGTGTCTAAGCGAAGTCATGACCATCATGGTGGGATTTCATCTATCCGGTTATCGCACGTTTAAGCACTATTACCTGAATTACATGTTGAGGTATCAATGGGGTTATTTTCCAAGGTTGGTGAGCTACAACCGCTTTGTTGAGTTGGCTTTAAGGTAGCCTGGTGCCCTTGTGCTGTTTTCTGACCAGCCGCTTTGGGCAATGAAGTGGGATCAGCTTTATTGATTCGACCAAGATCAGTGTGTGTCACAATCGCCGCATTGGGACGCATAAAGTAATGGCAGAGTTTACTGCTCGGGGAAAGACCAGTGTGGATTGGTTTTATGGGTTCAAGTTGCACCTGGTCATCAATGACCAGGGAAAATTGCTGGCAATCGAAATCACGGCGGGCAATGTGGATGACTGTGACCCGGTACCAGAGTTGACGTGCTTCTTATTTGGGAAATTCTTTGGCGCTGATAAGCTTTATCGCCATACAGTTCATTGCTGTGTAATGTGGCCGAATCTGATCAAATATCTTGCCATCATGGCCGCTGGCGCCGGTCACACCAATGTACTTAGGGACCGGCAATGAGCCTAGTGGGCGGCGCCCTATGATAGGGACCCGAACAACTATAATAGAAGAAGTTCCTTATTGAGCAGAGTAGCCTGAATCCGCCAACTGTTCGCTACACAGGATAACTAGATTGCTTAAGAAATAGTTCTGGTTCATTATTACTCATAACGAAAGAGGAACGATGACAGCAGAGAAGGGCAACCAAAACCTTAGTGTAGCGGTAATCGCAGGATATATCAGCTGTAAAACGCGGCATGGATTTTTAGGCTAAAGAAAAGATATGCATCGTGCTTGAAAGGGAAAAGCTAAAGGAGATTGATATGAGCGTTGGAAAAATAGCTGTCGCGCTTTGGGTGGTGACAGTGAGTGCTTTTGCTTTCTATTTTGTACGAGGCAACATATCCATCAGCGCGGATCAGCGGCATGCCATTCAATTAAATACTGAGGAAAAGGATTTTGTATTAGCTGAGATGAGGAGTTTTCTTTTATCGATCAATGGCATATTAAAGGGACTTCATGAAAACGATATGATTGCTGTATCCAAAGCCGCAAAGTCAGCTGGTATAGGCATGGCCGTCGATGCTTCACCTTTACTTATGGTGAAGCTACCACTTGAATTTAAAATCATGGGTATGGGTTTGCATAAGGATTTTGATAAGTTATCAACGGATACCCAGGCTGGAATAGACAGGGATCAAGTCATTCATAAATTATTTGAATTGACGAGTAAATGTGTGTCTTGCCACCAGGTCTACCGCTTGAGTACTGATTTGACAGATTAGTAGGAGTTAGCAACAGAAAAGCCGGCTGCCCCGAAGAGATAAACGGCGTAATTGCTCATTGCTTGCGGCCGAGATAGTTGTTTTCACTTGTTCGATATAAAAGGTCATTTGGAGTATCGATCATATATGTAATCATATTTAGCTCATCCATAGGCGGATTAAACATGCACCTTAAATATATTGCAACCTATATCGCCATACTCCTTCTCTTGGACCAGGCGATCGCAGCGGATGAAACACGGGAGGCTGAAACCGCTGAGAGTAAGGCGGAGGTACTGGAGCAGAAAGCTGCGGCCGAGGGTAGCAACAAGCCCCCATCTACTACTGAGATCATCACAAAACCTGAAGCACAAGCGGTCGACCCTGTTGGCAAAGAGCCTTTAGACGATGCCGTCACATGTCTTTCACGAACCATCTACTGGGAAGCTAGAGGCGATGGGAATGCCGGAATGGAAGCAATTGCCAATGTTGTTATGAACCGACTAGGCCATGATGGTTTTCCCAATACAATTTGTGGAGTGGTCCAGCAAGGTCGCGAACAAGGAGCCTGCCAATTCTCATGGTGGTGTGATGGCCGCTTGGATGACGCAGAGGAAAATGAACCCTATGCGACCGCCAAGGAAATAGCTAGAAAGGCGCTTAATCAGCAACTGACGGATCGAACCAGTGGAGCATTGTATTACCACCGTCATAACGCATCTCCCAGTTGGTCCGGAGAATATATCAAGACGGTAAATGTGGGCAAACATGACTTCTACAAGCCTCCTGGCGACGCGGCAAAATAGGTCCCGATACATTTGGTTCCCGAAGAGACCCTCCATGAATATTACTTCATACATGGTTGATGGTTTCAGTTTGTGGGGTGTCAATTTAGTTCATTCTTCTACAGGGGGAATCTACGTGTTAATCCGCGTGTCACTAGCATGAATCAGGGGTAGGAGGTCACCTATATATATATATATATAGCGTAACCAGTTAAGAATGATTCAGAATATATAGAATTTGAAGAGCATCTCAACGGTTTGGTTTTGTTGTTTACGCAGTGCTTTGGCGTATGCCCATTTGTGCTAGATGAGACAATGAGAATACTCTTTGAATCATTTCTAGCTGATTTTGCCATATATATAACACTTGGTTTTATATTAAGTTCGCTGAACTGATTTGATGCATGCATCGGGGCGACCGTTGGACTTAGTTTTTGCGTCTACTTTACTTAGTACCCATGCTTTTTGTATCACATCTCGGTAGACTATTAATATTCTTATGATCTGCCTAATTACTGGCTTTTCAATGTATTGCTGAAATCGTGAGGTGGCAGATGCGGCTATTCCTACAGGAAAATAGTAAGAAATATTGAGGTATAGTATATCTCCTATAGATTGATTATAATTTAGGGATGACCTATCCGATATCATTTCGCCGTAAAGTATTATCCGTTCGAGAGAAGGAGAACCTTACTATCGCGCAAGTGGCCAAGCGTTTCTGCGTAGGTATAGCCAGTGTGACGCGCTGGATCAAGACTCCCGATCCCAAGACCACCCGCAACAAGCCTGCAACCAGGATCGACAGGGAGAGGTTGGCGCAGGACGTCAAGAATTATCCAGACGCGTATCAGTACGAGCGCGTTCAAGCGTACCAGGCGGGCTAGGCGTCAGCACCCAGGGCATCAATCACGCTTTAAAGCATCTGGGTGTGACTTATAAAAAAAGCCTGCGTTATCCCAAAGCCAGCGAAGAAGAGTGGCGTATCTTCCAGGAAAAAATTGAAGGCTATGAGCACGAAGGCCGCGTCATCGTTTACCTTGATGAAAGCGGCTTTGCGCATGACATGCCGCGTACGCATGGCTATGCGCCTGTGGGTGAGCGCTGTCATGGCGTAAAAGATTGGCATGCAAGAGGCCGAACTAATGTTATTGGCGCCCTGATCGGAAAGACGCTCCTGACCATAAGCCTGTCCATAGCCAATATCACCGCCGACATTTTCTATGCATGGGTGACGCAGGACCTTTTACCTAAACTTCTACCCGCTTGCGTGATTGTCATGGACAACGCAACTTTCCATAAACGGCTGGATATCCAAACCACTATTGCCAATGCCGGGCATACGCTTGAATATCTGCCGCCTTATTCCCCAGACTTAAATGATATTGAACCAAAATGGGCCCAGGCCAAAGCTATCAGAAAAAGGGAAGGTTGTTCCATCGAGCAGCTCTTTGCCGCTTATGAAATTTAAATCATTTTATATAGGATCGGCTATAATATTGCACATTTCTTACAGAAATACTTTAACAAGTGCCATCATTCGTAGCTTTTCTTTACTCATGTTGATCACCATGCCTTGCAAAATGACCAATTCAGAATCTACTTGTGCAGGTTCAAATCACTTACGATATGATATTTAAATATAAAATTAATTCATTGATACCAGTTTAGCTTGCTTTCTAATAAGTAATTGACTAGTAAAATAAAATTACCTGTTAGTGAATTAGTCTAATGATTTTGAGGAAAATATGAAATTAAAAATATCCACCTTAAATAAATAAGGTAATCCCCCGGCTATGCCGGGGGATTATTAAAGGTTTGACCGCGTGATACTGTCACCGTGATTCTTTTAGCTTGATCAAGAGCTAGGAGAATCAAATGAGAGATTATCAGAGTTTGGCCCATACGACATGGGACTGTAAGTACCATATCGTATTTATTCCGAAAAGAAGGAAGAAAGTGATA
>NZ_FOUB01000153.1 GCF_900114745.1 Nitrosomonas communis | reverse complement strand
GCAGCAATGGGCAAGACTGATCTGTGTCAATATCTTCGCTAGAAAACAACTGGAATCCTTGGCCGAACCACCACCCAATCCTAAAAATCCTTCTTTAACTCAGCAGCTTGATCTTGGTTTTGCTTAACCGGACAGTAGTGTTATAAATAATTAAGTTCACGCTATTTTATAAAACTTGCTGGTCAACGCAGAAGATTAGACTGAACAGAACACTATAATATTAGTGTATTCTATTCAGTCCATGATTTTGCGGCTTATTCTAGCTTTTTCTCAAACTTCTTCGATGCATTTGTGCACACCCCTAAATCAGCGCTACAGCGTAACGTTTGACTTGAGGTTAGGTACAACTCATCAATAAATTATTGAAACTTTTATCATTTTAGTGGTTCTTATTGCTAACCCTTTGTTAAAAGGGTTACGGTACACAGCTATAAATTTATAGCCTCTTGTCGTTATAGTTGTGTGCCGGTTATTCAGTCTTCTGATCTTTTGCTGTGGTGCACATGTCGCTCTCTCCTCTTTTCACTTTGTGCGCCATTTTTTTATTTTGTGAAAATATGTTGCATTTGCAAATGAAAACTATTATCATTTGCATATTCATTGTTAAAAAAGAGCATTGATACAAACCTGCAACTCTCCTCTCTCCTTGTTATACAGGTGTGTATCGGTTTCACGATGGATATTCCCCTCATATGGTGCACATTGGTTCTCTCTCATCTTTTCTTTGTGCACCATTCTTCTGTTTAAAAAATAGTCCGCATTCCTTCTTATTTGTTCACTACAAGTTTTAACGGTTGATTGAATTCGTCATCGAACCTATTTGAGAAAAAGCTTAACAATTTTCCGGTTTCCTCCAAAAACTGGGTTTTCTCTGGAAATCCTCACTAAGTTAATCGTGGTTATGGTCTTGTAAGAGGATGTATAGGGCGCAGAAATAAACGCGAAACTGGCGACATTCCGGTTTTACCCGCGACGAAAAAAGGGTTTCCCCCTGACATCCTACTCCTTCGGGGTAAGCGACCTGTCAGGGTACTCCCACGTATTTTCTGCTAGTCATTGTTACCCCCCCCTTCAGCTCGTTAACTATAGCGTAACCAGTTAAGAATGATTCAGAATATATAGAATTTGAAGAGCATCTCAACGGTTTGGGTTTGTTGTTTACGCAGTATTTTGGCGTATGCCCATTTGTGCTAGATGAGACAATGAGAATACTCTTTGAATCATTTCTAGCTGGTTTTGCTATATCTGCTTTTTCATTTAATATTTGGTATTAAAATAATAGGTTCTCTTTATTTAATGCCTTTTAAAAATGATATGGCTAGAAAATCTTAAAGATCGTGCACAAATCCTTAAGATTGAGACATATGCTCTTTATCTCGCAGCACGTGATCCTAGAACGCCTTGGTATGCGAAGCTTCTGGTTACAGGCGTAGTCGCTTATGCTTTAAGTCCGATTGATTTAATTCCTGATTTTATTCCAATTCTTGGCTACCTTGATGATCTTATATTAGTACCGTTGGGTATTGCTTTAGCAATTAAGTTAATTCCTCGAACGATTTTAGAGGAGTGTCAAATTCAAGCTAAAGAAATTATGATCAAAAAGCCCGTAAGCTGGAGTGCAGGCGCGGTAATAATTGCTATTTGGCTTATTCTAGCTGTCCCCTGCATTATATGGTTATATGAATTTATTGCTTAAGAATAAAAAAGTACGTCAAGCAGCAAGAATATAAAGCTTGTTCCGGTTTTCTCCAAAAACTGCGCTTTCTTCAGAAATCCTCACCAGATTAATTGAGGTTATGGTTTAGTAAAATGATGGATAGGCCGCGGAAATATTATCAAGATGATGTGTATGTCACGTAGATGTCATAAGCACGTAATGCTGAACTGTATAATAGTCAATACTTATTTATTTTTTTGTGTAGCTATTCGGTGCCAGCGTTTCCTTCTTCCTAAGGCTTCCTCCCAACGGCCTTACTGGCACCTCTTTTTTTATCTCAAGCAATTCTCAAAACTAGTATGAAGAACTACATTGTGATTTTTTTATTGCTGTTTTTCTTTATAGCCTTGTGTCGGTAGTTGCAGAGCTTGGCTCTATATGAATTTCAGTCTTCGTGGGAAGCTAACGAAATAAAGTTTGTTCATGCTGAATCAAAGCGAAAAGAATGCACCTGCAGATTGGTTTTGCAGTAGGGGCACGATTTGCAGATGAGTCAGGAAATCTTTGCGGTGTTTATGACACAGTGGAGCGGACATGGCAGCACCTTAACTTCTTTGAGCATATTGGTTATTTGCATTGCGCGGTTTCCCGCATTACCACATCGTCAGGTAACGTAGTTAATGGAGCGGTACCGTGGGCACGCGCCAATAGTGGTTTTACTTTGTTGTTTGAAGCCTTGGCTTTAGCGATGATTGAACGGGAAATGCCGGTCAATCGTGTTGCTGAGCTAATGCAAGTTAATCCGTAACAGATCTGGACGATATTCAACCATTGGGTAGGCAAAGCGCTGCGTGCAGATGATCCTTCTGCTATTAGCCAGCTGGGTATCGATGAAATGTCAACGCGTAAAGGGCATCACTATGTCACGGTGGGGGTTGATAGGGAAAGTGAATGTGTGATTTATGTAAATGAAGGAAAAGGCAAACAAGCCGTTCAAGCCATTGGCAAGCATTTGCAATTAAAAGGGGCTCAGGCAGAGCAAATTCAGCAGGTCAGCATGGAGTTAAATTACCTCCGGCAAAGCCGGAGGCTTATTACTGTTAGCCCCTCAAAGGGGCAAGAATTGGCGCCACCTAAAGGTGGCATCACATCCCAAGCTTGAGCTGATCATAGTGCTCATCCTCTTTCTCTTGGTGCTGGATATATTCTCTGACCATCTCTTCATCTAATCCTACCGTGGATACAAA
>NZ_FOUB01000051.1 GCF_900114745.1 Nitrosomonas communis | reverse complement strand
GAGCTGCGCCGGTAATCATATTTTTTACATAATCTGCGTGACCGGGGCAATCTACATGCGCGTAATGACGTTTCTCAGTCTCATATTCTACGTGAGCTGTATTAATGGTAATTCCTCGTGCACGCTCCTCCGGCGCAGAGTCAATCTGAGCATACGACCTCGCCTCTCCACCAAATTTTTTCGCTAACACCATCGTAATGGCTGCCGTCAATGTCGTTTTGCCATGATCCACATGACCTATCGTGCCAACGTTTATATGCGGCTTCAATCGCTCAAATTTACTCTTCGCCATGCTATATCCTCATCATCAAAATTGCTTCATTTTACAACAGCACTCTAACTATGACTATGGAGCCCATGGCCAGAATTGAACTGGCGACCTCTCCCTTACCAAGGGAGTGCTCTACCACTAAGCTACATGGGCAAACTACATCCACCTTACTCGCACTGCTTTCTAATATTTGGAGCGGGTGAAGGGAATCGAACCCTCGTCGTAAGCTTGGAAGGCTTCTGCTCTACCATTGAGCTACACCCGCATACTTTAGAAAACCCACCCATCCCTATAATTTATGATTAAGTACTGAATCCCTACGCTTAACCGCTCTCGCTCTTTCAGCAACTAAAAATATGGTGGAGGGGGAAGGATTCGAACCTTCGAAGGCAGAGCCGTCAGATTTACAGTCTGATCCCTTTGACCGCTCGGGAACCCCTCCAAATTAATCCGTCATTATGGATGCATTATAGCCCTAAGTCAATAAATACATTATTATTCCTTAGCAAGATTAATATCTGTCAATGATGAGCTTAAGGCAGAATTGGAATGAATAGGCTTATATCCTGATTATTATTCCTCGGATCATTCACATCAATTTCCCTACCGAACGACGAAGCCAGCGCGGACATCAATATTTTTATACAAAATCAATCTAAACATCCGCTTCAAATAATGAAAAAGAGTTGCATTACAGGATCGCAACCCTCTGCTTTCATTGGTGGGTCTGGCTGGACTCGAACCAGCGACCAAGGGATTATGAGTCCCCTGCTCTAACCAACTGAGCTACAGACCCATTTGAGCTGTCAACTTATTATGAATACATAGCACGCACAATCCGTCTCTATCACCCGACATTATTTTGTCGCTGTAATACGCTGCATGACGTATTTATTAAGTCACCTGCGCCCATACCAGTCAACCTACAAACTGATAATATATTAGCAACTCAAGAATTTAGAGCACGAATATTATATCTCATGTAACGCGATAATAAATTATGAATTATGAGTTCCCTGTATCCAAAAAGCTACGCAGGCGATCGGAGCGAGCCGGATGACGTAATTTCCTCAATGCCTTTGCTTCTATTTGACGGATACGCTCACGAGTAACATCGAACTGTTTCCCAACCTCCTCTAAGGTATGATCAGTATTCATTTCAATACCAAAACGCATTCGCAAGACTTTTGCCTCTCGTGGCGTAAGAGAATCGAGCACATCCTTAGTAGCAGTGCGCAAACTAGCATAAACAGCAGCATCAGCGGGTGCTACAGTAGAGGAATCTTCTATAAAATCCCCCAAGTGGGAATCTTCATCATCACCGATGGGTGTTTCCATCGAGATTGGCTCTTTAGAAATCTTGAGGATTTTTCTAATCTTCTCTTCAGGCATCTCCATTTTTTGGGCTAACAATGCCGGTTCCGGCTCTTGCCCAGTTTCTTGCAGAATCTGACGCGAGATACGATTCATTTTATTAATTGTTTCAATCATATGAACAGGAATTCGAATGGTACGAGCCTGATCAGCAATAGAACGTGTTATTGCCTGACGTATCCACCAAGTTGCATAAGTAGAAAATTTGTAACCACGTCGATATTCAAATTTATCGACAGCCTTCATCAAACCAATATTACCTTCCTGGATGAGATCTAAAAATTGCAAACCACGATTAGTATATTTTTTAGCAATCGAAATCACCAATCGTAAATTAGCTTCTGTCATTTCACGCTTTGCACGCCGCGCTTTAGCCTCACCAGTAGTCATTCGGCGATTAATCTCTTTCAGTTCTTTGATAGGGATTTTGGCTTGCTCTTGCAGAAAAAGCAAACATTGCTGCTGCTCCATAATAGCAGGCATGAAATGCCTTAATGACTGACCGCAAGGCTTGTTAGATTCAACTTCTGACTTAACCCACTCTAGATTGGTTTCATTACCAGGAAAAACCTTGATAAAATAATTCCTTGGCATATTTGCCTTAGTAACGCATAGATCCATAATTTTCCGCTCGCAATTGCGAATTTCATTAACAAGATCGCGCTGTGAATCACATAATTTTTCCACCATCTTGGCCGAGAATCTCATAGCCATGAGTTCGGATGAAATTTTTTCCTGAAGAGATTTATATTTTTTATCATCGCGGGAGCCATTTTTTTCGATTATTTTTTGCATCTCGTTATAGGCTTCGCGAATCTCTAAAAAACGTTCTAATACATCATTTTTTAACTTAATCAAGCTGGCACTTGCCACCGCAACTCCACTCTCATCTTCCATGTCATCAGAAACAAAATCCTGTTCAAGCGACTCATCAGACATCTCTTCATTAAGGATTTCTTGAGCATCATCATCAAGAAAACCATCCACCAATTCATCAACACGCAACCGATCATTTTCAACTTCAGTTGCCAGATTTAGAATATCCGCAATAATCGTTGGGCATGCAGAAATAGCCTGTATCATATGCCTCAAACCATCTTCAATACGTTTTGCTATTTCTATCTCACTTTCGCGCGTTAATAATTCTACAGATCCCATCTCACGCATATACATGCGTACTGGGTCAGTAGTACGGCCAAATTCCGAATCTACACTAGAGAGCGCTGCCTCAGCCTCTTCAACCACATCCTCATCAGTTACAGCAGTTGCTGTATCAGACATTAATAATACTTCTGCATCTGGCGCCTCATCATGAACAGAAATTCCCATATCATTGATCATGCTAATGACACCTTCAATTTGCTCTGCATCTAGCATATCATCAGGCAAATGATCATTAATTTCAGCGTAAGTTAAATAACCACGTTCCTTACCCTGAACAATCAATTTCTTAAGCCGCATCTTCCTTGCCTCGATATCTTGAGGCGCTGATGACAAGGTTTCCTCAACCATTTCTTCCACATGATCATTATTCGATGCTTTAATTTTTTTGGATGCTTTCATTTTCGCCGATTTTATCTTAGTTAACTCCGACTGATTATCAATAATCTGATTTTCTGTATCTACTTCTTGTGTTAATTGTTTGGTATCCATATTTCAAGTGCCCTAGCACTCTTAACTGCAAAAAAATTCAATCTTTATTTTTGTTACCCAATCTATCTATACCTTTAGCAACAAGGTCTATTTTTCTATTCAAGGGCCAGCCCTTGCTCAGTTATTAACTTTTATTCATTCTCTTAGTCACCGCTGACTAATATTATAAATTTGCTGAAATTTAGATAATATGGACAAATAAATTTTAAAATCTTTGAGTATATCAAAAATTTATCATGACGCATCTCATTCAGCGATGTTTTTAGAACTCTTTTTCATTTTGGCAAATATACCTTATTAGCTATTAACACCACGCTACTTTTTTATTTTTTGTTCAATTAATCAATGAAAAGTTCAAATATATAACAGCTATTTAACAGATCTGCATTTGCTTGTTCTCATAAAGATTTTGATAATAAACCTCTTTAAGAAACATATAATTGTTGCAATTCTCGTTTTTCTTCTAAGGTAAGCAAATTTAGAGGTTTACTATGTAGCACAGCCATTCTTTGTTTGCGGCGCATTTCTCTCAATCGCAACAATATTCCAGTAAACTCTGCTTCTATATCGACCCCTTCTCCCCACATACTTATTTCTTTTTCTATTGTTTCTAACAATTCATAATATGGGTTATCACAGAAATATGCCTTAATCGATAACAATGTTGCATCTTTTAAGTCTTGCGGTGATAAAGCATTAAAAAAATCTATCAGCTCTATCAATAGTGTCTTTTCATCATTTTGCTCACCATCTCCTGTCAGCATACTTTTTTCTAGCTTCTCGACATATACTGGATCATGTAGGATTAATTGAATTAATTTACGATAAGGTGTTACTGGTTGCGGTCGCTTCAGGTTAGGCCGAGAAAAGAGATTTTTTCGCTTAATTTGCAACAACCCCTCTAATTCGTTTTGGTTAATAGAAGTGAGTAGTGCCAATCGCTTTATCAGCATAAGAGCAAGAACTGGAGCGCCACTTATCTGAGCCAATAATGGTCGCGCATGTTGCACCAAACCAGCGCGCCCTTCGCTGGTTTGCAAATTCACACGCCCAGATAATTCACCATAAAAAAACTCAGAGAGAGGTAGCGCCTGATCGAGAAGCGCTTCGAATGATTCTTTACCATACTTCCGAACATAGCTGTCGGGATCCTCATTCTCTGGTAGAAACAGAAAACTTATATCTTTTCCATCCCGTAATTGGGATAAGCTATTTTCGAGCGCACGCCAAGCCGCTTTCCTCCCTGCACTGTCACCATCGAAACAAAAAATGATTTTATCTGTTTGACGCAATAGCTTTTGGATATGAAAAGGGGTAGTAGCAGTACCAAGCGTAGCAACCGCATAGTCTATATCATGCTGCGCAAGCATAACTACGTCCATATACCCCTCTACCACCAAAGCTCGTCCTGTTTTACGAATCGCCTTGCTGGCTGCAAACAAATTATAAAGTTCACGCCCTTTTATAAATAAAGCCGTCTCAGGAGAATTTAAATACTTTGGCTCTCCAGCATCCAATACCCTTCCACCAAAACCGATTATCCTACCTTTCTGGTCTAAAATTGGGAACATAATGCGATTACGGAATCGATCATAATGTTTACCATCATTGCCATGTATGACCAAACCCACTTTCACCAATACATTTTCTGATTGCTTTAGCAGATAATCAGAAAATACAGAAGCAAGATTTTGTCGGTTAGCCGGCGCATAACCAACCCCAAAACGAACAGCTATTTCGCCTGTTATACCGCGCCTTTTTAAATAAGCAATCGCATGTTCAGCATTCTTAAGTTGACTACGATAGTATTGAGCTGCAATTTTCATCGATTCAGCCATGTGTTGCACAGACTCCCCAGCTTTATCTTGCTCGCCTTCTTTTTTAGTAGGCGATAAGCGAGATTCAAATACTCGAGAATAAGTTACAGCTTGTTGAACTGGAATTTGCAATCCAACAGAAGCAGCCAAATTCTCAACCGCATCAACAAAACTCATTCCAGTATGCTCAATCAGAAAATTAATGGCGTTACCATGCTTTCCACAACCAAAACAATGATAGAACTGTTTTGTTGGACTAACTATAAATGATGGGGTTTTTTCATTATGAAACGGGCAGCATGCGCTAAAATTGCTACCAGCTTTCCTAAGTGGCACATAACGCCCAACTACATCCGCTATATCTATGCGATAGAGCAACTCTTGAATAAACGATTGGGGAACCATTTATTAAAGTACGCCAATAATTAGCTGATTATCGATGAGGTTAATAGACTCTTAACTACTGCCCCAAACACATTGACTAAAAATAAATTCTCATTTAATAAAATCAAGAAGAAATTTTTTTCTTCACCAGCGCGGCTACTTGAGTCATATCTGCACTTCCAGTCAATTTAGGTTTTAACAAAGCCATGATCTTACCCATCCGTTGCTGCCCCGCATCTCCTACTAGAGCGATAACTTCGTTCACTATACTAGTGACTTCAGCCTCACTCATCATTTGAGGCATATAAGCAAGCAGTATGTTCACTTCATATTTTTCGGCATCAGCCAAATCTTGTCGGTGAGCAGCTTCATATTGCGTGATCGAATCTCTACGCTGTTTAAGCATTTTCTCAATTACTGCAATGATTGCTGTATCATTTAATTCAATACGCTCATCAACTTCTCGCTGTTTAATAGCTGCCTGCAATAATCGAATAGCGTCACGCTTTTTTGAGTCCCCGGCGCGCATGGCAGCCTTCATATCTTCTGTGATTTTCTGCCTCAAATTCATAACAAAGCAGCCTAATAAATTTGTTTTACGAATTCTTGACCGACTAATAAAGTTTTTTCGGGAGTAATTGACTGCGCAAACGTTTGTAGGTACGCTTGACAGCTGCTGCATGCTTACGTTTACGTTCTGCAGTTGGCTTTTCATAAAATTCGCGTGCGCGCAATTCTGTAAGTAATCCAGTTTTCTCAACCGAGCGCTTAAAACGACGCATGGCAACTTCAAATGGTTCATTTTCCTTGACTTTAACAGTAGTCATAAAGTAGTAATCCCTTTCGGTCTCCTTCTATTTCTATTGAATGTTAATAATTCTGCAAAAGCTTATAAATATAACATTATTATTTTCTTTATAAAAGCATGCAGTAAGAAAAGCTTTTTGGATGCAATCAACGAGAGATATAAAGCAAACACCAGCTGTATTTTCTCGTGCACTACTTTTTACTATTCTTTCTCTAGCCAAAAGGTTTAAAATTGGACACGAAGAGATTCAATATAGTTTCTATTGACATTTAAGGGTACCTCTAAAAATTCATATTTTGTTATAATATGTTGTTGTCCGCAAAAAATGTTTCCTTACATATCAATCATATGCAGCGCCAACATATGTTATTCTCGCCTAGTTTTGTGTAAAACTCTGAATTTTTAGAGGTATCTTTAAAATGATTGTGCTTGGTATTGAAACGTCGTGTGATGAAACAGGTATTGCGCTTTATCACACAAAATATGGTTTATTAAGTCATACGTTATATTCACAAACCGAAATACATAATGAATATGGCGGAGTTGTACCAGAACTTGCCTCACGCGACCATATTCGCCGTGTAGTACCGCTTATCAAACAGGCTTTGAAAGAAGCTAATATTTGCTTGAAAGAAGTTGACGCTATTGCCTACACTCAAGGGCCTGGTCTGGCAGGAGCATTACTAGTAGGCGCATGTATTGGTTCCGCACTGTCATTCGCTCTTAAAATCCCTGTACTGAATATTCATCATCTTGAAGGCCATCTCCTGTCTCCTCTATTATCGACACCTTCCCCCATGTTTCCTTTTGTAGCACTTCTCGTTTCTGGTGGTCACACTCAGTTAATAAAGGTAAATGGAATAGGGCAGTATATACTGCTTGGCGAAACAGTAGATGATGCGGCAGGTGAAGCTTTTGACAAAACAGCAAAACTACTTGGGTTAGATTATCCCGGTGGGCGAGCACTTGCCGAACTTGCTGAACAAGGTCAATCGGGTCGTTTTAAACTCCCTCGCCCTATGCGACATAGCGGGAACTTTAACTTTAGTTTCAGCGGATTAAAAACTGCTGTATCAACTTTAATAAAAAATCATAATATTACATTCCAAACTTGTGCTGACATTGCGCTTGCCTTTCAGGAAGCGGTCATAGACATCCTAGCAGAAAAATCTCTGTCCGCTCTCATGCAGAGCGGTCTTAGTCAACTAGTCGTAGCTGGTGGAGTAGGAGCAAATATCCAATTACGTAAAAGGCTCATTCGCGAAACAACCAACATAGGCGCAACAGTATTTTTTCCAGAATTTGAATTCTGCACTGACAATGGCGCAATGATCGCTTTTGCTGGAGCAATGCGTTTACAACAACAAAAGATTAACTACCAACACACTATGAGCAGCTTTACAGTAAGAGCCAGATGGGATCTGGAAATATTGTAAGAATCTTCGATCTCAACTCACAGCTTGCTTTATTCTCCAATGCGCGTTTCTCTACCTATAACTAAATTGATGATATTTAGTTTATGCCGCCAAAGAAGTAGCAATGAAATGGTAGTAATAGCCCAGACATTTATTTTGTAGTCAAATAAAATAAACGCATAAATTGGCGCTAACAGAGCAGCAATCATAGCAGATAATGAAGATATACGCCAAAGTATGGCAACTAAAATCCAAGTAAATATTACCAATAGCCCTAACAAAGGATTCAAGCCGAGTAGCACGCCTGCCGATGTTGCCACCCCTTTGCCACCTTTAAAACCAAGAAAGATTGGGAACAAATGACCAAGAAAAACAGCTATTGCAACACCCGCAACCGCTTCACTTCCTAGTTCCCAAGTTTGGGAAAAATATTTAGCGAGCATCACTGCCAGCCAACCTTTGCCAGCATCACCTAGTAATGTCAAAACTGCCGCCACTTTCTTGCCACTACGCAACACATTTGTTGCCCCGGGATTTTTTGAGCCATATGTTCTTGGATCAGGCAAATTAAATAACCAACTTGCTACAACTGCAAATGAAACTGAACCCAGCAAATAAGCGGTTAACAACAATAATCCTATTTCCATATCATCACCAAAATAGCATCACCTTCATAAATAGACTAGAATTGCTATAACAACACATAAAAATATTTCTTTAATTTATCCCACCAAGGTTATAGATCATTTTTAAATCCTAATAATGGATATCATCTTTCTTCATGACTTCAAAGCTAAAACACTGATTGGAATTTATCCATGGGAAAAAAAGATTGCTCAAACAATCGAGCTTAACCTTGAAATCGCCCTCTCCACTAATCGTGCTTGTTTTACTGACAAACTTGAAGATGCACTGGATTATTCTCTGATTATCAAGCGCATCAATGATATTTTAGCTACCAAACAATTCTCTTTACTTGAGGCATTAGCTGAACATATTGCGCAAATTATTTTGACAGAATTTAATTCACCTTGGGTAAAAGTAAGTGTGGCCAAACTTGATATTATTAAAGGGGTAAAAAAGCTTGGTGTGTGTATTGAACGAAAATCATAGTCCTCCTAGCCTATTTTGCTACTCGTCTATTCCAGTTTATTCTATTTGATCAGACATCCTCTTGATCTAGAAGTAACTTTAAACGATACTTGCCCAAATTTTTAACCTATTCTATATCGCGTCGGATCAGAGATATCTGCCGCTAAAAATCCTGCTTTACGTATGCGACAAGCATCACATAGACCACAAGCAGAGCCACTTTCATTAGCTTGATAACATGATACAGTCAAGGCATAATCAACCCCTAGCTCTGTCCCTAAACAAATAATTTCTTTCTTTGAAAGGTTAAGAAGTGGCGCATGGAGCATCAGCTTATTCCCCTCTCTGGCAGTTTTGGTTGCAAGATTCGACATTTTCTCGAAGGCTTCAATGTAATCTGGTCGGCAATCTGGATAACCAGAATAATCGATAGCATTAACACCAATAAATATATCGTAACTTCCGAGTACTTCAGCCCATGCTAAAGCTAAAGAAAGCATGATCGTATTTCTGGCAGGAACGTAAGTAACTGGAATACCTGCGATTGTCCCTTCAGTAGGAACCGCAATAGACCTGTCAGTAAGAGCAGATCCTCCCAATGCGCTCAAATCAACGCTTATAGTTTGATGTGCCTGTATACCCATGGATTGGCCGATCTTCAGCGCTGCAGCTAACTCTGATTGATGGCGTTGCCCATAATCAATACTTAATGCATAACATACAAATCCTTTATCGCAAGCAATAGCAAGCGTCGTGGCAGAATCCAGACCACCCGATAAAAGTACGACCGCTTTTCTCATAAAACCATGTGTTGTTAAAGGAAGAACTGTTCTCAAATATGCTGAATCTTCACCGCCCTGCTACCTCTCCCCAGAGTATTTTATGAAGCTGAAGCTGCAATCTAACCGGTAGACGATCTTTTAATATCCAGTCAGCAAGCTTGGCGGGATCGAGTTGACCATATACTGGTGAAAATAATACCGGACAAACCTGATCGAGACATCGTTCGTAAAACACATCAACCGCCCACCGATAATCTGCTTCGTCACATAAAACAAACTTCAATTCATCCTGGTCAGTTAAATAATCAATATTAGACCAACGATTTTTTGCAACCTCCCCCGAACCGGGTGTTTTAATATCCACGATCTTGGAAACCCTTTTATCAACTTTGGATATATCGAGCGCACCGCTCGTTTCAATCGATACCGAATAACCTGTATCACATAATACTTTTAGCAGTGTCGGACAAGCTTTCTGTGCCAGTGGCTCACCTCCAGTAACTGTAATATAACGAGAGGCATAACTTGAAGCTTCATTCAGCACATCAGCAATTGACATATTCTCGCCTCCTGAAAATGCATACTCAGTATCACAATATCCACACCGTAGCGGACAGCCAGTCAAACGAATAAACACTGTTGGCAAACCAATGCGACTAGTTTCTCCTTGAATAGAATAAAATATCTCACTTACACGCAGTACTTCTGCTTCAGGTTTTTGTGTGGAATGTTGTCGTAATAAAGAGGGGAAATGCATTACGTTTTTAGAAACAGCTTTAAAAAGCTGCTGCTTTCATTGTTAAATCTTATTTAAGGTTGGCAAGACGCCGTCTAGCTTTTTCAGCAGCGTCACTATTGGGATATTTTGCGACTAAGCTTTGTAATGTTGTTTTGGCTGCAGCAACCTCAGCCATTTCTAGTTGGCTACTTGCAATATTAAGCATGGCATCAGGCGCTTTTCCACTTTTCGGATAATTCTCGATGACTCTTTGCTGGGCTCTGATGGCAGAACTAAAATCACGTAATGCATAATAAGCATTACCGATCCAATAGGCAGCTCCTGGTGCTAAATTAGAGGTAGGGTAACGCGTAATAAAATTCTCAAATTGCGTGATTGCTCCTGAATAATTACCTCCTTTGAATAAGCTATAACTTGCGTTATAAGCATCGCGCTCTGATATGTCTGTAGCCAGATCTTTAGGCTGTTGTACTACGCTACTCGTTTCGGTCGCTGGCGTAGCAGAAGGAGCCGTTTTAACTGTTGTCTCTGGTGGAGAATCCAACCCTATCGAAGCATCATGGGATGCCGGCTCTACTTGTTTCAATCGGTTATCCAAATCCAGATAAAAATCTTTCTGCTGTTTCTTCAAAACTTTATTTTCTTCATTCAGTATCTCAATTTGCCCATGCAGTTTTCCAAGCTCAATTTTAAACGCTTCGATCTGAGTATAAAGCTCCAATATCGCCTGATTTTTAAGCGCTTCCTCCATGCTAACAATACGCGCCTCCAACTCTTGCATTTGTTTTTGCATTACCTCTATTTGCTCACGGGCATGTGCATCATCAAATAACCCTGCGAAACTCACATTACAACTAAACAAAAACAATAGTATGGAAGCACGTACCAACATTAGTATTCCCCTTGATAAAGAATATCGGCTCGACGGTTCTCAGTCCATGAAGATTCATCACGACCTGCTGCACGAGGTTTTTCCTCACCTAGGCTTACTGCCTCAAGTTGATGATCACGGGCGCCCGAGAGCAACATAGCATTTTTTACGCTATCAGCCCGACGCTGACCAAGCGCAAGATTATACTCACGGCTTCCACGTTCATCGGTATTACCCTGTATTAATACCTTAGAGTTTGAGTTATCCCGTAAGTACCTAGCATGCGCCAGCACTAAATCTCTGTATTCGTTTTTTATTGTATAGTTATCAAAGTCAAAATAAATACTCCGCTGAGAAAGAATGTTAGAAGGATCTCGTAATGGATCCATGCCAAATCCACCCCCACCTGCTCTCATACCCTCTTGTGCACTCGCACCCATGCCACCCCCCCCCATAGTTCGGTCTTCCAATTCACTGGTAGGTTGTGTAGTTTTGCTTGCGCACGCTGACAATAAACAGATTATCAACACACTCAAAATTTTTTTCATTTTTTACCTTAAAAATTAATTAATAAATTTGCTTGTACGCTGCGATTTCAACAAAGGACCCCATACTGGCTCTCTGATATCACCAGCTTGTGAAGTAAGCCGCTGCTTTGTTTGTCCATCGCTCGAAACGGCGGATAATATACCACGCCCTCCTATTTCAGTAGCATATAAAATCATCTTGCCATTGGGTGCAAAGCTAGGAGACTCATCAAATTTTGAATCGGTTAATATTTGTACTTGTCGCCTAGAAAAATCTTGTACGGCAACATTAAACCTACCACCATGACGATGAATGTAAGCAAAGCTTTTTCCATCTGGGCTAAAACGCGGACTTACATTGTAGCTTCCTTCAAATGTTAGTCGTTCAGCTATACCAGCTTGATTTCCGGTTATCGCCACGCGGTATATTTGTGGACTACCTCCACGATCAGAAGTAAAAATAATTGATCGGCCATCGGGTGAGAAACTTGGTTCCGTATCAATTCCCGAACTTTGCGTAAGTCTTTGGACGCCACTTCCATCTGCATTAATCAAAAATATTTGTGATCCACCCTGCATAGTCAATACTACAGCTAGCTTACTGCCATCTGGAGACCAAGCTGGTGCACTATTACTACCCTTAAAATTAGCGACAGCTTTCCGGTTGCGCGTCACCAATTCCTGGACATAAACTACAGGCTTTTTATTTTCAAATGAAACATAGGCAAGTTTGCTGCCATCAGGTGACCACGCAGGAGAAATAATAGGCTCGGTATATTCGATGACTGATTGCGCATTATGGCCATCAGAATCAGCTACCTGCAGCGCATATTTAGTGCCCTGTTTCAATACATAAGCAATACGGGTGCTAAATACCCCAATATCACCTGTCAATGCCTCATAAATGATATCAGCAATACGATGAGCGACAGCGCGTAGCTGATCGGCCGAAACCGTACTTGTAAATCCAGTTAACTGGACCTGCTTTGCAATATCCATCAAACGAAAGCGCACCTCAATCCGCCCATCGGGTAGAGTCGTCGTATTGCCTATCACGAGGGCACTTGCCCCTTGATTCTGCCAATCTGCATAAACAATTTCTTCCGGTTCATGAGGTGTATGACCTAATGATTCAACTATCTTAAATAAACCTGTGCGCGCTAAATCAGCTGCTACTATTGTGGTTACACTCTGCGGAAGTCTTGATTCAGCAGAAAATGGAACAATAGCAATAGGGATTCTAGTTGCACCTCCACCAAATATTTCGATATTAAGCGCTGCATTTAGCGGTGTATGCATCATCGATAAAAATAAAATAAATGCATAAAAGGAAGCACGATGTAAATAATTTTGCATAACAGCAGTTCTCAAAAAAATTGCGTTCTGTAAAAATCAAAACGATTCACGGTAATGTACAGTAAGATTAAAATCACGAAATTCTCTGAATAACGTTAGATCCGGCGGTATAGGTAATGGTGTGGATAAAAAGATAGCTCTTTCAACTGCTTCATCAAATGCAGGATAACCACTGGCTCTGCGCAACACTACGTTTAATACTTCTCCTCCTGGTAAGAGCGTCACTCTGTACTCAACAACCGGATTACCGGGCAAATTGGGCGGCATGACAATACGACTTCTGATTTTTGCTTGAATCATTGCCTTATATTTAGCTATTTCATCCATTTGTCTGGTTTTCTCCGCTGCAGCTTTTTGTGCAGTAGCTTCTTGTTCACGTTGTTGTTGCCGCTTGATTTCTTCAGCCTGTTGCTGTTCCTTAAGTTGCTTCTCTTTCTCCAGATCGGATTTTTTCGTTGTTTCTTTCGTTATTTCTTTTGTTGTGTCCTTAGCAACCTCTGATTGGGTTATCTTTTCCTTGATTGGCTCAGCCTTAGGAGGAATTTGTTTAACTGGCTCAGACTGCTTTGCGGCTTCCTTTGTAGGCTGAGGTTTTACTGTTTTTTCCTTGATCTCAGTAGTCGGTTTTTGGGATGGCGACGGAGCATCTGTCTTGATTGGCTCAGGTTTAGGAGAAGTCTCTTTAACTGGCTCAGGCTGCTTTGCAACTTCCTTCGCAGGCTGAGGTTTTACCGTTTTTTCCTTGATCTCGATAGCCGGTTTTTGAGATGGCGACGGAGCATCTGTCTTGATTGGCTCAGATTTAGGAGAAATCTCTTTAACTGGCTCAGGCTGCTTTGCAACTTCCTTCGCAGGCTGAGGTTTTACCGTTTTTTCCTTGATCTCAGTAACGGGTTTTTGGGAGGGCGACGGAACATCTTCCTTGACTGATTCAGGTTTAGGAGGCGTCTCTTTCACTGGCTCAGATTTCGCTTTGATGGGGGGTTGTCGCACAGATTCAGGTCGCGGTGGTGTTTCTCTAGCAGGAACAAGTTTAATTGGCTGTGGCAAATCACTCCACAAATCAACAACCATTGATTCAGGTGGATTATTTTTCCAGCTTAAGCCAAAAACCATAAATACAAAAAAAATAATATGCACTAGCAAAGCTAGTACAGCAGCCCGTAATAATCCAGGTTCTGTATAGGAAGTATCTCGCCAAGCTGTCACATTCATTGTTACTTGCGTTCTTATCTGGGTTTTGTGAGCAGCCCAACCTTATTAACTTGTTCTTGTTGTAATATATCCATGACATTGATCACCTCTTCATAGCGAACATTTTTATCGGCTGCAATCACGACAGGTTGTTCAGTATTTTGTGCCTGTTTATTTTTGATTGCCTTTACAAGTTCGCTACGACTCATTTTCTGCTCACTCCCTACTTTACTACGGTCACGTAATGTCAGATTGCCATCTGCAGCAATAATCACTTCCAAAGGTTCAACAGGGGCTGTTGACGATTTGCCGATTTGAGGAAGTTCAATTTGACCAGGATGAATAAGCGGCGCTGTGATCATGAAAATAACCAATAGCACCAGCATCACATCAATATATGGCACGACATTGATTTCGTTCATTAGACGACGTTTAGTACGACGATTAATCATGTGATGACTATAATCCTCTTATAATTTTGCTGCTCGTCGTTGCAACACATTAGATAGTTCTTCCATAAAACTCTCATAGCGTGTTGCTAATTGACTGGTATCACTTGCATAACGATTATAAGCAATAACCGCTGGAATCGCTGCGAACAAACCCATCGCCGTGGCTATGAGCGCTTCTGCAATACCTGGTGCAACATGCGCAATGGTTGCTTGGGTTAAATTGGATAATTCACGAAATGAATTCATAATACCCCAGACCGTACCAAACAAACCAACATAAGGGCTTACTGATCCTACGGTCGCTAGAAAAGAGAGATGAGATTCTAATCTGTCCATTTCGCGTTGATAGGCAGCACGCATTGCACCCCGTGTACTATCCATTATCGCACCAATATCCATACCGGCTTGATGCTTGGTAAATTCACGAAATCCTGCTTCAAAAATACGCTCCATGCTTCCAGCCATGTCACGCGCACCGGCTGCTCGGTGGTAAAGCGCGTTAAGATCTACCCCTCTCCAAAAGGTATTCTCAAACTCGTCGCTTTGTTTAATAGCCAATCTAATCGAAAACATTTTACGAAAAATAAACCACCATGATAGCAATGATGCAATCAATAAAAGCAGCATCACCAGTTGTACAGGCAAGCTAGCACTGCCAACAAGGTAAAAAAGCGATAAATCTTGAGTTACATTTGTATTCATAATAATTTATTTCTTGATTTTTTGACGAAGCGGTATGGGAATACTCACTGGTTTGAGATTTTCCATACCGACACATACCACATGAATAATTGCACTGACCAACATGACTTGTTCTCGCAGGACTTGTTGAAACAATGTGATGCGACTTCTTCCTATCTCTGTTACTTGAACTGTAACATACAGCAAATCATCGAGAAGTGCTGGCTTGAAATATTCGATATTAAGTGAACGCACCATAAAAACCGTTTTATGCGCTCGAATTAATGTATCAACCGAAAATCCCATTTCTCGCAGCCATTCATAACGAGCGCGTTCCATAAAATTAAGATAATTCGCATGATAAACGACTCCCCCTGTATCGGTGTCCTGATAATAAACGCGCACTGGGTGGGAGAAGATATGATCCGGTAAAGCAAATTGCGTTTGATGCTCGAAGCTCATTTATAACCTTTTGTTCACAATTTTTTTATCAATACTTCAACATTCACTCCATAGGTCATCCATTAAGCTATTTTTCGGAGGAATGACATTAAAATGCTGATAAGTAATGGCTGTTGCCATACGGCCGCGCGGCGTACGTTTCAAGAATCCTTGCTGAATCAAATAGGGCTCCAAAATATCTTCAATGGTGTCACGCTCTTCATTGATTGCTGCGGCTAGATTATCTATACCCACGGGCCCGCCTTCAAATTTTTCCAGAACAGCCAATAACAGCTTTCTATCTAATACATCAAGCCCTATCGCATCCACATCCAGCATCTTTAGAGCCGCATCTGCCACGGGTTGCGTAATATATCCTTCAGCCTTGATTTCAGCAAAATCTCGAACCCTTCGTAACAACCGGTTCGCAATACGAGGTGTACCACGCGATCGACATGCAATCTCCTTTGCTCCCTCAAAAGAGATTTTGACATACAGCAACCCTGCTGAACGGATTACGATTTTACTTAACTCATCAGTGGTATAAAACTCTAGCCGCGACACAATACCAAAACGATCTCTAAGCGGATTGGTCAGCATTCCTGCACGGGTAGTCGCCCCTACTAGGGTAAAAGGTGGTAAGTCAATTTTAACTGAGCGAGCAGCTGGGCCTTCCCCAATCATGATATCAAGCTGATAATCTTCCAATGCAGGATAAAGAATCTCCTCCACTACCGCCGAGAGTCGATGAATTTCATCGATAAACAATACATCATTAGGTTCAAGGTTGGTGAGCAAAGCGGCTAAATCACCCGGCCTCTCCAATACTGGCCCTGATGTTTGGCGCAAGTTAACACCCATTTCTCTAGCAATAATATGCGCCAACGTCGTTTTACCTAAACCCGGAGGCCCAAACAATAGTACGTGATCTAAAGATTCCTTTCGTCGTCGTGCTGCCTCGATAAATATTTGTAATTGCTCTCGAATCTTTTCCTGGCCAACATATTCCTCAAGTTGCCTGGGACGTAAGGCTCGCTCTAATACTTCTTCTTGAGAAGAAAATGATGTTGCAGCAATAATTCGATCTGTCTCAATCATTCGACTATCCAGAAAATGTACTACTTTTCTTTTGAAAGGAGCTTCAAGGCTTGTTTAATGCCATCTGAAACAGTAATATTGTTAGGTAATTGTTTGACTGCCCAATCCACTTCCCGGTCATTATAGCCTAGCGAGCGCAACGCATTCAGTATGTCACTATCACTTCTTGCAGAGACGGTTACTGTATCAAAATGATTTGTATCAAAATCAAGTTTATCCCGCAACTCTAAAAGTAAACGTTCAGCAGTTTTTTTCCCTATTCCTGGAATTCTGGTAAGCCGCACAGAATCTTGGGTGGCTACCACATGATGTATATCTGCTACACTTAATCCGGACAATAAAGCCAAAGCAGTTCTTGAGCCCACACCAGAGATTTTCATTAGCTGCCGGAAAACAAAACGTTCGGCCTCAGTACCAAATCCAAACAATAAATGAGCATCCTCCCTAACGATAAATTGGGTATAGAGGGTCACAGCTTCTCCAATTGCAGGGAGATGGTAAAACGTACTCATCGGCACATCGATTTCATAACCAATTCCTTGCACGTCTAATACCACTAAGGGGGGACGTTTTTCAAGCAATGCACCTGTTATTTTTCCTATCACACCATTCTTCCGTTCTTTAATTGGCGGTATATGCCCGCAAGTGTACCCAATCCACCATGAGCATGACAAATCGCACAGGCAAGCGCATCAGATGCATCGACACCGGGCTTTCCTTCCAGTCTTAATAATTTTACAACCATCTCCTGGACTTGCTCTTTTTTAGCATGCCCATTACCAACTACTGCTTGTTTGATCTGCAGGGCAGTATATTCAGATACTTCAAGATTATTAAGCACAGCAGCACAAATTGCCACACCACGTGCTTGTCCAAGTAATAAAGTTGATTTTGGATTAATGTTAACAAAGACTTGTTCTATTGCGGCATGTTCAGGAGCATGCCGCAGAATGATGTGGTTAAGACCGTCAAGAATCAATTTCAAACGAGGTGGCAGCTTATTGTCTGAAGATGTTTTGATACAACCGCTGGTCACATAAACCAATTTGCTGCCAATTTTATCGATTATCCCAAAGCCAGTAATATGCAAACCGGGATCTATACCAAGAATACGAATTTCCTCACCTTCCCTCCCAATTACTCAACAAGGACCGCAGTGGTATAAACCTCCTGTATATCATCAATATTTTCTAATGCATCTAACAGTTTTTGCATTCTGACTGCATCATCCCCTGTCAGCACAGTCTCGTTTATCGGTTTCATAGTAACTTCAGCGTGGTCAGCTTTAAAACCAGCTTTTTCCAAACCAGCTTTAACTGCAATAAATTCATAAGGCGCAGTAATGACTTCTATACTATTATCTTCATTATTGATAACGTCTTCAGCCCCCACTTCTAATGCTACTTCTATTAATCGATCTTCATCAGCCCCAGGTGCGAAAAGCAATTGACCACAATGCTTAAATAGAAATGCAACTGAACCATCTGTACCAAGATTACCACCATATTTAGTGAATGCATGACGCACATCGGCAACAGTCCGTGTCCGATTATCAGTCATGCAATCTGCCATGATTGCAGCCCCCCCTACTCCATAACCTTCATAGCGAACTTCTTCATAACTTACTCCTTCCAAATCCCCACATCCACGCTTGATAGCGCGTTCGATGTTGTCTTTAGGCATATTGTGTTCGTATGCCTTATCAATAGCGAGCCGTAAGCGAGGGTTACTCCCAGGATCAGCCCCCCCTAACCGAGCTGCAATAGTTATTTCCTTGATCAATCGCGTGAAAATCTTACCACGCTTGGCATCTTGGGCCGCCTTCTTATGTTTAATATTAGCCCACTTGCTGTGACCTGCCATTAGTTTCCTTTTTTAATGAAAAATATCCAATCCTATCATCATCCCATACTTTATGAATAAAGTAATCATGGTTTAAACAGGCTTGGTTTGCATGAAAAGATATTTTCGAAAAGGAGAACCATAAATACTTCTGAATTTCGTATCAGCGGCCGGAGCTTATGTATCGCCGTTTGGGAATACAGCAGAAGACTATGATTGCTCAATACTGCCAAAGTATGGCAATAATTACTGTTAATCTATGTTTAAATAAATATCAAAAATAATAAAGTAAGTACAGAGATTCTATTCCATACTTACTTTATTGAAAATACCCTTGGTCCTGGACAAGAGATAATCAAAAATTACACCTCTTTTTACGCCCTCTCCCGTTTTCTTTTATCTTCTTACTATCTTAAGATAAAAAAGAATCTCTCTAATCTAAACTTAAGCTATTCGACTGTTACAGCCTTTGCTAAATTTCTTGGTTTATCTACATCTGTACCTTTCTGCAAAGCTACATGATAGGCTAGCAATTGTAATGGAATAGTATGCAAAATAGGGCTTAGCATACCAGCATACTCCGCTAACCGAATAATGTGCACACCTTCGCTCTCCTGAATTTGGGAATCAGCATCGGCAAAAACATATAGCTCTCCTCCCCGCGCACGAACTTCCTGTAAATTGGATTTAAGCTTCTCCAATAATGCATCATTAGGCGCAATGGCAATCACAGGCATATCCTTATCGACCAAAGCAAGTGGTCCATGTTTAAGCTCACCAGCAGCATAAGCTTCTGCATGAATATAGGAGATTTCTTTGAGTTTGAGCGCACCCTCTAAAGCAATAGGATAATGCACTCCTCGTCCAAGGAATAAAGCATGGCGTTTTTGAAAAAAATTGGCTGCCCATTTAATTATTTGCGGCTCAATTTGTAGTGCAAGCTGGATAGCAGTAGGTAAACGCCGCATGGCCATCAACATTTTTTGCTCAAACTCGTGAGAGAATTTGTTACGAAGCTTGGCTAAAGTGACAGTCAACAGCATCAATGCAGCTAATTGCGTTGTAAATGCCTTGGTAGAAGCTACGCCGATTTCAGGTCCTGCACGTGTAAGAAAACGCAGATCTGCCTGTCGAATCAATGCACTTTCAGGAACATTACAAATAGCTAAACTATACTGATGCCCTAATGATTTAGCATAACTGATAGCGGCTAGTGTATCTGCCGTCTCACCCGATTGGGAAATTCCTACCACGAGTATATTTTTGTCTGCTATTGGATCCCGATAACGATATTCGCTTGCGATTTCTACATTGCATTGTAAGCCTGCAATAGTCTCCAACCAATATTTGGCAACGAGACCCGCATGATAACTTGTGCCGCAGGCCAATATCAAAATGCCATTTGTATGTTTAAAAATTTTCTCGGCTTTACTGCCAAATAATTGTGGAGAAATGGATTGGGCATTTGATACCATTTCCAATGTGTTAGCGATTGCTACGGGTTGCTCGAATATTTCCTTTTGCATGAAGTGAACATATGGACCCAATTCAACAGCCTCACGAGTTAGATTGCTTTCTTGAACAGGACGATTCACCTCTTTACCTTTCTTACCTTTAACACAACTCAATATGCGGTAACCGTCTTGATGTAATTCCGCTACATCTCCTTCCTCTAGATAAACCATATTCCGCGTTACCTGGACTAAGGCTGATGCATCTGACGCAACATAGTTACCTTCTGTTCCTAAACCTAATAATAGGGGCGCACCATTCCGCGCAACCACAATATGATCTGGTCGCGTTTCTTCAACTACCGCAATCGCATAGGCGCCTTGCAATTCTGCGACAGACGAGCAAACGGCTTCAAGCAGGTCATGAGTCGTCTTGAGATTGAATGAAATAAGATGTGCTATTACTTCGGTATCAGTGTCCGAAGAAAATTTGAATCCTTCAGGTTCAAGACGTTTCCGTATTGCTTCATGATTTTCAATAATACCATTATGGACGACAGCTATTTTTCTTTCATCTCCTGAGAAATGGGGATGTGCATTACGTTCACTAGGAGCCCCATGGGTCGCCCAGCGTGTATGAGCAATGCCAGTAAATCCATGTGTTTTCTGAAGATGAGCAAGTTTGCTCAATTCACTCACACGCCCGGTAGTACGTAATCTATGCAATTTTCCATTTGCAATAGCAATCCCTGCCGAATCATAACCGCGATATTCAAGTTTCGATAAACCTTCTAATAAAACTGGTACTACGTCGTTTTTAGCAATGGCTCCCACTATTCCACACATAATGCCTCCTCTCACGCTATATTTGTTTTAATACAAACATGAACTATGCTTTGTTCTTTTTGGGACGTTTCCAACCATTAATACTCACTTGCCTGGCACGGGCCAATGTTAATTGATCTTCAGGGGTATCGCGGGTAATTGTAGAACCTGCACCGATAGTAGAACCTCGCGCTATTCTTACTGGCGCTACCAGTTGCGTATCTGAACCAACAAAAACATCATCCTCAATAATAGTCTGATGCTTAAGAGCACCATCATAATTACAGGTTATTGTTCCAGCCCCAATATTCACCTTTGAACCAATTACTGCATCACCTATGTAACTGAGGTGATTTGCTTTACTCCCCATGCCAATTTTGCTGTTTTTTATCTCGACAAAATTACCAACATGCGCTTCATCATAAAGCCTAGTCCCAGGACGGATGCGCGAATATGGCCCTACATGACAGCTTTTTCCTATCTCTGAGTTTTCTATCAAACTAAACGGGAAAATTGTTGTTCCCGAGTAGACAGTGACATTCCGTAAAATGCAATGAGCACCAATTTTGACGTCATCACCAAGTTGCACACTGCCCTCAAAAATACAATTGATATCAATTTCAACGTTACGGCCACAAACCAACTGCCCGCGTACGTCAATGCGGGAAGGATCCATGATCATAACACCCCGTTCCAACAGATTTTTTGCATTATCACGCTGATAAATGCGTTCAAGCTCGGCTAAATGCGATTTACTGTTAACTCCCAATACCTCCCAGCTATGAACCGGATGGGCAGCATCTACCCTCACACCTGCTTTTACAGCCATCTCAATAATATCGGTAAGATAATACTCACCTTGCGAATTTTTGTTTTGCAGCTTAGGCAAAAACTCATGTAAATATGAATTAGGCAATACCATAATACCTGTATTGACTTCCCGGATTTGAAGCTGAAGTTCATTGGCATCCTTTTCCTCGACAATGGCTTGAATCGCACCTGTTGCTTGATTCTTGACGATTCTGCCATAGCCAAATGGGGCATCCAGCTCTGCGGTCAACAGAACAAAGTTATTTTCTGTAGCCTTTGAGATCAGTCTGCTCAATGTATCAACTTTTATTAAAGGTACATCACCCAGCAATACCAGCGTTACCCCCTCATTATCAAGGTAAGGCAGAGCCTGTAACAGAGCATGACCCGTTCCTAGCTGAACTTCTTGTTGCGCCCAAATAATTTCATTATCGTTGATAGCGTTTTGCACCATCTCACCACCATGCCCATAAACAACGCAGACTTTTTTGGGAGAAAGTGCTCTGGCAGCATCAAGCACATGTCCTAATAAGGGTTTCCCAGCCAGCAAATGTAATACTTTAGGCTGAGATGATTGCATTCTTTTACCAATTCCAGCAGCCAAAATAACTATATTTAGATCAGTCACGACAGTATGTTCCTCTTAATGATTTGAATACATTTTTTGCAATTTGATTTGGGTTGATTCAATTTTTTTCAGTACTACTGCCTGTATGGCTATCACATCGCCCCGGCTTACCGGGGCTATTTAAACTATCCATCAAACAAAAACGCGATTATTCAGCCTCCTTGTCGTAATAAGCAGCCGCATCAAGAAGCGGTTGGGCATTGCCGCCTTGTTGCGCAACAATGGCCGCCGATTCTCTAAGCCGCTCTGCCAGCGATTTCGTTTGCTGAGGATAATATGAATTTTCCTCTCCCTGTTCCCGCCCTTCTCTGATTCCCTTTCCTTTTTTTAACTTATGCTCTTCCTCTTTCCGTATTTTATTTCTTTGCTCCTCAGCCTCATCCTGATGTCCTGGTGCCGCCTCAGATTTCCCCGGATTATCAGGTTTTTGTCCTGCGGCTGCATATACCGATATTGGCATCCCTGTGCCTATCAACATAGCCATGGCGACAATCAGCAGCGCAAGGACAGTTCTCAACGAGTGAATGTAGTGTTCCATTTGATTATCCTCTTAATTATTAAGACTTTTCTATAAAATTACCGAAGTAGCGGTTGCTTACTGCGTCAGCCCCCGATTGACCGTGAACGCTGTTGGTGTCGTAGTTACGTTAACTGGACGGACATATTGACCGCCATATGTTCCTCCACCGGTAATTCCCGTCACCTCTAGAGTTACCGCTTTGTTGGCCGATAAGGTGACTTGATTCGTGGCCCGATCCCATTTCGCTTGAATAATCGCAGTCTTCGCGTCGAGTCTCTGTTTTGTTTTATCGCCAATTTGCCAATATGGTAAATTCAAGACTGGTAATTTAAACAAGCGCTCGTAGGCTGCAAAGACAGCGTTTAACCAATCAAATATCAGCGTATTACCGTTTGCATAATTGGCTGCATTCGATTGATGGAAAAAATGAGGCCATTTATTAAAGCTCAGCATATGACGCACCGCATTGTCAGCTTCAGCAGCGAGAATTTCTGCATAACTCCGGGGGGTGCAGATCGCCCCGGATATGGTGCAGGGATCCTGTCCGGCATTGACAAACCGATCGTGAAACATATAGTTGTATTCATCAACCAACTGATCCGGATTAATGACATTCACGAACACATTGGTTGGCCAGCGCGGCAACATAATGCGATCCGTCGGTTTGCCATCATCGTACTGAGTAATGTACTGCTCAATGTTCTGTGCTCGCTGCGAGGAGTCGGAAGCTATATATTGGACATTTGTATTGGCAGCAGCTCGTAGGAATAGCGGATTAGCGCCACCCTGATCAAACGCTACGTCATCATCCTGAACATTGGCCATATTTGTGTGCAGCAAAGGATCATCGGTGCATTTGCGATCTTTCAGGCCAGCATGATTGCCCGTTAGCAGGACCCGGTTGTTATTCGCTTGCTCAGGCAGCCCCAACAGTCCCCACACCGTCCGGTTCTTGGTAATTTCCGCCTGGATAAGTGCCACGGCAGTAAAAGTTTCATA
>NZ_FOUB01000166.1 GCF_900114745.1 Nitrosomonas communis | reverse complement strand
AATTCCTTTGTATAGTGTTTCCTAGGTTCCATTTCATCCTCCAATTAAGACTATTTTCTCTTAACTGGAGTGTCCGGGTCTATTAGACCATATCACCTGGATACAAAATCAGGCACTGGTTTGGAAGGTCTGAAGCGGCGATAGATGCCATTGGAATCAGAGCTGAAGAAGAGCCGACTTTGCCCAAGACCGGGTTCCAATGGTATAAATTAGGTGCCGTTGGCGGATGGGGTGGCACGGCGTTCGAAGATCCGCTTGTGAGCGCCTCGGTCAGAGTCACGAAAATCAGAGTGACCGCTGGTTGTTATGTATATCGTGTTAAGTTCGAGTATTCCAGTGGTGCAAAACAGACTGACCACGGAGGCTCTGGGCCCTCCCTTTGTCCACTAAGTTGGGTCGGGCCCATTGCCGAGGAACAATCATTCGATCTCGACCAGGATGAATTTATCCGGGGTATTAACGGGCGCTCTGGCAGATACATCGACCAATTGGAGTTTGTAACCAATAAGCGCACCATCGGACCTTTTGGAGGAGATGGGGGAGAGCCTTTTTACATGATCGCCCCGCCTGACTTTAAGGTGAAGAGGCTGTTCGGGCGTTCCGGGGCTTTCATTGACGGCCTTGGCATCATCGTCGAAAAATGAAACCATTTGGAACTCAAGCCTTAGGTTTTCCTGTATTTGACCTTAAACCCTACCTGGATTGAGAAAGAGTAAGGGGTGGGAATCATTTGGAAACTATTCTCAGGCAAGTTAGTTCAGCTGTGTGCCAAACTCGGCGCCCCTCAGCTTGCTCGTTAGGTTCGCATGTCCATCCTCATCAAGACTTACGAAGCCGTTTTTGAGCAATACTCGGCCGCGATGAGGCGGATGGCAGGACTTGGCATAAAACTGGTTCCGGCAAGAACCTCGCACTACGAAAAGGTTATTGGGCACTGGAAAGATGCGTATAAGACTGCAACTGCTGACGAAGAGCGACAGATATTCCCTAATTTCGTCAGTTCAAAGTTTGGAGTATTTGACTTTGTGAGTATCTATAAAGTATTTGGGGGAATGTCGGCCCATCAGCTCACATCTGTTATTGAGAAGCTTCGAAAAGGTGTAAATGGGGCAATTAACACAACAGCGAAACACCAGAATTCACCGCTGCTTGCAATTTCCTTTTTGAAGCTGCAGTTGCAGCAAAGGCACATCACTGTGGTAGAAATATTGAGGCCATTCTCGACGCCAGGTCAAAATAAGATTAAGAGCAATGCTCGAAAGGCGTCCATTCTGTTAGAAACGATACTTGCGGGGCAGGTAGGTTCTGGCCACTGTGGAATTGTCATTTTGGATGTTTCCAAAATTTTGAACAGGGGCGAAGCTATATACCAAGGCAACCTAGCAAGCTTATGCGGAGTTGCAAAAATTAAAGGCTGCGTAACATCAGTTAGTAAGAAAAACCGTGCACGGATGCGGCATTTTAGTTAGCGTGCGACTTAATCTAAATGTCGCACCACCATGGGCAAATGAATGTAAGTATTGATGAAAACCATTTAGAAAAAGCTTGCTGATGGGCCGTCCTTTATCGTAATCGGGTTCGAGAGGATCAAGCGTTATAGCACAACCAGATAATTTTGATTATAATTTAGAGATGGCCTATTCACTGGATATCCGCCGTAAAGTCCTGTCTGTCAGAGAGAAAGAAGGACTTACGATAGCCGAGGTTGCGGCCCGGTTTGATGTTGGCGTGGCGAGCGTGACGCGTTGGGTTAAGAACATCCATCGTAAACCTCAAGGG
>NZ_FOUB01000022.1 GCF_900114745.1 Nitrosomonas communis | reverse complement strand
GGAAAATTGCTGTTTCGAACACATCAATTTTACTCCATCCCCAAGCCCACTCAGGCTTTATCTCTCAAGAGTTTAGGGTTAACCGGACAGTAGTGTATTTATAATTGAATTATCGCTACTTTTAGAAGTATGGTTAATTTCATTATAAAATTCTTGTGGTAAAACCCCCGAGAATTACCCCAATTAGTGGCCAGATATATTTTTTGTTTAACGCTTTCTCTTATGAAGGTATATCAAATCAACTGTTCTGCGGTCTAAAAAATGCCTGACTTGATTGAATCAGACGTTTTTGGAATTACCGGTACTTTAGTTTGTTTTAAATTTATTAAGAAAAACTCTTCTGTAACATCAACCCAAAACGGCTTTCAAGTATAACTTGCCTTCTATAAAAATCAGCCCTAATTTCTAGTGCTTCAATTTCTGCATTACTACTTCATCAGTAATCAAGATTGAATGTGAGCAATCCCAACTAGTTGCAGTTGCTCACTCTCCAGTCCCTATATGGTTTGTCATGGAGTATGATGCATATCTTGAGATGCGGTATTTAGTCATGTACCCAGAACCATCCACAGTCATGCAGGGAAGCATGGTTGCCCCCGGTTCTGATTTTTTAACGGTTTACTTAAAATTTGCACGTTATTTGGTACTGATTATTCAAGTAACGTACAAATTGTTTATCTGCTGTCAAAAATCGATTCATTCATCTAAAGTAGGATAGGTTGATATTTCTATCGGTATTCCAAATGCAGCTAATCGTTCATATGATTTAAGCTGTACAGTGCAAGTAACTGTATTATAGAAAATGCTAATTCGTAATGCCCCTTCGTAACTATTAAAGGTTTTTATCGATGGGCTAAGCGGTTCCAGAATGCCATTATTGTTGCAATCAGGGACATTCTTGAACGTCCGGCGCTATGCAGTGCGCCTTATGAATTGTGCGCGAAATAGGCTTCGGCCAGCGCGTAATCTTCGGGTCGCCAATTTAAATCCGTGGCAGCGGCTGCTTCTTTTAATTTCTTTTCAAAAACAAAGCGCACTGCTTCAGGACGAATCAACGACAGTTCCAATTTCAATAAAAATACCCACCATAGTTAAAAAATATTCTGATATCTCAAAGTGGCACGAGCGCACATGCAAAAATCCGGAAGTATTCGACGAATCAGACCGAATCTATGAACTGAATAATTTTGCAGAAGGCTCACTCATCGTTATTGACGAAGCCTACAAGCTCTGGCCAGCTGCTGGACGTGCCAAAGCGTCAGAAGATATCGAATACCTAAGAGAGCACCGTCATCACGACCTTGATATCTATATAGTCGCGCAAACACCCAGCTACATACATTCTGACGTACTAGGACTGGTCGAAAAGCATTTACACATCACGCCCACATGGAAGGGGAGACGTATCTATGAATGGTCAGAATATTGCAGTACGCCACGCCTTAAAACATCAAAAGAAAATGCAGTTGAAAGCGTTTATAAATTGCCGACAAAAGCGTTCGATCTGTACGAATCAGCATCTATTCATACTAAACAGAGCAAAAAAATACCTCTCAAATTCTGGGCATCTATCGCAGCCATCATACTTGCACCATTAATGGCGTATATGGCTATAGATCGCATCAAATCGCGTGTTACGGGTGAGGATGTTGCAAAACAGGAAGAAATCAAAAAGGAAAAAGAAGCGCCAAAAACGGTCGAAAAAAACGCCTGACCTGATTGAAGCAGTCGTTTTGGAAATTATCAGTACTATATTTTGATTTAGATTTACTAAGAAAAGCTTCTTTGTAATATCAAACCAAAACGACTTTCAAGTATCACTTGTCGCCTGTAAAAATCTGCTCTAATTTCTAGTGCTTCGATTTCTGCGTTACTTTCTTCAAGCTGTCTCTTTAATAACCGTATTTCACTTTCAAGGCTTGCAACAAGCTGACATTTCCAGAATAAGCTCTAATTTCACCTGGAGTGAAACCACGCCGCCATTCAGGCACAAACAGCATTCCGTCTTTGAAAACATGACCCTCCCAATCTTTGCCTAACAAAGCAGTAGCATCACCATTGACATACAGCTTTAATAGCCTGATAGCTGATTCAGGGATCTTCTTTGTTCCTTTCTTCCAGCGCTTAATAGTTTCTTGACTTTCACCCGTTATTTTCTCAATTTCTAGACTGTTTATACTTTTCATTAAGTCGTCCATTCTATTTGCCTCCTTAAGGCAAAATCATTGCAAAACGAAAATCAGGGTGATGCTTTTAAAAGAATGATGATAAGTATCTATCATCTAGGTTGATATGGCTTGTCAGGAATAGGGTTATCGCAGGGGAGCTAAACTTTGAGTGATAAATCTGGTTGGATCAATCTTGAGAATAATCTAAAAATATATTCTAAAAATCTATCCGATGTTTTTTTGGAATTTCTTCTACGATAATTCGTTTTAACATAATATACATTGCTGAAAGCTTGGTGTCCCCAAGACTAGCCGCTTGTACAGATTTGATGGGGGAGAGGGTCAATACTGTAGTTAATAAAATTACCGTAGCTATGCTTGCTGCAGCATTGCTTGTTTTCTTGAAACAGCTTTCAAAAATTCTTCTTCTTTCTTCATCTTTTTCTGTTACTAGATTACTAGCTGCAATCACTTCTAACCGATCAACTTCAATATAATCGGCAAGCTTGATGCAAATTGCGTCTGGTAATCCGTTGTTACCTAATTTAGCAAGTCTTAATGTACTGTCTCTTACGTTCAGGATTCTAGCCAATTCGATTTGTTTTCCGGCTTTCTTTTCGCCCATTTCTATATATTTTCTCATTTCCATAGCTCTATCCTCTTGACAGTTAAAATTTCAACTGTTATTTTCTTGAACAGTTAAATTTTCAACTGTTGAAAATTTAACTGAGTTAATCTTAAAGCTTCAAAATCCCTAAGTCAAATAGGGATATTTATATGAAAGAGCTTTCGAGGAGCCAGAGCAGGCGCCTAGCGCCTGCGAAGCGAAGAAGAAGGCGATGAATAATTAATTAAATAATCGGGAGAAGAAATGAGAGTTTTAGTACTAAATGCAAAACGTACCCACGGTCTTAAAAAAGCAGATGGAAAACCTTATGAAATGTATGAATTGACAGTTGCGTTACCACTTCGGCCAGTTACTCAAGGTAACTACAACATGGAAGGCTTTGGTTACGATGTTGCATCACTCCCTCTTGACTCGGCAGCTTTCCAAAAATTTGCCCCAGCTCTCACACAGCCCAGAATTCTTGAACTGATCAAAGAACCGATGATTATGTTCGGAGAATTGAAGGATACCGTGATCGGTTTTAACGAACCTAAATAGCCCGAACGGATAGTAACACTAGTCCGTTTAGTCTCAATTTGAGACTTTTTCACTGTTAAGTCCATTAACTTTAGGGCGGGAAAATGGGTCATGAAAAAGAAAAAACCGTATTTATTGACTGGATCACCATTAGTCAAATTCATGAGGGCGCAAGCCTCCCAGTCATTGCAGGGGGAGCAGTCGTCTTTTATGACGGATTCGGTATACCACGTTTTGAAAAAGCTAGCCCCGCGCGCTTTAGCGGCTCACATGAAACAAGTTTGCAAATCAAATGTGACGGTAGCTTTGTTTCACTCAATGGAAACGTCGGAAGGTTTTCTCGTAGTGACAACCTTTTCAACCATAGTTGGCGAGAAACTCTCTCGAAATGTAACCGAATCATGTTGGATAAATCGCTCCCAATTTTCACTCCTAGAGGACTTTCGGCTGATCTCACAGAATCATCTGGTGCGCGTCTATCACGTCTGGACATCACCGCTAATTTTGCGTGTGGTTCAGAGTCCCAGGCTCGACACCTTATCCGCTGGCTTGGTGACCGCTCCGTTTCCCGCATGAAAAAAGGTAGGGCAGGTGATGTATCTGTTTGGTGGTCAAATACGCGTCATATGATCAAAGCCTATATCAAACATATTGAAATGGAGAAACATGGCATGAAAACAGATGATCCTGTGTATCAATGGTGCAGAGATAACGGAATAGTGCGGGTGGAAGTAGAACTAAAAAAAAGGATGCTTCATGATGAAGGGCTTAACAAGCTGGAAAATGTTACTGACGAAAAATTACAACAAGTATTTGAGGCAGAAACAGAAATATTCCGCCGTGTTGACCGCAGCGACGAACCGGACATTTTAGATGCTATTCCACCACGTTACCGCTTAACCGCTGCTGCGTGGTTATCAGGTGATGACTTATCTTGCCTCATGTCGAGAGCTACGCTTTTCCGCCATGCCAAAGTGTTGAGGGAGTACGGCCTAGACATTATGGAACCTCGCAATGTCACCAAATTCTCCACCAAGGTTCATGTCATCGAGCTTAAACCAGTTTCTCCTCCTGACTGGTATAGGTTCGATGACGAATTCAATCAACCCTTAAAACTGGTAGTGAACAAATAAGGAATACGTTATGAACTCTTTCTTAAATAGAAGAATGGTGCACAAAGAAAAGATGAGAGAGAAGCAATGTGCACCATATGAGGGGAAAATCCATTGTGGAACCGATACACACCTTTATAACAAGGAGAGAGGAGAGTTACAGGTCTGTACCAATGCTCTTTTTTAACAATGGATATGCAAATGATAATTGTTTTCATTTGCAATTGCAACTTATTATTACAAAAAATATTGGTGCACAAGTGAAAAGGAAAGGAAACCAATTGTGCACCCTAAATAAGAATCAGAAGATTAGAAGTAAAACCGACACACAACTGCAACAGCAAAAGGGAAACGGTTACAGATGTGTATCGAAACCCTTTTTAACTCTTTTTAACAAAGGGTTAAAAATAAGACCCATTAAAACGATAAAAGTTTCAATAGTTTATTGATGATTAGTACCCAGCCTCAAGCCAATAGTTACGCTGTAACGTCGATTTGGGGGTGTGCACAACCAAAACCATTATTAACTTTTTTAAGGAGTTTCAAATGAACCGAATTGTTAATTCGCTTTATATGCTGCACATAGCATTATGCGCTGCTGTCTTGTTTCCCTTTGTTTTGGCCTTCCGCTTAGCTGAAAGCCTGTTCAATCAGTTGTATTATTTATTCAGCTTCAAAATCGCTCCATACCTGCTGAATCTTTACAAGCAGTCTCGTCTATGGCTGAGCTTCAAAGCATCACGTGTAATTTCCGCTTTTATGCTCTTCTTTGCCGCTTTTGCTGCTAAAGCCGAAGTTCCCGCTTCTGTAACGAGTGCTATTACCGGCGCAGTTACTGACGTTGGAACAATCGGCGCTGCTGTATTGGGCGTGATTATCGCGATCATGGCCTTCAAGTGGCTGCGTAAAGCGTTCTAACCATCCCAACCGCCTCGCAAGGGGCGGTTCTTATTTCAGGAGTAAAAAATGTATTCAGATGAAGAAGAACTCGAAGACGAAGAACAAGAAGAAGACGAAGACGAGTAAAACATGAGTTACCTATACAAAGCCCATTGCTACGACACAACAGCCGAACTTCACGCAGTGATTGCGGCAGATTGCTTTCATACGGACGGTCAAAAAATCGTCCAGTGCATGCCAACCGTGAGCGGGTTTGATATGTCGATCTACGACATCCCATCCAATATGACACAAACTATCTCAATCACACCCGTGCAAATTGAATGTGCCCCTGACTTAACCAACATCATTGACCTCTCCTGGAAGATCGTGCTTGTTTTCGTCGTTGCCTGGGCTGCCCGTCAATTAATTTTTACGGCTAAAACATCATGAGTCTAGAATTCTATTACCAAGCTGTCATCATTGCTGTCATAGGTGCCACATGGCTGATGCTGCACTAAAACAAGCTACTTTTGAAAGAATAGTGAATTTCTTAATGCTGGTGATTGCATGCTATTCATTATTTATTGCGGCCTTGATGCCTACCCATGCTTATGCAACCGATACCGCAGAAATCGCCAATATCCCTGCATGGCAAAGCGCCAATGATCTACTATTTGGCCAAGCCAAAGCAGGGGATACCATTACACTCACCACAGATGCGAACGGCCGCTATATCAACATCAAAACCCCAATCGACTATAAATCGACTGCGGGCCGAGTATTTCAAATCGTAGCAGACAAAACCGCACAGATAGAAGCCAGCCGCATGGGTAAAGCGGTGATCGGTGTCGTCAGAACAGTTAGCCCGATTGGATCAGTAGCGATACTGGGGAGTGTATTTGTCTCTCTATTGTGTTCTGAAACCCAAATTTGTCAAAAATCTGGCACGGATGATTTAGAAAAAGTTGGAGATTCAGCGTATAACGGCTATCCCACTGAAACAACATACGGTAGATGGTTTGGTTGGGCAGGCTCTCCAACCTATCCCAGTGCTGAATTAGCCTGTGGCGATCCAACAAGGCTACAACAAAACATAGGTGCAAATACTGTATTTGATCATATAGAAGCCACGACTGACCCTAATGTATATAAATGTTACGGAAAACGCACAACAGATAATACTGTTTGGTATGCATCCAATACGTCCAGAACAGCAAATTCATGCGCTACTGGCTACACCTATAATTCTGCTACCGGTAAATGTGTACTTGACAGTCAACCTCACGCAGTCACCGAAGCTGACTTAACAGCGGCCGAAGCAAAAATAACCTCGCCCAACTGGGATCAAATCTTAATCGACAAAGGCGTAGCATTACCAGTCAAAGACACGCCAATTCTTCAACCCTTAACACAAACCCTTGGTACTGAAACCACCACCAACAAAGACCAAGCAGGCAACGTTATCGGCACTACCACAAAAACAACAAGCCTCACACTCAATGACTCGGCTACTCGTGCGCGTCCTGGCTCGGTCTCCGCCACAGAAACCCAGACGATTACCAATTACAACACCAGCAATCAAGTCATTAATAGCACCACAGTGCAAACCTCCGCGCCGCCGCCGGAAAAACCGCTACCACCCATAACCGTTCATTTTGATAACGCGGAAGATTTCCCGATAGAAACCAAAGATATCAACACGACAGTGAATAGTCCTACATGGGGGGAGAGCACCTGTCCGGCTCCTATAAATGTGGCTACTTCAAACAACAGCTTCACGATTCCAACTCAGCCCTTATGTGACTTTGCCACTGGAGCGCGTCCGATTGTGCTGGTACTCGCTACCATTACCTCAATGCATCATAACAGGCTTTAAATTTTAAGGATAACTATGGATATCATCATTGGTCTTGCTGCATTTCTACAGAACACAATTGGTCCCTTAGCGCGTCGCGTCCTTGCTGCGCTTGGCCTAGGCTATATCACTTATTCCGGCTTATCCACGACCGTAAATAATTTCATTGCCCAAGCCAAAGACTATTTCAATGGTATTCCGGTCATGGTGCTATCTATCCTGGAAATGGCAGGGGCAGGGCAGGCATTCGCACTCATCACGGGCGCAATTATTGTCCGTCTCATTTTTGGCACGGGTACTAAAACCATTGGTATCCTCAATCCATAAGGTAAAAGTTAACATGAGCATTACGCTATTGTCAGCCGTGCCGGGTGGGGGAAAAAGTTCCTATGTCGTCTGGCATGAAATCAAGCCAGCGGTAGAAGCAGGGCGTATAGTCTATACAGCGGGCATTCCTAAGCTCAAACTTCCTACCATCGTAGCTAGAGCTACGACAAATTAAGCCGATGGCATGAGCGCACGCAAAAGAACCCTGAAGTGACCAATGAAGCCGATGCAATTTTTGAACTCAATAATATTGCTGAAGGTTCCTTAATCGTCATTGATGAAGCATGGAAATTGTGGCCAGCAGCAGGGCGGGGAAAAGTATCTGAAGATATCGAATATCTACGAATGCATCGACATCACGGCCTTGATTTTTTGCTGGTCGCTCAATCACCGAACCTGATTCATGCAGAAGTGCTTTGCCTGGTTGAAAAACATCTGCACATCACGCCAACATGGTCAGGAAGAAAGATATACGAATGGCCGGAATATTGCAGCACGCCACGCCTCAAAACATCCAAGGAAAACGCAGTCAAACGCCCTTACAGAGTTCCCACCAAATCGTTTGAGTTGTATGAATCAGCCTCTATCCATACCAAACCATCTAAAACCATTCCATTCAAGCTATGGACTTCTATTGCCGCCATAGTAGCTGCGCCGTTGCTGGTTTATTATTCATATGACCGTATTATGTCCAGGCTTGAACCGCAGGAAACACAACTTGCAGCAAAAGATAATAAAGAGATTGAGACACCCAAGCCAACATCACCAATCAATCAGAACATACCAGTAATGCCAGCAATACCGCTTCGTGTGACCAATGCTATTGTGTCCGATCAAGTAGACTGGTCTAAAGTCATGAGCTGTGTTTCAAGCGAATCAAAATGCATCTGTTACGGTTACAGCGTTGAAAAGCTAGCAATCCCTAATGAAACCTGCCGCTCCGCTGTCAAACATGGCTGGCCTCGCAAGCAAGATCCAGCTTCTCAAAATACCACTCAACAAATCACAACCGTTACTACTATGTAACGATCTGAAGAGGGGTTTAACCGACGACTTGCAGGAAATGTTGGTGAGTTCCTTGACTGAGCGCTTGCCCCGTTAGGGGCGAGCTGTCGAGGTGGCACCGGCTTTCCGTCGCGGGTTTAACCGCTTTTTATCCAGCTTCACGCCGAACCTAACACCCCATCCCGACAAATAATATTTAAATAACGACTAGCTATTTTAAGTTTAAGTATGTTATTGCCGTTATTAGCATCTTAATTAAATTAGATAAGATGAGAAATGGGTATACAAGATCGTGATTATTATTATGAAAAACGTGATGAACAGAACCCAATTAGAAAAGATAGAATACATGCTATAAAGAACTCTTCTAAGAAGAGTTCTTTTAAAGCTATAGCCCGAGTCATTTTTATCTGGTTTTTCATAATATTAATATTTTTTATAATTTTTTATTACTATAACCCACAATTACGGAGCAAGTTACAAGCTATTCAAAAACCACTTACTTATGAAAGTTTAGCTGCTAGTTTTGCAATTCCGCGCAATTGTGAACTCTTGCCTTCTCATGGCTCTTCTTATGTTATTGAGCCATCAGTAATGAAACGTTCAGACATACTTTATTCCGGGTTGGAAATAGAAAATAAACACAACTTCCCAATAGTAGTGGTTTTGTCTGATGTCTCAGGTTCCAAAAGATTCTTAGCTGTTTCAGTAGCATCGTATAACTTTACTCAAGTTAGTATTCCGATTGGTCAGTATGGGATGCAGGTTTTAACTGGGTCTGAATGGTGTAATCTTAATGAGGGATTCTCAGACGGAGTAAATATATCTATTACGGGTGGAATTTTAATCAAGGCAGGCGAAACAAGCTTCTTAAGCCTTAAAGCTACAGGGCAACAACCAGAACAATTCTCAGTTAATTCTAATGTATATCGTTCTTTTAATTATAAAATATTAAATCAACCTGCTGAAGTGTCCAGCTTAAAAAGGCTGGACCTTTTACAAACTCGTGAAGGTCATTATTTCAGCTCAGGAACTATAAACCAATTACCAGTTGTTTTTATGATTGATACTGGAGCTACTAATGTATCAATTTCTTCAGAAGTCGCGTCTAGAGCTGGGATAAAAAAGTGTTCTCCTAGGCTGGTATCAACTGCAAATGGCAATGTTAATGCTTGTTCAGCAATTGTGACTAAAATTACGTTTGGGAAATTTAAACTTGATAATGTAGAAGTGACAATTATGCCTAATATGTCATCTGACTCTTTATTAGGCATGAATGTTCTAAAGAATTTCAGAATTGAACAAGTAGGTAATGTTATGAGAATCTCTTCACAGTAATATCTATATTCTGACTCTAAATTATTTATTAACTTAGGGTCATATTATAATAAAAAACCTAAAGGCGACTAGCAGAAAATAAGGGGGGGTACCCTGACAGGTCGCTTACCCCGAAGGGGTAGGATGTCAGGGGGGAACCCTTTTTTCGTCGCGGGTACAACCGGTATATCGCCAGCTTCGCGTTTATTTCTGCACACCATCTATCACTTTACAAGACCATAACTTTAATTATAATCATTTGTTCGTTATGCATTAATGGATTGCGTTGGGGTAAAATCAAGCAACTTTAATTGGTTACAAGAAGGCTGTTGCTAGTTGATGCAAGGCTGCTGTTGTTTGATGGTGATTGATTACTTGCATAATTAACGATGTTGCTTACGACTTTTTCTAGAGAAGTAGAGCGCTGGTTACTTTTCCAACTGCTTTCCAATGCCCTTGAAATAGCCAATGGATTCTTATTTAATTTCGGTGCGTTTCCATAAGCCGCGCAAGCATTGTCATAATGATCCTTCCAACCCTGGCCAATTTCGTCAGCTACAATTTTACCAAGATCAGTTTTCCATACAACCAAATCATGCTTCCAAATGGTGTCATCTGGCCAGTAACACTTTTCTTCATAGCCCATCAGAGCTAATATATTTTTGTTATCTTTCTCATGTTTTTGAGCTTCACTTCCATTTTTTATATCTGTATCTGCGTCAAAAATTACAAAAAGGGGAATATTTAGCAGCTTTGCCATTGCTAGTGGCTTAATAAGTTCACTTTTTCCACCTACTGGAACAATGTGGCAACCATGCCGACGAAATTCACTCATTATACCGCTGAGGGACAGATAGGCCGTTAGATAAGCAACATCTTCAATGCCTTCTGTTAAAACCAGAACTTTACAGAAGAACATCTCGTTTACTATTGGGTTGAGGGAAGGGTATAGCTTCGCGAGCATTCCAGATTCTTTTAGTAGCGTCTTCCCTGTTGGTTTCAACTTATTGGCTAAATCGCTATATTTAATTTGAGCAACTGAAGAGGTTCCTGGGGTACCTATATCACGTATTAAGCGTATTGTTTCAAAATCATCACCAGGTATAAAAAATGGGCTATGGGAGCAGATAAATATCTGTGAGCCGTGCATTGATAAATCATGAAGAATATCAGCAAGATATTTAGCTTGTGGTGGGTGTTGATAGAGTTCTGGTTCTTCTATTCCCATTATTAATGTTGGGGCATTCACGTCTTCTATCGTTGCAAGCTCTTGGAGTAAAGTAAGCATGTATGATCTTTGCATTCCGTGCCCAAATCTTGCTAGTTCTCCCTCAAAACCTCTTTCACCAATTCTTATATACGCCCAAGGTTCTTCTAATTTCACAGATTTTTCTGGGTCATGTTTCCACAAAACTTTTACGGTGGCGTTAGGATGGGCCCAGTTTTTCAATTTAAGCTCAAGAGACACCGATAAGCTATCTAATACTGATTGCTCTGCATCTAATATCGATTGATATTCACTACGGATATCCTTTCGCAGCGTAGCTACCTTCTCATCAAAGTTAACTTTAGATCGTATTGTGCGTGCGAGTAACTGCCCTAGTGCAGAGTTCTTAGTTTCTTGACTTTCTTCGATTATATCTTTAGCAGCGGGTACAAATACCCATTGGACATGCGGCGCTAGCCTGTTAGCTCCTTTTGATGCCCCATAAAATTGGTCTTCACTAGGAATCAATTCACACTTATCTGGATGTTCAGCTTCATATTTTCTGAGGGCTTCTGCCATTCCTTCTTTTGTTTTTACCTCAGGTAGATCCGTGTATGATTTTCTTAGTTGGTTGTAGATATCCTTGAGTTTAGTAGAGCTTGTGCCAGTTTTCTTGTGCTCATCAAAGTATATACGGAAGTCATCCATACCAAGTCGACTGCCATACTGTTTTACTTCTGCACGTTCTGTAATGGAGTCATACGTAGCTATTGAAGAAATAACCAATTGACCTTGCCGAACATAATCAGCTAGATCACCTTCCGCTTCATCGGATAAGCTATTGAAAGTGACTGTAATTTTTATTGGCTGACTGACATTTTTATGATGAAAATCTTCCACAGATAATTTGCTTAAATCAGTCTTTGAATCTTTATATTGTCTAAAAAAAACATTTAAGGCCGCTAGCACAGTAGATTTGCCTGCGCCATTAGGACCAACAAAGCATGAATAATCGTTAAAGTTTATTTTTTCATCTTTAAAACTACGGAAATTCTCAATGCGCATTGATTCTATTTTCATGCTATCTCTCCCTAATTCGCACGAATACTAATTTTTACCTTTATCAATTAATTTACCCATTTTCTAATATTCTCTTGTTATTAATAATATGATAAATCAATTTTTATTTATGAAAAACTCCTCTGGAGCATCATCCCAAATCTGCTTTCAAGGATGACTTGCTGTCGGTAAAAATCAGCCTTTATTTCCAAAGCTTCAATTTCTGATTGACTTTCCTCAAGCCGCTGTTTTAATAATCTTATCTCACTTTCTAAGCTAGCAACGAGCTGGCACTTCCAGAACATTGCCCTAATTTCGCCAGAAGTAAAACCGCGCCGCCATTCAGGCACATACAGCATATTGTTACTGAAAGTGTAACCCTCCCAATCTTTGCCTAACAATGCAGTAGCATCACCATTGGCATACAGCTTTAAAAGTCTGATAGCTGATTCAGGAATCTTCTTTGTGCCTTTCTTCCAGCGCTTAATTGTTTCTTGACTTTCACCCGTTATTTTTTCAATTTCCAGACTGTTTATACTTCTTATTAGGTCGTCCATTTTATTTGCCTCCTTTAAGGCAAAATCATTGCAAAACGAAAATCAGGGTGATGCTTCTAAAAGAATGATGATAAGTATCTATCATCAAGGTTGATATAACTTGTCAGGAATAGGGGTATTGCAGAGGAGTTAAACTCTAAGTGATAAATCTGGCTGGATGAGTCTTGAGAATAATCCCAAAATATATTCTATAAATCTATTTGAAGTTTTCTTGGAATTTCTTTTCCGATAAATACGATTTAACATAATATACATTATACGCAATTTGATAAATATAAAAATGTCAGGAGGAAATGTAACCAAATGACAAACTTTTCTATCGATTTTTAGATTCGTTCCGCGAAACGGTTTCGTCGCGGGTTAGCCAAATGACGGGTATAAAACTGCAATTCCTCGGGATCATCCTCCGGTTGACTGCATAAGTTCTGCAACTGTAAGGGCCGAAAGAAAAAAAGATCATTAAATCCTTCCAGAAATTGAGCAGCTTTTTCATTTCCTCGAAAGAAGTCAATGAGGATACAATTATCCAGAGATAGTTAGCTATTTTTAACGGTCGAATTCGTCACGAATATTCTGCATGCGTTTAGCAGCTTTTTCATTATTGGCCCAGATGCCTTTCATATTATGTTTTCGGATAGTAGCTAGAGTTTTATTAATCACATTTAAGTACCCTTTATAGCCGAAATATAGCAACAGGAGGAATATGAAAAAGATAAAGTATAGCAAGCTATGGGTACACACTTCTCAAGCTTATATGAAGCGCGAGCTTGTGTCGGCAATCAAACGCGATTTTGCATTTCATCAACCCGATTAAGGAGCCACGTGATGTGTTTTAGGTTGCGTTTAAACTTGCTCTACCTCCCTAATTACAGTTATGTTTAAACTTTCTTTGAAATACGAAGTCATATTAAGTAATCCTGCTTTACGGGGGTTACGGTACACAACTGCTAATGTTCTTCTCTCTCTCTTCTATAGCTGCTGTGTACCGGCTTTCTTTCGGAGCTTTCTCCATTTTTTACGGTGCAGAGCTTGTTGTTTATTAATCCCCTTTCTGCTATGCACCGTCTTTTCGATGTGTTGCTAATTTTTCATTATGTCTAACTCACATTAAAAAGCTATTTCACCCCCGCTTCATGTGCTTGTTGATCGGCATGGTAACTGGAACGAACCATGGGGCCACAGGCAGCGTTACTGAAGCCCATTTCTATGGCAATACGCTCAAACTCCTTGAAGCCCTCGGGTGATACATACCGCATGACAGGTAAGTGTCCGATGCTGGGTTGTAAGTATTGGCCAATGGTGAGCATATCGACATTATGTTCACGCAAATCTCGTAACACCTCAATAATTTCACTATCGGTTTCTCCCAGTCCTAACATTAAACCAGATTTGGTGGGAATAGCTGGAAAAGCAGCTTTAAAATCTTTCAGCAATTTTAAAGAATGCGCATAATCTGCGCCCGGTCGGCATTGTTTATATAAACGTGGCACTGTTTCAAGGTTATGATTGAGCACATCGGGTGGACATGCAGATAATTTTTCCAAAGCCACGGACAATCTTCCACGAAAATCCGGCACCAGAATTTCAATTTTAGTGAGTGGAGAATGAGCACGGATCTCACGCACACAATCGACAAAGTGTTGTGCTCCGCCATCGCGCAAGTCATCACGATCCACACTGGTGATCACTACATATTTAAGCTTCAATGCTGCGATAGATTTTGCCAGATGCAAAGGCTCTTCAGGATCAGGTGGTGATGGTCTGCCATGCGCCACATCACAGAAAGGACAACGTCGGGTGCAAAGATCGCCCAAAATCATGAAAGTGGCGGTTCCTTTACCAAAGCATTCGCCAATATTAGGGCAGGAAGCTTCCTCACAAACCGTATGTAGTTTATGTTCCCGCAGCAAGCGTTTAACTTCGGTATAAGTCTGACTATTAGGTGAGCGTACCCGTATCCATGACGGCTTGCGCAATATCTCACCAGGCTGTTGAATATTTATTTTGATTGGATTGCGCGCTGTTTTAGCAATCCCTCTTTCGTGCCTATCAGTAGTCATGGCGTTAGATGTTTCTCCCTTCAGCAAGTTTTATTTGTAGTTTTTTTATCATTTTCAGGCCTAGCACTTCCATTTCATCGGCAATGCCCAGATCTTTTGTTTGGGTAACACGTAGACCGGCATAACCACATGGATTGATTGCAGAAAAAGGTGTTAAATCCATGTCTACATTCAATGCAATACCATGGTAGCAATAACCATTTTTAATTTTTAATCCCAACGAGGCGATCTTTGCATTACTCACATAAACGCCTGGCGCATCTACGCGGCCTTCTGCATTCACGCGATATTCTTGTAGCAAGTCTATCACAGCCCCCTCCATCTTTCTGACCAACTCCCTTACATGAAGCTTCAAACGGCGCAGATCAAGTAATAAATAGGTGATGAGCTGTCCCGGACCATGGAAAGTAATTTGCCCGCCGCGGTCGGTTTTGATGACCGGAATGTCATTCTGATAGAGCAAATGCTCCGGTCTGCCGGCAATACCTTGGGTATAGACTGGCGGGTGCTGCAGCAGCCAGATTTCATCAGGTGTATGCTCGGTACGGCGAACGGTAAAATCCTTCATGGCTTGCCAGGCTACGAGATAATCTATCGTACCCAGCTTTCTTATTTTCATGGCCGAAGGTACGCGTTCTGGCCTACGCCGTAAATTTTCCACTTTATTGAAACTTCAAAATACCAGCATGATCATTGGGTGATCATGAAGCTCCTGATAGAGTGCATCCAGCTGTGCACGTGAAACCGCCCAAATAGTACAGGTTACACATAAATAGTTACCCTTCTTGCTCGCTCTTACTTCAAGTGCTGTTTCCTTAAAATCCGGTGCATGATTTTTGACAATATTCAGCACTGTTTCAGTAAACCCCTGCTGCGCCCGACCCATAATCTTAATTGGAAAGTCGCAAGGATATTCAATAAGCGAAGGCTGCTCTGTCATAATCTGTGATAAACCGTTTATACTCCAAAACTCATTATTCTGATAAAACGGCAGAATTTCCAGCACGCATGGTAACTGCCTTATATTGCTGATAAAGCTGGTTGAGCTGATTGAACATAGAGCCAGGTTTCCCATTCCCGATCGGTTTCCCGTCAAGCGATACGATTGGCATGACTTCCCTGGTAGATGAAGTCAGCAGCACCTCATCCGCTGTACGAAGCTCCTCTTCCGTTATTTCTCTTACCTCATGGGAAATAGCGTGGGCTTGAGCTAATTCCAGAACGACATCATAAGTTATTCCCGGCAACATCAAATGGCTCTTGGGCGGGGTTAACAATACATTATTTTTTGCAATAAAAATATTGCTGGCGGCACCTTCGGTTAAAAAACCGTCGCGCAGTAGAATCGTCTCCATAGCACCGGAATCAATTGCAAGTTGACGCAGCAAGACATTCGGCAGCAATGAGATAGCCTTGATATCGCACCGCCCCCATCGGTTGTCGGAAGCAGTAATGGCCGGCACACCAGTCAACAATAGCTCCCGGGGTGGAATTAACAACGGGTTGCTCATCATGAACACGGTAGGAGAAACACCTGCCGGGAATGCATGATCACGCTTGGCTACGCCGCGCGTGATATGCAGATAAAGATATTGATCATCAGCAGCATTCCCGGCAATGATCTTCTCTATGAGAGCATGCAATTGTTCATTAGTATGAGGATTTTTAAGCCGGATGCCATTCAGGCTATGTTGCAAGCGAGCCAGGTGCTCTGCGAGGCGAAATGGCTTGCGGGAGTAGACTGGGATGACTTCATAAACACCATCACCGAAAATGAATCCTCGGTCTAGTACCGGCACATAGGCCTCTTCAATCGGCATAAACTTACCATTGAGGTAAATCATATTTTTTCCAAGAATTAATTAAAGAGCAAATGGATGCTATCCCAGGCGCGACCAAAAATACTGGCTTCACCTATCGTTTCCAAGGAAACGAGTGGATAAGCCGCGATTTCCTGATTACCCAGGCTAAATTTAACGGTACCCACTTCTTGCCCTTGATTGATAGGTGCAATGACGGGTTGCTTGTATTCCATTTTAGCCTTTATTTTTTCAGCCTGCCCTTTGGGCAAGGTAAAATAGATATCACGATCAAATCCTACTTTGAGCGTGTTTTGTCCGCCTTTCCAGATTTGGAGAACAGTAATTTCCTGATCCTTTTTATAGGGATGCGCCGTATCAAAGAACTGATAACCGTAATTCAATAAACGTTGACTTTCCTTGGAACGTGCATTAGCTGATGCAGTTCCCATGACGACTGAAATCAATCTGCGCTCATCACGCTTGGATGAAGTAATCAAACAATAGCCAGCAGCCACAGTCCAGCCTGTTTTCATACCATCAACATTGGGATCTACCCATAGCAATCGATTACGGTTGGGTTGAGTGATGCCATTATATGTATATTCACGCAGAGAATAGAGAGGATAATACTCTGGAAATTCACGAATAATGGCGGCCGACAAGAGTGCAAGATCATGTGCCGTGCTGTAATGTTTTGGGTGGGACAGTCCAGTCGAATTGGTGAAATTAGTATTGGTCATATTCAAACGAGCCGCTTCCTCATTCATCTTATGAGCAAACATATCTTCAGAGCCAGCGATCAGTTCAGCCAACGCAACACAGGCATCATTTCCAGACTGCACGATCATGCCACGAATCAATTCATCCACCGTCACCGGCTTATTGGGTTCGATAAACATGCGAGAACCCACCATTTTCCAGGCTGCTCTAGAAACGGGAACAACTTGATCGAGTTTGATACGATTCTGCTTTAGCTCGGTAAAAACAACATAAGCCGTCATCAGCTTAGTTAATGAGGCTGGCTCAAGACGCTCATGCTCATTTTGACTGATCAGTGTTTTACCGGTGTGAAAATCAACCAGCGTGTAAGATTTTGCTGCGACAGACAAAGTAGGCTGCTGTGCAAAAACAGGCAGTACTGCCAAGCATAGCACTAGCCAAAGTATGCTTTTCATAAGAATACGGGAAAATTTCATTATAGCTTGCTCATCAAAATTCATAAATTGACTACATAGAACGGATGGTTTTTAATTTAATTTGCCAGACAGGGAATAACATAATATTTCTTGATGAATAACTGGAGAGAAGAGGAAACCTGCTTGATTGCGTAACCCAAGAAATTCGTGAATATCCAGCTTAAATGATTAGCAAACGTGGATTGGATTTGATTATCCATAATTGCAGTATTGAAATACAAAGATAGTATGATAACAAATAATATTGGCTGTTATTTCAAATTCTCTGAGGCGATGCATCTACTATAAAGAAATGAAGATTAACGTTACCTGAATGGCAAAATAAAGACAGCACGAATTCTCTTGGCCTGGAGAATTTCATCGGCAGGTTTCTTGTCAAAGAACAACACATTTTCCTCCATCTCTTGGATATAAAACAATCCGGACGGTACCGCAGAAGGTATGCATATTGCACTCATGTAGCTGCTCTTCTTACCGAAAGGTGGATTGGTCAGTAGCATGGCAAAGCTATGTTCAGCTAACTAGTTTAGCTCTTTTTCTATACTATTTTTATGGTAGTAAATCGCGCCTGATTCGGGTGGCAGCCTTCTGCGCCGCTTCCACAACGGTTTCAGCATCCACCCCTGTCAATTCTCCTTTTCCTTTCAAGGCTCGTCCATCGACAAATACCCACTCAACATTCACAGGCTGACCGTTAAAAACGATTTGATTGACCCAATCAAAGCTCGGAGCAAAGTTGACATTTCCAGGATTGATGATAATTAAGTCAGCTTTTTTACCAGGTGTCAGGGAGCCAATGCGATCAAACATATCCAACAGCTTGGCTCCATCCACCGTGGCCATGCGCAGCACGTCAGCAACCCGAGGAAATATGCCAGCTTGAAGTGATATGGCGCGTTGCAACCCCAGTGCAGCGCGCATGTCATTAAACATGTCACTCGTGTCATTCGTCCCGCCATCAATGCCTAGACCCACTTGAACACCAGCCTGTTTCAGCTCAGGCAAACGGATGACCCCGGAAGCTAGCCGCATATTACTAAGCGGATTATGCAAAATACGCACATCATGTTCAGCCAGGGTATTAATTTCTTGATCAGTAAGATGTATCCCATGAGCCCCCAGCAAATCTGGCCCCAGTGCATTCGCCTCTTTTAGCACATCAAATGCTTTATCTTCACGTTGCGCAATGTTCTCAAGCAAATGCACATGCAGTTTTACGCCCAATTCCTTGGCCAGCTTAGACATTGCAATAAGATCGGATCGAAATGCCTCCGAAGGGTGTGAAGCCACTTGAAAAGTGGCTCTGGGGTTGGGGTCAATCATTGTCTGCTTGACAAGCTTCATATCAGCTATGCTGGCAGGATCAGCGGTACCAAGATACGCGAACACAAACCGCAATCCAGAGTCACTGAGGGCACGAACATTCCCCCGCACGAACTGGGGTGTAAAGGCATGCGACCAATCGACCGTTGTGGTGATTCCTGTGTTAATCAGATCCAGGGTGCTGAGCCTAACTCCAGCATAAGCCTCGGTTTCAGTAAGCGTAATGTTAGGATTAAACAGTGGGAACACACAAGCATCTAGCCAGCCCATGAGGTTTTTGTCAGTGCCACAGCCACGGATGAGTGATTGCCATAAGTGATTATGCACGTCAACAAAGCCTGGCATGACAATTTTGCCCGTCGCATCCACAACCTGAGCACCATTCGCCTGTAAGTTTTTACCTACTTTAGCGATCTTATCTCTATCCAGCAAGATATCGGCATTCTCGACAACCCCTAACTCACCTGTGCCTATCGTAGAATCCATGGTGAAGATAAGAGCAGCGCCACGAATCAGAGTCTTTGAAGGTGCCGCTAGTGCCAATGCACAGAAGGAACCCGCTATAACGCTCAGCATGAAGGAACCTAGAATCACAGAATACCAGCGCTTATATTTCAATATCATTTCATTCATCTCTAACCGTTGATGTGAGATTACCTAACAATTTGGATATATTTCTGAGCTTGTGATCCGCTTTTATCTATACCTCCTAGTCAACCCAACTTCTGAACCGTCCCAGCACCGCTGCCTAACAAGCCATAGCCAGATCGATGATGGGGATGGTCCCAGTTACAACACAGTAATGTAGAAGTTGGCCACATCATAGCCGTTCCCCTTTTGAGAAAACATCGACATCATTGAGAATCTCACGAAACTGTTCCAGGGCTGCCTCCAGATCCTCTACAATCTCCTGTGCAATCACATCCGGCGGTGGCAGATTGTCGGAGTCCGACAAAGATTCATCCTTCAGCCAGAAAATATCCAGGCTGATCTTGTCGCGCTTGATCAGCTCCTCATAGTCAAAGGCACGCCAGCGACCGTTTACTCCCTCTCCTTCTGGGTTGGGGTGAGGGGCATTACCTCTCCCCTTCCCTTTCACCGTCATTCCGGCCTCCGAGCCGGAATCCATTTCTGGACACCACGTAGGTATACGATTAAACCTGTTCTCAGGTTTGAAGCATTTCACAAACTCATCCAGATCTGCCCGTTTCAAAGGATTTGTCTTCAGGGTGAAATGCATGTTAGTGCGCAAGTCGTAAACCCACAATTTTTTAGTCCAAGGCGTCTCAGAAGCAGGCTTCTTGTCGAAAAACAGCACATTTGCTTTCACTCCCTGCGCGTAAAACAAGCCGGTAGGCAAGCGCAGCAAAGTATGCACATCGCACTCATGCAACAGTTTACGGCGGATGGTCTCACCCGCCCCACCCTCAAACAACACGTTATCCGGCACGACCACCGCAGCGCGTCCATTCTGCTTGAGCAATGCCTTCACGTGCTGGACGAAGTTGAGTTGTTTGTTCGAGGTGGTCGTCCAGAAATCGCCGCGCTCGACAATGTCGCGCTCACGGCTCGCCTTGCCCTCCTCTCCTACGATGGTAGTACTGCTCTTCTTACCAAACGGCGGATTGGTGAGCACCAGATTAAAGCGGTCACCGGGGTCAGCGGCTAGCGAGTCAGACACTACAATGGGCTCAAACTCCTGGCTGCCGATGCCGTGTAGCAGCATGTTCATCGCGCACAACCGCGCTGTGGCCTGCACCAGCTCCCAACCCTTGAAGGTTGCTTCCTTGAGCTGCTTGCGCTGATCCTTGGTCATGTGCGGATTATGCTTCACCACATAGTCGTGCGCTGCGAGCAGAAAGCCGCCGGTGCCGCAGGCTGGATCTGACACGGTCTCACCAGGCTTCGGGGCCATGACATCCACAATGGCCTGGATCAGCGGGCGCGGGGTAAAGTACTGCCCCGCGCCGGATTTAGTATCCTGGGCGTTCTTTTCCAGCAGACCCTCGTAGGCATCCCCCTTCACGTCGGCGCTCATCGATACCCAGGTTTCCTTGTCGATCAGATCGACGATCAACCGTCTCAGTTTGGCAGGGTTCTGGAACTTGCTTTGAGATTTGGTGAATATCAATCCAAGCAAACCTTTCTCCTTACCGAGCGCCTCAAGCATGTGCCGGTAGTGATCAAATAGCTCATCTCCGTCTTTATCAAGCAAAGTAGTCCAGCTATATTCCATCAGAACTGGACTCGGCTGGTGATACGGCGCCCTGGTGCGCTCATCAGCCATCTTGAGAAACAGTAGATAAGTTAATTGCTCGACGTAATCGCCATACGACATGCCATCGTCGAGCAATATGTTGCAGTAGTTCCAGAGTTTTTGGACGATGTTAATTGAACTCATGCGTTGTCTATCTAATTGAACAAGACAAGGTAAAACAAAGTGATTTCTCTTGCGCTACTTAACATGGCTTGAAGCTATAAAAACGTGGAGCGCCTGCTTTCGACTTTTCAAAAGCTAGTATCTCGCCTCCATCTTCGCGCAGTAACAACAGAACCGTAACATGATCATCTAATATCCTTAATAATGATGGCGCATTGGTTTGCTTGCTGTCCAATTCTCGAACAACGTTTGCAATAATCGCCTGTCCTCGCACTGTTCCCTTGTATTCAATTCGATAACGTTCTTTAGTGAACTTAGTGTTTGAATCAGTACCGGCAAATATTGTTAAGTCAAGCAACCCGCCCCCAGAAGATCTCTCATAAGTACCGGTTGCGGTGAATACTGTTCCTTCAAGAGTTACATTCAATACGCAATCAGGTCCCTTCCAATGTGTGGCCAAGGCTTCCGGTGTGGGCATCGCAACAGCTCTGCCGAACTCTTTGTAAAACTCACTGATTTGCCTTGCTTTCTCAAAAGCTTCCGCTTCTATTTTGTCTTCTTCTTCTGGTATCTCTTTTATGCGGCTTAGGGTGCTACCAACATTCTTGTGCGCATCCTTGAGCATGATCGCCTTATTACATATCTCTTGAGCCTCAGGCAAAAAACCCGATCCAATCAGCTTATTCGCGAGATTACTCATGGCGAGCGTTTCGCCCATCTTTTCTGCCTTACGGTAGGCGATGACTGACTTGGCTTGTAGGTTCATTCGATCAAACGCCACACCAAGGTTGTTCCACGTTACGGCTATTCGCTCTGGATAGGAAATCCTTGTATAGTGCATCGCCGCCAGTGCGTCGTTTCCTTGTTCAGAATATTTATAAGCAAGTGCAAAACGAGTATCTGTGTCGGCAGGGTTTATCTCGAGTTGTCGCTCCATTGTGCCAATTATTACTTCATCATCTTTTGTTATCTCAGCCAACTTTCGCATAGCCTGCAGGACATCAGCCTCGCATTCGATTGAGTCCGCACACTTGGTCCTCATTTGCGCAAGAAGTGCAATAGATGCATGAGTATCATTATTTCTTTGATGCGCACACGCTGCCTCCCCGAATAGCTCTAGTTGCTTATGGATATCACCGGCCACACCTGCAGCGCGCTCAAGTGTCAGAGCAGCATTTCCATACTCCTCATACTGCAAATAGACTCGAGCCAAATAATCTGATATTTCCCACACACCAGGATTTTCATTCGCTAGCTTTGTTAAGCATGATAAGGACCCACCTTTCCCAAAAACTAGGTCTATATATATCTTGAAGGCGTTCCAGGTTGTCGGGTTCTGCCCCTGCGCACCTAGTTCAGTCGCAAGGTACTGGTCACTTATTGACTGTGCTTTCTCGGCATCGCCAGTAACAACAGAATACATAAACGCGATCTCATAGTCTTGTCGTTTCCACTCTGGTTTCGAAGTTGCCCAATTATCACCCTCTGGCACTTGCTCTGCGTTTCTTTCTTCAGGTCTTGATGATTGCGACTCGGACTCCACCAAGATTGCTTTGGTGGCTTTGGGAGATAGTGCCGATATCATTTCAAGGAGTTTTCCGAAAGCCTTCTCAGGCGCTTCTCTTTCGAACTCAATTCGCTCTAAATTACCTTGTAGGCTACCTGGCGCTCGGAGGCCTTGTTCAATCAGAAGTATGACGTTCAGCCCTCGCCCGATTGCCAAACCAATCTCTTGAATAATCCAGTCTGACGTCTTCCATACAAAGTCTTCTTCCTTGGTAATTAATCGGCTGAAATTAAAAAGTATGCTCCTCTTCTTTAAAGCACTCGCTGCTATTACGCGTTCTTTTTTTGTACAAATGGCAATGAACAGATTCTTGCTGTCTAACAAACTCAAAACTTTCGCATCAATAACTCTGGGTTCAGCCGACTCTGCATGCGCCCAAGTGAAATTCGGGTTTAATTCGGAGATTTGATCCAGGAATTTAAGAAACTTATCGACGACAATTTTATCGTCCTCAGTAAAACTATGTCCAACAAACGCCTGAATCGGTGTCATATATGAAATCCCATGGCTGGCCTTAAGGGGGTGGTGAGAATGCCGATGCCAATACTGATTGACGAAAGTGTTTAACACGCTGGAGGTTGGCGTCTACCTGGGATTCAGTTTCGCGCAGAATGGAGAGGCGGCGATCGACTTCGGCGATAATACGTTTTTGCTCTGGGTTCGATGGTAGTGGCACTGTTATCCACACCATGCGCGTAAGCCCAAGATCTTGGTTGCCCACGCCATGGGTGAGCTTTTGCGCCTGTCGATAACAATGTGGAGAATTTAATGGTTTGAGCACTGCCACGTGAACCCACACACTGAATTCACGTGTTTCCGTGTTTACTCTTGCGATACCTGTCGTGCCTCCTTTCGTGTATAGCAAATCACCATACTCAGGCTTACATCGCTTGGAAAATTCATCGTGCAATTCAGACGATATGAATTTCGTAGATGAAAAGTCGATACCTTCTGGACGTATGTTGCCGCCAGAAATAAAGGGGATTCCTTCTTCCGAGTACTTTGGGCTGAAATGGGGTCCATCTTTAACAGACCATACCAGTTGCCCAAGCGTGGTCCATACCCACCCCTCCGGCAATTTAGGCAGATCGGTAGTATCAGGCGCAGCGGGTTCTTTGTATTTGCCCTTGCCTTGCCACTGGTTGCGGCGGGTTTCGAGGATGCGTTGCAGGAGTTGCTCACCGGTCTCAAAACTGCGGCCTTCGCGGCGGGCGAGTTCGGCTTCGGTTTCGACAAGTCGACCTTCGACAGCGGCTTTTAGGACGGCAGCTTTGTAACGCTTGAGGTTAGCCTTGACGCGCTTGAGATTGGCGACGGCTTCGTCGAGGCGGGAGAATTGTTTTTCGATTTCCGCGACGATGTGTTTTTGTTGGTCGATGGATGCAACCGGAAATTCATAAGGTGCCAGTTGATCGAAGTCGACACGAGGGCGATCACCGGTGTTCAAATGTGATGCGAACGAAACAAACGCAGATGAATTCAAAAAATATTGCAGATACCGGCTATCCACTCCATCCGCCTTCGGAAAAACAATGAACTCCGCTGAACAGAGTCCTTCGAAATCCGGTCGGTAAACTTTATTGAGATAGGGGCGCAGCCGCCCATAAAGTACATCACCCGGCTGGAAGTGCACCGCTGAGCTTTTCATGGTACCAGCGCGTACCGTGCCTAGGAGTCTCATCGTGTGAGCCTCAACGTGCTCCATGCCGATAAACGGAAGATTAGGTTTTTCCGATGGCTTAACGCGAGGGCGTGCTGGCCTCACAACTTCACCTAGCGGCCGCATCTCCCAACCTTGTCCCATAACTTCCTTGTGTACCACATTCGTACTCATGCCGCCAACGTCTCGTTCAGCTCTTCAATGATTGCATTCAACTGATCACCGAACAGTTGATGCACTTTGCCGAGGCCGCCCTGTTGCGTAAATGGCGGCAACTCGAAATCAACTGGCTCGATGCTGAGGTTAGCAGCAACGTGGTCACGGATCATTTCGAGCCAGTGGAATTGTTCGCGGGTAAAAGGCTCTGGATTCCGGCCTTCGCCGGAATGACGGGCCTGAGTGGCTACCCAGGCATTAAAGTTGGCGTTGACACGCTCGGGGAACGGGATGAGTTCGTTGTCCTGGTGGATGGCGAAGCGCACCAGCGAAACAAGATCAGTAAGGATGCGGCGACCAGAGGCACCTTTGACTTTAGATTTTTCCAACGCAGCGTAGGCGCTCCACAGTTGCGATTCGTTCCACAGATACGGCGGCTTTTCGATGGCATCGGCTAATTCTTTTATGGCCTCGAAGGTGAGGCGCTGTTTGTAGGGTTTGCTGTAGAGCACTTGCAAAGCGGTGATTTCATCCTTGTGCGCTTGGATGAATTGCTCGAAGGATTGGACCACACCCTTGGCACGGTTGAGGGCTTCAGGCGAGAAGCCGACGTCGATGATTTCATCGGCACTGATGATATCGATGACGACTTCATTTTTCTTTTTGATTTCGGTGAGTAGCGCGCGTAGCTCTGGATCGTGGAGCGGCTTTATTGCATTCTGGATGATACGCACACGGGCTTCGTTTATCTGGGTTTCTGGATTCCGGCTTTCGCCGGAATGACGGCTTGCCTCACCTTTATCTTCTGCAGTAAAAAGAGGAAGAACGATGTCAGGATCGAGCGATTGAATAATGTTGTGGGCAAGATCTTTGAGGCTGTAGCCGCCACTGAGTTGGCGAATTTGTTGATCATCTTGCGGTTTGAGACGATGTTCCATACGTGCCAGGCGACCAGCGAGCGAGGTCAGTACGTCATCTTCAGTGTTGCCGAAGGCGACGGCCTGCAGAAGTTTTTCAAAGCTGACGGTGGGCTTCTGCTCCATCGGGCGGGAGTCAGTTTTGTCCTGCTCGCAGACGCCGACGGCGTCGACGATGACGAAGTGGTCCTTGGCCTTGGCATCGGGGGTGACGCTTTGCAGGTCGTCGGGTTTGATGACGCGCACGCCGCGGCCTTTCATCTGCTCGAAGAAGGCACGGGATTTGACAGCGCGCATGAACATGACGATTTCCACCGCCTTGATATCGGTGCCGGTGGCGATCATGTCTACTGTGACAGCAATGCGCGGCATGGGGCTGGTGCGGAATTCGTTGATGAGGTCTTTGGGTTTCGCGCCCCCTGCCCCATAGCTGCGGTAAGTGATCTTCTGGGCAAAATCGTTACCTTTGCCGAATTCCTCACGCACGATCTCGACGATATTTTCCGCGTGCGCATCGTCCTTGGCAAAGATGAGCGTCTTGGGAACCCAGCTGCGGCCAGGGAAAATTTCGGTGAACAGTTTGTCACGATAAGTCTGGATAATGGTGCGGATCTGGTCCGGGGCGACCACATTGCGGTCTAGCTGGTTTGGGTCGTAGCTGAAATCGTCGTCGAGTTGTTCCCAGCGCTTTTTGCGTGTGTCGCGTTCCATGATCTGCACGGCGTAGCCGGATTCCACCTTCGAACCCTTCTCAGTGATCTGGGTACGGATGCGGTAGACGTCATAGTTGACGTTGACACCGTCGGCCACAGCCATTTCGTGGTTGTATTCCATTACCAGGTTCTGGTGGAAGAAGCCGAAGGTTTGCTTGCTGGGTGTGGCAGTGAGGCCGATGAGATAAGCGTCGAAGTACTCCAACACCTGCGCCCACAGGTTGTAGATGGAACGGTGGCATTCGTCAGTCACAATGATATCGAAGGTTTCAATAGGGATTGCCGGATTATACTCAATCGGTTCTGGTCGTTTGAACAGGCCACCGAGCTTGTCCACTGATTCTTCTTCGAGATCTTCCGCCAACTCCTTGCCTTTAAGCATGGCATACATACGCTGGATGGTGCAAATGCATACGCGCGCGGTGGTGTCGATTACATTCGATTGCAGACGTTGAACGATGTATTCCTCGGTGAACTTGAAATTGTTGTAGGGCGAAGCGTATTGCTGAAATTCCTTGAGCGTTTGGTCGCCAAGGTTGCCGCGGTCGACCAGGAACAATACCCGCCGGGCGCCAGCGAATTTGATCAGACGGTAGATGAAGGAGATGGCAGTAAAGGTTTTGCCAGAACCGGTAGCCATCTGAATGAGTGCGCGTGGGCGATTTTCCTTGAGTGATTGTTCCAGATTCTGGATGGCTTTGATCTGGGCAGGCCACAGCCCTTCTTCTCTCAGAGGTGGCATCTGTTGCAGGCGAGCAAGGAAAGTACTGCCCGTTTGATAATACTGTGGCAGGCTCTGCTGTATAGTGTGTGTTGGTGGATTAGGTGGATTGTTCAGCCATTCCGCTAGCAGTCCGGGTGTATGGAATGCAAATACTGACCTCGAACGTGGAGCGGGATCAAGACCATTGGTAAAGCGGTTTTCGTTTCCCGTCGATTGATACGAGAACGGTAGCGGATTGCTCCAGTGCGGCAATCCATCCGGCAAGCCTTGTGTGTATTTGTCCGATTGCGTTTCAACGCCGGTAAGGGTCACCCCTGCTTTCTTGGCTTCGATTACCCCTACTGCTTTACCATCGATATACAGCAGATAATCTGCAAAACCATATCCAGTTTTCAATGGAAATTCGCGAATAGCCACGCCGCGTACGGCATGGATATTAACTTTTTCCGCATCGCACACCAACCAGCCTGCTGCCGTCAGCAGACGATCGATATTCTCCCTTGCGTGTTGTTCCAGTGGCAATTTTTATTAGTATTGTAGGTAGATCATCAAGTCATGAGCGGCAAGACAATAGCATAAAAAGCTGTCACTCAGCTAGTCTTTCTACAACTTACTCGCGCACTGTTTCCCAGAACTTCTGCAGGCGTTTGACGGATACTGGATAAGGGGTTTTCAACTCTTGGGCGAACAGGGAGATGCGCAGTTCCTCGATTTGCCAGCGGAATTCGGTCAGATTGGGGTCGCTGATACCGGCCTTACGATGTTTTTCCAGGCGCTGCAGATATTGATTCCACAGTGCCGCGATACTGGCCCCATGCTGGCCATCGCGTGAGGGGTTGCTGGCGTATTTATCGAGGCGCAAGACCATGCCTTTTAAATAACGCGTAAGATGCGGCAGTCGTTCCCAGCTAGTTGCATGCAGAAAGCCGGGATAAACCAGGTGATTGAGCTGATCGGCCAGTTCAGTCTTGAGGCGAGGATTGCTGATCGGGCTGGCAGCGAGGCGTTGTTTCAGTGTCTGGTATTCCTGCGCGATATCCTGGATGAGCCGGGCGACAGCATCGGTCACGGGGCTGAGGCGTAGCCGCGCACGCTGTTTCTGTGCGTTAAATTCGTTTTCGCTACGCGGCAGCGCATCATCGCCGATGAAAGCCCGATCGCTGATGGCATCGAGCATGTCCCGTTTGAGCGTTTCCGGATCGATCAAGGTGCTCAACTGCATGATGGCCTGCTTATACCCCGGCAGATTTTTTTCAAGCTGCTTCATCCTGTCTTTAAGCTCGAAATTCAATAATCGCCGCACTCCTGCCCGCATGTTGCTTGCGGCAGCGTCACGGGTATCGAATAGGCGTATGGCGACATGATCCGTTTGATCGACCAGAGCAGGATAGCCGGTAATTTGTTTGCCTGCGCGCGTGAAAGTGATTTCCTCGGGCAGATCACCAAAATCCCAGCGCGTGAGTTGATCGCGTTCAATGCCGATTTGCTCGGCTGTGTCTGACTGGGCAAAGGTCAACTGCGCGGCTTGTCCCAATTGTGCCTGCAATTCTGTGAGATTGCGGCTCATGGCAAGTTCCTGGCCGGCGTCATCGATGACTTTGAAATTCATCTGCAAATGCAGCGGTAAAGGTTTGTCATCCCAACTGTCCAGCGGCACTTTGATGCCTGTTTGGCTCTGGATAAAGCGTGCCAACGCTTCTGACATCAGTATGGTCTCTCCTTGTTCCTGCTGTTCCAGAAAACGGGTGACATAGTCGGGCACGGGTACCAGATTGCGCCTGATCTGCTTGGGCAGCGATTTGAAATACCAGGTTATTTTTTCCCGCACCAGTCCCGGTACGAGCCAGTCAAACTGCGCTATAGTTAACTTGTTGAGAAAAGGCAGCGGTACGGTGATGGTCACGCCATCCAGCACATGTCCTGGTTCAAAACGATAGTTCAGTGGGAAAGCATGGCCATCTATGCTAACTGTTTCAGGAAATTGCACTTCGTTAACACTGCCTGCTGCATGGCGCATCAGGTAATCACGCGTGAGATAAAGCAGTTGTGGATGGGTTTGTTCCGCCTGCTTGCGCCATTTTTCAAAAGCTGCTCCGCCATAGATGTCTGCCGGAATAATGGCATCGTAGAACGCAAAAATTTCCTGCTCATCGACCAGCACATCCTGTCGGCGTGCCTTGTGCTCGAGTTCTTCGATGGTTTCAATCAGCTTGCGGTTGTGCTCGAAGAACGGCGCTTTAGTCACGTATTCCCCTGCTACCAACGCATTGCGGATAAAGATCTCGCGCGCTTCCTTGGGATTGATTCGGCCATACGCCACGCGCCGCTTCGGCACGATAGTCAGACCATAGAGCGTAACACGTTCATAAGCGGCCACCTGGGCAGGTTGTTTTTCCCAATGAGGGTCAAAATAATGTTTTTTACAGAGCCTGCCAGCGATGTTTTCCAGCCAGGACGGATCAATGGCTGCCACACAGCGGGCATACAATTTGGCGGTTTCGGTCAGCTCTGCCGCAACGATCCATTTGGGTTTGGTTTTTTTCAGCGATGAGCCCGGAAAAATCGAGAATTTGATGCCGCGCGCGCCGAGGTATTCGCCTTCACTTTCAGATTTGAAGCCGATATTACCGAGCAGTCCTGCCAGCAAGGCGCGGTGGATTTCGTCATAATTTGCCGGCACCTGATTCGGCTTGAACCCCAGCTCCATTACCAAAGTATGCAATTGCCCGTGAATTTCACGCCATTCACGCATGCGGCGATGGGAAATGAAATGCTCCTGGCACTGGGCGATCAGTTTTTTGTTGGATTTTTTATGCTTGAGCTGCTCATCAAAAAATTCCCATAGCTTCAAGAAACTCAGAAAATCCGAGCGCTCATCGCGGAAAGGTTCATGCGCGCGGTCAGCTGCTTCCTGCTTCTCGAACGGCCGGTCGCGCGGATCTTGCAGACTTAGGGCAGAAGCGATGATCAGTATTTCGCTCAGGCAGTTCTCCTGTTTTGCCGCCAAAATCATACGCGCAATTTTCGGATCGATCGGAAATTTGGCCAGCCGCCAGCCGATCGCGGTCAGCGCATTGTTGTCATCCACTGCGCCCAGTTCGGCCAGCAGTTGATAACCATCCGCGATCATGCGTGGTAGCGGCGGCTGAATAAACGGAAAGTTTTCCACATCGCCGATTTTGAGTGATTTCATGCGCAAAATAACAGCCGCGAGCGATGAACGCAGAATTTCCGGGTCGGTAAACTCGGGGCGCGCGCGATAATCCTCTTCCCCATACAGGCGCACGCAGATACCACTCATGACCCGTCCGCAGCGCCCGGCACGCTGATCAGCGGAGGCTTGGGAAATCTTTTCGATCAATAGCTGCTCGACTTTATTGCGGTAACTGTAGCGGTTAACGCGTGCCAGACCCGTATCGATCACGTAACGGATACCCGGCACGGTCAAGGAGGTCTCCGCCACATTGGTCGCCAAAACGATGCGCCGTACCTTACCGGGCTTGAACACGCGTTCCTGTTCGGCAAACGATAAGCGCGCAAACAATGGCAGGATTTCCACCCCTGCCCCACCACCCGGACGGCTAAAAGCATGTTTGCGCAGCGATTCAGCAGTTTCTCTGATTTCACGTTCGCCCGGTAGAAAGATCAAGGTATCGCCCCACCCTACCCGCATCAGCTCATCGGCTGCATCGATAATCGCCTGCTGCAAGTCCACCTCTTCCTCATCTTCAGAAGCCAACGGACGATAGCGTATTTCCACCGGATACAGCCGGCCGGATACTTCGATCACCGGGGCGTTATGGAAATGCCGGGAGAAACGTTGCGCATCAATGGTGGCAGAAGTCACAATCAGTTTCAGATCAGGCCGTTTCAGCATTAATTGCTTGAGATAGCCCAGCAGGAAGTCGATATTGAGACTGCGCTCATGCGCTTCATCGATGATAATCGTGTCATAAGCGCGCAATAGCGGATCACCCTGCGTCTCTGCCAGCAGAATACCGTCTGTCATCAGTTTGATATAGGTATCCTTGCTGACACTGTCGGAAAAGCGCACTTTATAACCTACCGCATGACCCAGCGGGCTATTCAGCTCAGAAGCAATCCGCATCGCCACCGTGCGCGCGGCAATGCGGCGCGGCTGGGTATGCCCGATCAGTCCTGCCACCCCGCGCCCAAGCTCGAGACAGATCTTGGGTAACTGTGTGGTCTTACCTGAACCTGTCTCACCACACACAATGACCACCTGATTCGCCTCAATGGCGCGTGCGATTTCTTCCCGCTTGCCAACGACGGGCAGCTCTTCTGGATAGGTTGGTTTGGGCAGATTGGCTAGACGCCGATCCAGCTCAGTGACAGCAAGTGGTAATTTCATGAAAAACTTATTGACAGAAACTTAAGGATAGAACGAAGGCAAGCATCAATAATAAGCTTGCAGAATTAAAGGATTAGACAGTTAAAAGCCATTACGATTCTCTGCTCACGATCACGGTTTCTTTTTGATTACTCAATGTACCCTGTTCAATGATTGCCACGGTCAATCTGGAAATCGCCACACGCTTGCCAGTTGATTCTTCGGCGATATCTGTTTGCCAGACTTGAGTGCGGCGGCCGATATGCAGCGGTGTACATATCCCGATGACATTACCCTTCGTGACCGCGCGAATATGATTGGCATTGATATCAAGCCCAACTGCGCGATATTTTTCCGGATCAATCGTCATCCAGGCTGAGACACTGCCTAATGTTTCTGACAAGACGCAGCTTGCGCCGCCGTGCAAAATGCCAAACGGCTGGGTTGTCCTTTTATCCACCGGCATCCTTGCTTTCAGAAAATCCGGGCCAATTTCTGCAAAATGGATGCCGATATGCGCACCCATATTAGCGTTGCGTAGCCCTTCCAGATAATCGAGTGTGTACTCCTTGAACCAAATCGTGCTCACTAGTTCCCCTTTATTGATTGATCGTTTAAAAAATTAAAAGCGTTCTATACCGCAAACTCTGCTAAACAGAATATTATAAAGGCAATGGCCAAATTAATTGACAGGTTACTTTGTTATAGCCATGCTTTTCAGGGTGGTTATGGCGGTTTGGTTCTTGAGCAGCCTGTTACAGCCAAGACAAATCATTCAGGAGCGAGCGATATGATGGAAGGTGCGATTTTCATCGGAACATCCGGCTGGTCATACTCTCACTGGCGAGACCTATTCTATCCGCCGGGTTTTTCCCAGAAAGAATGGCTGTACTATTATGCAAAACACTTTAAAACTGTCGAGATCAATAATTCGTTCTATCAATTGACTGATAAAAAAACATTGCTGCGATGGTATGACATGGTCCCTAAAGACTTTATCTTTACCGTCAAAGCCAGCCGTTACATCACTCACATACAAAGACTGAACGATCCGGAGCAAAGTACTGATACTTTCCTGGAACGAATACGCATGCTGGAAGATAAACTAGGGCCCATTTTGTTCCAGCTCCCGCCTCGCTGGCATTTCAATCCCGAGCGCTTGTCTGCTTTTCTCGATACGCTCAGCAATGATTTCAGATATGTCTTTGAATTTCGCGACCGTAGCTGGCATAACGCACAAACTTATCAACTGCTCTCAATGCATAAGGCAGCCTTCTGTATCTTCGATCTGGATGGTTTTCTTTCACCCAGGGAAATCACTACCGATCTTATTTATGTGCGCCTGCATGGCCCAAACGGTCCTTATGAGGGCAGTTATAGCAAATATTCTTTATCTGAATGGGCAGCTACTTTTGCTAACTGGTCAGCACAGGGTCATACCATTTATTGCTATTTTGACAATACCAAGAGTGGTTATGCCGCTGCACAAAATGCGCTAACCTTGCAAACTATGCTGCACAGTACCCAATAATTGAAACCGGGGTTAATACCATTTCCAAATCAAACCTGACGTGAAGGCGAGCCGCAGACATAAATAACTTATAAACAATGAATTTCTTATCACGTCGTATCGCCCATCTTGATATGGATGCATTTTTTGCGTCTGTTGAGCTTCTCCGTTATCCGCAATTACGCGGGTTGCCCGTTGTCATTGGCGGGAAATCGGAGCATAAACCGGTGCGACTGGAAGATGGAAGCTTGCATTTCTCACGGTTGCGTGATTATGTGGGTCGTGGTGTGATCACGACAGCTACCTATGAAGCGCGGGCAGTTGGCGTATTTTCTGCGATGAGTATGATGAAAGCGGCTCAACTCGCCCCTGATGCCATTTTGCTGCCAGTTGACTTTGATGCGTATCGCCATTATTCGCAGCTGTTTAAAATTGCCGTGGCAAACATTACACCTCAAATCGAAGATTCCGGCATCGACGAAATTTATATTGATCTCAGCAGTCTGCCAGAGGATAGCTTGACGCTCGCTAAACGTATCAAACAAGCGGTATTCGATGCCACGGGTCTCACCTGCTCAATTGGTATTACGCCGAATAAACTGCTTTCGAAAATGTGCTCTGATCTTGAGAAACCAGATGGTATTACTATTCTGGACATGTCTGACATTCCAGAGCGCATTTGGCCGCTACCGGTACGCAAAATCAATGGTATTGGCCCCAAAGCAGAAAAGAAACTGGCATCACTAGGCATTTCGACCATCGCCGAGCTGGCCGAGATCGAATTAAGTTTTCTTCAAATACACTTTGGCCGCGGCTATGCAACCTGGCTCTCTGAGGTTTCGCATGGCATTGATCATCGTCCAGTCATGGCTCGCTCGGAACCTAAATCGATCAGCCGGGAAACTACTTTTGAGCATAACCTTCATCCACGCTATGATCGCACTGCTTTATCGGAAGCACTTACCGCCCTGTGTACACGTGTTGCAGAAGATTTGAAACGTAAAGGCTACCTTGGTCGCACCATTAGTATTAAATTGCGCTTCGAAGATTTCCATACTGTCACCCGAGACATCACCTTGTCTACATTCATTGCCGATCCTATTGCTATCCGCCAGGCTGCGCGAGAATGTTTACGACGTGTACCACTGGAAAAAAAGCTTCGATTACTTGGCGTACGGGTCAGTATGCTGTCTTCTACCCACTCGCTGCAGGTAGCGAATGTGTTAACTCAGGGTGAATTGCTCCTTGCATTCCAGGAATAGGCATCATGGGGTGACCCATTCAAATTTTCTGTTAATTCTGCTAATTAAGCGAATTGTATTCCTATTCCTTGTTTATGCCTTTATCATTATCTCAGGGAATAATTGTCGTGTTTCCATTTACTACCAATGGGTACGCTAAATTTGTTATTTCCTTGTTAAATATGACCTATAAAGTTCGAAAGAGTATAATAACCGCTCCGAAAGTTACAAATAAGCAGGTTTGTCAATATTTTATGTCAAAAAAACTTTTTCAGAGAACACCGATACTCGATGGTAACGACGTTAATGCTAAACGTGAAGAAATACGATCCTATTTTCATACTACGCTCGATTATTACGAGCAACTTTTTGAAACGTTACGCAATGATGAGGCTTATTACGCTAAGCCGATCACGCTGAGGCATCCTCTGATTTTTTATTTGGGACATACTGCTACTTTCTTCACTAATAAACTGATTCTGGCCGGCTTGATTACTGAGCGAATCAATCCCAAAGTGGAATCAATGTTTGCAGTCGGCGTCGATGAAATGAGCTGGGATGATTTGGATACGACTCATTACGATTGGCCATCCGTAGAAGAAGTACTGACATATCGCCGCACCATGCGCAGTATTGTCGATAAGCTCATCAGCGATACGCCCTTGACTCTGCCGATCGGCTGGGAAAGCCCCTGGTGGACCATTATAATGGGTATTGAGCATGAGCGTATCCATCTGGAAACCTCTTCGGTATTGATTCGCCAGCATGCACTGCAATACGTTCAACCCCATCCTGCCTGGCAACCCTGCCGCAAAAGCGGAATCGCCCCGGAAAATCAATTGGTGACTGTGCCGGCTGGCAAAGTGCAGATAGGTAAAAACAAGACTGACCCTGTTTTTGGATGGGACAATGAATATGGTCACCATTCAGCAGAAATCCCGGCATTCCAAGCAAGTCGTTATCTGGTTAGCAACCAGGAATTTCTTGCTTTTGTTGAGGCCAATGGTTATGGCTTAGAGGATCACTGGGAAGAGGAAGGCCGTGGCTGGTTAAAACATACTCGTGCACAATACCCTACCTTCTGGCTCAAACGAGGCAATGAATGGTATTTCCGCTTGATGACCGAGGAAGTGCCTATGCCCTGGGATTGGCCAGTAGAAGTAAATTATCATGAAGCCAAGGCATTTTGTAACTGGAAAGCGAAAACCAGCGGCCTACCGATGCGTTTACCGAGCGAAGATGAGTGGTACCGATTATATGATGTAGCCAATTTATCCGAGGTACCTCATAATGCTCCAGCCGTTGGCAATATTCATCTCGATTATTATGCTTCGAGTTGTCCCATTAATGAGTTTCCTCAGGGTGAATTCTTCGATATCGTAGGTAACGTTTGGCAATGGACAGAAACACCAACTTACCCATTTGAAGGGTTCGATGTTCATCCACACTATGATGATTTCACCATGCCTACTTTTGATGATCGGCACAATCTCATCAAAGGCGGCTCCTGGATTGCCTGTGGTAATGAATCATTGAAGGCATCGCGCTATGCCTTTCGTCGTCATTTCTTTCAACATGCCGGATTTCGCTATGTCGTTACTGATACGCCTGCCTTCCAGCCCAGTTCTCATTATGAGACAGACAAATTGTTGTCCGAGTATGCTGAATTTCATTATGGTGATACGTATTTCGATGTACCCAATTTCCCGGCTGCTGTGGCTAAACTTGCCATTGCTGCCATGGGCAATCGACCCGCACACAAGGCACTTGATCTGGGATGCGCCTCAGGACGAGCCACATTTGAATTGGCAAAACATTTCGATCATGTCACAGGTGTTGATTTCTCTGCACGTTTTATCAATCAAGGTGTGCAGCTCATTCAACAAGGTGTGCTGCGTTATACCCTAACCGATGAAGGTGATCTGGTTTCTTACAAAGAGCGTTCGCTTGCCAACCTGGGACTTGATGATGTCAAGCATAAGGTTGAGTTCTTTCAAGGTGATGCTTGCAACCTCAAACCCATTTTGACTGGCTATGATCTCATCCTTGCAGTCAATCTGATCGATCGTTTATATGATCCGGCCAAATTCCTGGCAAACATACACAGCCGGGTCAATCCTGGTGGATTGTTGCTGATTGCCTCCCCTTATACCTGGTTAGAAGAGCACACTAAGCGGGAAGCATGGATCGGTGGATTTAAGCGGGATGGTGAAAGCTTTACTACATTGGATGGTTTGAAAGATATACTGGGCAGCCATTTCAAACTGATTCAGGGTCCACAGGAAGTCCCCTTCGTAATCCGTGAAACTAAACGTAAATTTCAGCATACACTATCAGAAGTAACGATCTGGGAGAAAATCGCGTGAGTGATCCATTCGACCGCGATATCAAACGGGTCGGAACGAATAGCACCAAGTTTGATGGGCGTCTGAGTACATTCGGCAATGCCAATGTGATGCCGTTGTGGGTAGCTGATATGGATTTCGCTGCCCCTGCAGAAGTCACGCATGCTCTGATTGGACGTGCCACCCATCCGATCTATGGTTATACGCTTATCCCGGAAAGCCTCTACCAGTCGCTCATCGACTGGTTATGGCTACGCTATCATTGGAAGGTAGAGCGTGATTGGATCATTCTCAGCCCTGGCGTGGTTCCCTCGATAACCAGTACGATCATGGCACTCACTCAAACAGGTGAGCAAGTCATCATACAGCCACCGGTGTATTTTCCCTTTTTTTCGGCAATAACCAAAACAGACAGGCAATTGATACTCAATCCTTTGCAACTGGTAAATGGCCGATACACGATCGATTTCGATCAACTGGAGCAGATCGGTATGAATGCGCGCATGCTGCTATTCTGCTCTCCCCACAATCCTGTGGGGAGAGTGTGGAGCAAATCTGAATTAGCGCAGCTTATTAAAATGACTGACAGACATAACTGGGTGATTATTTCGGATGAAATTCATGCTGATCTGGTTTATCCAGAAAACCAGCATCGCCCCTTGGCAAGTCTAACTGAAAATCCAGAAAATATCATTACGGCTATTGCACCGAGCAAAACTTTCAATATCCCAGGACTTCATCTGTCTGCCCTGATCGTACCAAATAAAATACATCGTGCTGCCATTACGCATTTTTTTGATATGATTCATATCAGTGCGGCTAATCCCTTCAGCATAGTTGCATTTGAAACTGCTTATCGGACAGGAGCAACCTGGCTGAATGAATTGATGCTGTATCTAACAAATACACGTGATCAGGTCGACGACTACCTGTCCGAACATCTACCAGACATTCAATTAATTAAGCCTGAAGGAACGTATTTACTTTGGCTGGATTGTCGCGCCCTGAATATGAACGATAAGCAGCTTAAGCATTTTTTTGTGCATGAAGCTGAAGTCGGATTAAGTCCTGGCGCATTATTTGGGAAAAATGGCAGCGGTTTCATGCGCATGAATATTGGCACTCCCCGCCACAATATTATGACAGCACTTGAAAATATTAGAAAAGCTTACAATCGAGTAAAGATAAGATCAGGAAGAATATTATAAAACGGCTATCGTTGTAATCTACCAAGAAACATTGCGATGTTGGAGCTGTTCCATGGCAGGATATCTTCGTCTTTCAAAAGATCAGGAAATTTCCTGGCTGGCATGTCACAGGCTTCCTCATCGCCAATCAGCATAACCTTCATTTTTGCTTCAAAAGCACAACGAAGTTCCCATAATTGCCCATCAGCCCGAATGGTGTTAGGGGTGATGAGACCAATTGCCCCATTACACCCTCTAACCTTTTCCCGGCATTCTTCTTTCCATGCGCTCTCCCATGATCTCTTTTCGGGCATGAAGACACATGTGATTTCCGGACTCTCTTTGTTTATCTGCTCTATAAGCTTATCTCTAAGCTCAGCATCCTTGAGTGCAAAGCTGACGAAAAGCTGATTTGTTGGTTCCATTTTGCTCCTCCCTGATTTGTTTTCAGCAAGGGATACCCATCTATCCCTTGTAGATTCTTTCCTAACTGGACGGAATATAGCATTCAGCCAATTAAGCGTCAACGCGCAGGCGTTGCAGTAATCCTATACCCAGGCTCGCCATTACCACAGAAACAATAGGATTAAGCACATTCAAGAAAGCATAAGGAGCATACTCTAATACTGAAATCCCGAGTGTTGCTGCATAAAAAGCGCCTGCCGTAGTCCATGGAATCAACGCTGTTGTCATCGTCGCCCCTTCTTCTACCGAGCGGGAAAGCATCGCACTATCCAGTTGGGCTTTATGATAAGCGTCCTTAAATAATTGACAATTCAGAATGATCGAAATATACGCTTCCCCCATTCCTATATTGCTGATAAATCCAGACACTATCGTCATGACAATGAGCGTGCGCACACGCTTAATACGTAAAATTACATGTTCAAGAATAACGGAAAGAAATTTTGCGTGGTGCAAGATACTGCCCAACGCCAACGCCATAATCGATAACAACAAGGTCCAGGCCATGCTATAAATGCCCCCACGACCAAGCAAGGAATCGATATGGTCTATGCCTGTGCTACCAGGCTGATTGAGCCAGAGTGCGTTTAATACCTCGATGAAGTTTCTTTCTTGATAAAAAATGGCAATCACCATGGCCAGTACGATACTGCATGACATGCTTATTGCCGCAGAATAATTTTTGATACTCATACCCAACATGCACAACAATGGTAACGACGTGACCCATAGATTTAATTGGAATGTGCTTGCTAGCACAGTTTGAATCGCTGTTATCTCCTCTGCAGGCAGTGCATAGTCTTCATATTGAAGCCCTACAAAGATAAATAGGATAAGCGTCAGTATAAAGGCTGGGATGGTAGTATACAGCATGGCATAAATGTGGCGATAGAGGTTGGTGCCGGAGCTGATAGCGGCGAGATTCGTTGTATCTGACATAGGTGATAATTTGTCACCAAAGGTTGCGCCTGACACAATCACGCCCGCTACGATAGCCAGCGGAATACCGATAGCCTCTGCAATACTGATGAGTACCACCCCTATCGTTCCTACCGTTCCCCAGGAAGTGCCCGTTGCCAGTGACATGAGACTACATAAAATTAATCCGGTTGCAAGAAATACTGTAGGGTTGAGTAATTCCAGTCCATAATACAGAAGACTGGCAATTGTGCCACTGTGCATAAAACTTGCGATGATCATTCCAACCAGGATAAAAATGTAAATAGCAGGCAGCGCGTGACTGATACCCGTATTCATCATATGCTGAATATCAGTGAAAGTATGGCCCAGCATAGCTGAATGGATACCCACCCATAGCAAGCATATGAAAATGATGGTATGAATATGGATCTCCAGTACGAAGAGTCCCAGTGAGATCATTAAAAACACACCAAGCAAACAAATAATCGCTTGGAAAATAGAGGGTTCTTTGAGATCTTCTTGTTTAATAGTATTAATCTGTGTCATTTTTACTCAGTTATTGATCAATCTAATCAGTTCTTGTGTACTGAATCTTGTATCCGATTCCATTTCTAAATCAAAAATGACGCGAAGGCGAGCGGCAGACAGTAAAAATAATACGGCAAGGCCACACACAAGGTTTAGCCGACAAAGTCAGTTTTGATTTCGAGATGGAGTGAGGCATCATTCGCATGGCCACTGATCTCTAAAAACAGAGAAATTCAAGGCGAATTTGTTAATCAAGCTATATCCATTTAAACATCGGTCATGCAATTTCTCCCAGCATAAGCGGCCTGAAGAATGACACTTTTTTCCTTAATTTCTACCTTAAAAGAGAGAAATAAATATTTATATGAACATTAATATTCAAATCACAAGCTTCAACAGCAAATCTCAATATCAAACACTAAAAATTTTCAGATACTCATGACATTCTAATATTTAATCCTAGCCCATCTGTACAAAAAAATAATAAATATCCTGTTTCGCAAATATATCCATTAAAATTTCTTGCGCACTGAGAACGGCAAGGTGTAGTATTTTTTTATAGTTAATTTAAGAAGAATGAGGGAAACTAAGAGTCATAACTTGTTTTTTTCGTGAATAGCTTAATAGAAACTATTCTTCTATTAATAGCTACTTTCAAGTTGAATCTTATCACTTAAGGATCTGTTGACATTAGCTGCTCTTTAATTGAATAAAGGAGATGGATATGACACAAAGAATTGCCCACGTTGATGATGATCCTGATATTCGAGATACTGTTCGTCAAATCCTCAAAAAGCATGGTTATGAGGTCGACAGCTATCACACAGCAAATGATTTTCTCAACTCACTGAATGATCCTGCTGTAATTCCTGATTTAGCTATTCTTGATGTGATGGTTGAATCGATGGATGCAGGCTTAAATACATATGTGGAATTGCACAACCGTTTCCCTAAAATGCAGGCAATTTTTATGACTTCACTCGGTGATATGATTTTGCCTTATTTCGAAAATAAGTCACAAGAATGGATCTGTATCATTGAAAAGCCTATTGAGCCATCCGTTTTGTTGTCAATCGTCCGTGAGCGTCTGAAGACAGTCAAGCCCGAAATGAGTGCTTCTTAGGATAGGTAATCATGGCTACTGCCGATTTCTCCTGGAGCACGCCTAAACAGCAATTTAACCTAGACGGGAAAAAAGAAAGTAAGCAAAAATTAAGTGATGAAATATTAATAGATAATATTCGCTGGTTTATCATTTTTCGATGGGCTGTCATTGGTGCACTGATTCTTTTTCAGATCGTGGCTTTGATAGCATCTGAGGAGCTTACTCAACTGGGAATCAGAGAACAGCAAGTTTGGCCGCTTGCTCTTACAGTCATTTTGAGTGCTGCCAATTTTGCCTATATTTATGCATTGGATTTCTGCCAACCTTCAAAGTACAACTCACCTTCAATCAACATTTGGCTGCAGATCATTGTTGATTTATTATGCTTATCGATAGTTGTGCATTATGTAGGCAGTACCGCAACGCCTGCTCCCTTCTTCTATATCCTCCATATTGCTTTAGCATGCATCTTTTTCTCGGCGCTGGAAAGCTTATTTGTTGCAATCCTGGTTTCTGCGATGTACACGATTGTTTTACTCGTTGAAAATGAAATGTTCTTTCAAGTCTCACAATCAATTCTTATAGAGCCACGCTTTTCGAATGAAAGCTTACAAAAAGGTAGAGTTCTAGTATGGATGATTGCACTCGATACTTTATTTTTTATTGTATGGTATGTTGTTTCACGCCTTACGCTTGTTGTTCGTAAGCATGAGCAATATCTCCGGGATGCTTATGATCAAATCAATCAAGCTCAAATTGCAAAAGATCAGTACGCTATGCTTGTTACACATCAACTTAAGGCACCGCTTGATGCTATACGTAGCAAAATTAATCTGGTCAAAGAGGGATATTGTGGAGAGGTGTCGCGTGAAATTGAAGATGTGCTAACCAGAATTGATAAACGTGGCCATAATATGTCAAATTTAATTCTGGATGTACTTAGACTTGAAAGACTAAAAACCGCCGGACAAAATACCAATGCAATGGAGTACGTTGATATTTCGGCAACGATCTATAAGTGCATTGATAAATTAGAACCAGTAGCAAATTCAAGAAATATTAAAATAAAGCTATCGATCCAAAATTTTTTTGCCTTTGGTATTCCAGATCAGATAGAAATATTATTTGAAAACATTATTGCTAATGCCATTAATTATTCTTATGAAAATGCAGAAATTGATATTACTTCTATCGTTAAACTGCCAGGTAACTTAGCAATTGTAACAATTGCTGATCATGGAATTGGAATTGAAGCAAAGGATTTACCGAATATTTTTGACGAGTATTTTTATTCTCCAAGAGCGGTGATGCATAACCAGTCCTCTAGCGGCATTGGTCTGTCACTAGTCAAAATTGCCGCAGCTAATAATAATCTACAACTTAAAATTGACAGTGAGCCAGGCTTGGGGACAGCATTTTCTGTGATTTTCCCGAATATAGAATTTCTAAAAGAGAATCATAACGATCTTGAATATTGATGCTCTATACCAAAGATAAGTAAATTAAGCAGAAAATAGATAAAATTTAGGAGATTTATGAATTTTAAAAGCTGACTACTCTGAATTCTATCAGAATAGTATTTTATGCAAATATCGAGAAGGCTAAGATTCTCTCCAGCTGTATCACAACACCCAACACTTTGTAAGTTTTGGACAAATAACCTATTAAAAGGTAAAATTCTAGGTTCTTGAAATAGGTTAATTAACAAAACTGGAGAAAATTAATTATATGGGAGTTACAACCGAGCAAAAAGCCCAAGTAGTGCGTGATTATCAAAGAGCCGCAGGCGATACTGGATCTCCTGAAGTACAGGTGGCACTTTTGACTACTCGCATTAATGATTTGATCAATCACTTCAAAACACATGTTAAGGATCATCACTCCCGCCGCGGCTTACTTAAAATGGTCAGTCATCGGCGTAAACTACTGGATTATTTAAAAAAGAAGAGTAACGATCGTTATCTTGCGCTAATTGAGCGCCTTGGTTTACGCAAATAATTAATTTATTAGCTTTCTTCCCTAAGTCAGAGAAAATTTAAGTAATCGTTTAATTAAACAATAAAAATGGGTTATAAAGTAGGGAAATAGCCAATCAAACAAGGATGATTACATCAATAAAGAAGGATTGCTAATTGGAACTAATAAAGAAGAGTATTACCTACGGTCGCCATAAACTTACTTTGGAAACCGGAGAAATTGCGAGACAAGCTCATGGTTCAGTGATAGTTTCGTTGGATGATACAGTCGTATTGGTGACTGTCGTCGGAGATAAAAATACCAAACCTGGACAAGATTTTTTTCCGTTGACCGTTGATTATCAAGAAAGATTCTATGCTGCAGGTCGTATTCCCGGAAGTTTCTTTAAACGTGAGGGGCGCCCTTCCGAGAAAGAAACCCTTACTTCAAGATTGATCGATCGTCCTATTCGGCCATTATTTCCTGCTGGCTTTTATAATGAAGTGCAAGTGGTTGCAACTGTTTTATCGGCTGAAGTTGAAGTGGATGCTGACATAGCAGCAATGATTGGTGCTTCTGCTGCGCTAGTACTTTCGGGTATTCCATTTGATGGTCCCATTGGGGCCGCCCGTGTTGGTTATATCAATAATGAATACGTACTCAATCCAACTACCACCGAATTAAAAGAAGCTCAACTCAACTTGGTTGTTGCTGGAACACAGCAAGCGGTCTTAATGGTTGAATCAGAAGCAATGGAATTATCTGAAGAGATCATGCTAGGCGCTGTTATGTTTGGTCATGAGCAAATGCAAACAGTCATTAATACCATTAATGAATTTGTTGATGAAGCTGGCGTTACCGCATGGGATTGGAAACCAGCTGAAAATGATCCGGTATTAATTGAAAGAATTTCACAATTGGCAGAAGCAGATTTGCGTAATGCTTTTCAATTAAAACAAAAGCAAATTAGAAACGAAACCATTAGAGAAATTTGGCAACGCGTCTACACAGAATTAAATGTCGGTGCTGAAGAAGGTCCTGATGAGCACTCAGTCAAAGAAATCAGCTTTGAACTCGAAGCTCGCATTGTTCGTAGTCAGATTCTTGATGGAGAAGCCCGTATAGATGGACGTGGAACAAGAACTGTGCGCCCTATCTCGATACGCCATGGTGTACTTCCACGAACACATGGCTCAGCATTATTTACACGAGGTGAGACACAAGCGCTGGCCGTGGCTACATTAGGAACCGCACGCGATGAGCAGAAGTTTGATACCCTACAGGGAGAATATACCGAGCGCTTCATGCTTCATTACAATATGCCTCCTTTTGCTACCGGAGAAATTGGGCGCGTCGGTACGCCAAAGCGACGCGAAATAGGCCATGGTCGTCTCGCAAAACGTGCATTGGAAGCAGTGCTTCCTCCACCTGAAGAATTTGGTTATTCGTTAAGGGTCGTTTCGGAAGTTATGGAATCTAATGGTTCCAGCTCTATGGCTTCGGTTTGTGCAGGATGCCTTGCATTGATGGATGCAGGCGTTCCCTTAAAAGCGCATGTGGCAGGTATTGCCATGGGACTGATTAAGGAAGGGAATCGCTTTGCCGTGCTTACTGATATTCTTGGTGATGAAGATCACTTGGGCGATATGGATTTCAAGGTGGCAGGTACTGAGAAAGGTATTACTGCACTGCAAATGGACATAAAAATTCAAGGGATTACTAAAGAAATTATGCAAGTAGCCTTACTACAGGCTAAAGAAGGCCGGTTGCATATCCTGGATATCATGAAGAACGCTCTTCCCGCTACCCGGGAAAACATTTCGACTCACGCTCCGCGTATTATCAAATTTAAGATTAATCCGGAGAAAATTCGTGATGTTATCGGTAAAGGGGGCGCTGTCATCCGCGCGCTAACTGAAGAAACTAATACGACAATAGATATCAGTGATGACGGCACAGTTACGATTGCCTGCATCAATAGTGAGGGGGGAGAACTTGCAAAGAAACGTATCGAGGATATTACCGCAGAAGTAGAAGTAGGTAAGATATATACTGGTGTAGTATTGAAACTGCTGGATTTTGGAGCAATTGTCAGCATACTGCCTGGAAAAGACGGCTTATTGCATATTTCTCAAATTGCTCATGAGCGCGTTGAAGATGTGGCTACTCATCTTAAAGAAGGTCAAACTGTTCGAGTAAAAGTCCTGGAAGCTGATGAAAAAGGCCGGCTCCGTTTAAGCATGAAAGCAGTTACTGAGGTCGAAACAGAGAGCGTAACTTCTTAATACGATATTAGTCTCATTCTGATGTAACTCCTAATTTGCCAAAATAAGCGTTATCTTGTATTCACTTCAAACATGGTAACGCTTACTTTGTATCTTCTATTATTGAAATTTTCTAGTCATTCTCTAATGTTTGCAATCCACTTGCTCATAAGGGGTGCCTCTAAAAATTCAAAGTTCTAAACAAGACAATGCGAGAACAAAAAATGTTGACGCAGCATATAACTGATATGTAAGGAAATATTTTTTGTGAACAATGAAGTATTGTAACGAAATATGAATTTTTAGAGGTGCCCATAAGATAAATACTCAAAAAAGCCACAGGAGTGTTCAGGATTACTTTTTTTTCACCCGTCGGCGCAGACGCTTCACTCCGAAATAAACGATCGTGAGCACTACTGGAATCGCAATGCCAGTAATTAATTCCACATTAATAGCATATCCTGCAGCTTTCGTTGCCTTAAGCCCATAACCTACTATACCGAGCAAATAATAACTCAGTACGACCACTGATAATCCTTCAACCGTCTCTTGCAAGCGCAATTGTAAACGTGCACGATTATCCATAGATTTCAATAAATCACGGATTTGTGATTCCGTGGAAATATCGACGCGGGTACGCAGCATGGATGAAGCGCGTGTTACCCGTAAAGAAAGCGTCTCCAAATGTGAGCGAACGATATCAAACGTTCCCATTGCCGAAGTCACACGCTGTTTTCTAAACTCATAAAGCATCTGCAACCCTTCGATACGCTCCTCCCTCAATTCAGCGATACGCTGCTGCATGATAGCGTAATACGTCTGTGATGCACTAAATCGATGGCTAGTTTGGGCAGAGATTTTCTCAATTTCCGAGGTTAATCTCGTCAATTCCCCCAGGAGACGCTGCTCATCTTCAATTCCGGCCAAATCTGTACCAGTAATCAGCTCCGATAAGCGATCATCATAACGCTCCAATTGAGGAACTATCCTACGCATGAGCGTCAACGGCAGTATGGTTAGCATACGATACGTCTCAATTTCCAGCAAACGTTGCACCAGCCTTCCAACCTGACGGCTACGTAGATTATCATCATGAATCAAGATTCGACTAAAACCATCTGCATGAATCTGATTGTCGCTCCAAACACTGGCACTGCCTCCCGATACTTTGGAACCAATGACAGTGTTTGATGCAAATAGACTGGCTAGCTCACTTAGACTACGGCTAGGGCGAGATCGATCATCCAGTGCAATATGCGTCGCAACCAACACTTCACCCGGCAGGCTGGCTAACCAATCTTGTGGTACAGAGGTAATGGCTGGTCTAGCAAAAGGAATATCGAACGGACCTTTACAATAAACTGTATAGGTAGAATATTCGGTATGGCGTTCCCACCGTAAACGAAAATCTCCAAAGTCGGTACTGAACTGATCAAAGTGAGCATTAGGTGGCAAAATATCGTAACGATAACAAAGTTGAACCAATAATTGGCGCTCTTGATCGACCCATTGTCGATCAGACAAAAGTACCAAATGCGATAGTTGTGCAGGAATACCCACCAACTCATAAACATCCGCATTAAGCTCAGTATGAAGATCCTGTCGTTCTGAATATTCCGAAATACCTAAGGGGTGCTTTCCGAGCAAAGCGTGTTTATGAGTAATTGTTTGTGAAGCCAAAGGAGGAAAATCCATATTGCTTAGCATCCCTAAAATTTATGAATATCTAAAATAAAGATTACCACGACATTGGTTAAAGCGATATTTCAGTATCTCCTATTAATCAAAAGAATTTTTTAATGGAAAATCCGAGATTAATTATCAGAGTTTAACAAGTGATTAACATACGCCCATCTCATCGTGCTAGCGAGCTGGGAATTTATAGACGCGCTAATTGATCTGATATGCAATCTGCTCGGTATTCTTTTATTCCTGGAAATTATTAATTGCTTTAGCAAATATTGAAAAACATGTGAGAGGCAGTCGAGGATAGGCAAAAACAGGTGAGAAGAGCGAAGCTTATATCAGATAAATGGATAATTTTGTGTTTGTTTTTAACACCGCAACTGCAACGTAAATAGTTTTTAAATGGTTTTTTTAGACCATACCAGCAGTGTAACTCATGCCGCTCATAATATATTCTCAGAACATGATCTCTTAATGTATTGTCGGCCCGGCTTCGCGAAAGATGGCATCGATAGCTAGCGCGTCAAAACGATATTCGCGATTGCAGATGTCGTCATGTACAATAACTTCGCCGCATTCCTGCAAAATAGCATTGACTTCTGCACGGCCTAAAGACTGCAACATATTATAAATTTTGGCTGGATCTTCGCGACAGCCGTAGCTGACCTTCTGAGCTTCAAAAATGCGGATGGCTTCTTCCATAAACAAGCGAGTAAGGATTTCTTCAGCATTTAGACTGAACATAGGTTGGTCTTGCACCGTTGAGGCAAGTGCTTCTATACGAGTCCATCCATCTGGATCCTGTTGATCGGCGCTGGGGAGCTTCTGCAACAGGATGCCGAAAATGGCATTATCTGATGTCGCTAGGAACAAACGTGAAGGAAGTTGTTCAGATTGCTTGAAATAGTGCTCAAAGATTTCAGCAATCGTGTCACCGTCAAGTGGCACAATGCTCTGGTAAGCCTCGCGCATGGACAACATGTCCAAGGTCAGCACAAGCTGACCATGTCCGAGTAAATCAGGTGCTGGTAACATTCCAACCTGAGGGACATGTTTAGCCATGCCGCGCAAATGAAGGCTTTCATCACAGTCGATAACTAACATAGGAACCGGACCATCACCTTTTAGCTGCACGGTTAGGCGTCCAAGCTGCTTAAGGTTACCACTCAGTAAAAGTGTAGTAGCACTCATATCTCCAAGTAGCTGGACAACAGATTCCGGATAATTCCTGTCTTGCAGCATTTCCTGCCACACGCTATCCAGATGCACTACTGCACCTCGTATATCCAGATTCTCTAATAGAAAACGTTGTACATAATTGTTCATTTTAGTCATTCCTTTGCAATGCTATTTAAATCTGTAAAATTGCTAATTCACGATATCACTTAATCAGATGAATATTTGTTGTAATTTTTGTGGATAAGTTTGTGGGTAATTTGTAAATATTGATGCCAGGATGGTTATCCGTGATAATATTTACTCATTCGATTAAACTTTAACTATATGAATTTAATTAATTATTTGTAATTATGTTATATGCTGAGGTAAATTTAATTGTAGTGATGAATATTGTTTAACAAACTGTGGATTATTTTATAATGTCAATATTATTTTAGAATTCAATTAGATAATTTCATATCTAAGATATTAGGAATACTAATGCTGCTTTAAATAAAATTGAGTAATTGCTTATGGTTATATTGAATTATAAGACAAATTCGTATTAAAACCTTACCTGGTTATCTCACTAGGGATGAAGAGAGGTAACGTTAATCATACATATCCAACAAATAAATTGAGACAACGCAGCAGGCCCCCTCCTCGACTAAATTTGACTTGGCTTTTTTTCCTTAATTCAAAAGTTTTATATTGACGATGATAAATACTATCCTTAACTATATTCTTTATAGAAAACATACTCATACTCAAATTGGTTCTTTTTCATGGGGTTACGATTAATGCTAACCGGTTCCAGCACCACACCCTGGACTAAATAGTATCGCAACTCAAGAATTTCTTGCATGGTATTACCGTGGTGCTATACCTACTTTTGTAAGATAGTACATATAATGGATCATTATTCGAAAAAAGCTTTTTTTGAAACTCAAGTCAAGCCCCAACAAGAGCACGTCAAGCAAGCCGACCGATCTGTCCAAATCAGTCAGTCCGACAGTCAGGCGGAAATGTTTGCCAATCGTTTACGTAAGAATCTGAAAAAACTAGCGAAATGGGCCAAACAGAATCAGGTGTATTGCTATCGATTATACGATGCTGACTTGCCGGAATACTCTATAGCAATAGACCTTTATCAAGGTGAGCAAACCTGGGTCAATGTTCAGGAATACGAGCCACCGAAAACTATTGATCCTATCAAGGCCCACCAGCGGCTAGCAGGAGCGATGGCAGAAATAACCAAGGTGTTAGAAATTTCCACTGAGCAAGTTTTTTTAAAGGTTCGCCGCAAACAGAAAGGCACCGATCAGTACCAAAAACACGGCAATTCCAGCCGCTTTTATATCGTTGAAGAAAGCGGCTGCAAATTCTGGGTAAATTTTGAGGACTATCTGGACACCGGCTTGTTTCTCGATCACCGGCCAATGCGTATGCTGATTCAACAACAAGCCAACGGCAAGCGTTTCTTAAATTTATTTGCCTACACCGGTAGCGTTACGGTACATGCTGCGATCGGTAGAGCGGCGGCGAGTGTCACGGTCGATATGTCCAAAACTTATCTGAACTGGGCCAAACAAAATTTCGACCTCAACGGTATCCGTGGCGATCACAAGCTGGTGCGTGCCGATTGTCTTGAATGGTTGGCTAAGCAGGCTGATTCAAAACAAAAGCAGCACTTTGATCTGATTTTTCTTGACCCCCCAACTTTCTCCAATTCCAAGAAAATGGGCAAAGCCTTCGATATCCAAAGTGATCATGTACAATTGATCCGCAACGCTGCCGCGTTGTTGGCACCAGGTGGAGTGTTGTATTTCTCAACCAACTTCCGTCGTTTCAAAATGGATAGAGAAGCGCTGATAGGTTTGATCATTGAAGATATCAGCTCAGAGATGATCCCCTTGGATTTCGCTCGTGATACCAAAATTCATTATTGCTGGAAAATTTCTCGATGAACGAGTGCTTGCGTATCATCAGAAAACACTGATAAAAGATAGGTATATGGATTTCGTGCCTCTCCCCTACAACAGCGGGACAAACTAATTCCATTTCCAAATCAAAAATGACGCGAAGGCGAGCCGCAGACAGTATAAATAATATGGCAAGTTGAAGCCGACAAAATCAGTTTTGATTTAGAGATGGAATAAAATAGTAATTCCTTATGTTGAATAACTACAAACCGGTATGCAATCCTGGTATACCGACGCGTTGTATATAAGTAGCATTATTTCCCTCTTCGTAAGAGAGTAATTTACCTTCCGCTTGCCAAAGACGAAATGCTAAGGAGTAGGATAATACTCGTATCGGATAATCACGCGGCAATGTTTGTAAATATGGTTGAATGGTTGTGAAATCAGAAGCACCGTATTGCTGCATGATAAAACGTAAACCACCATTAACAGGACCGATATTGTAGGCTAATAGAGCCAGAAAAAGATCGCCTTTCATTTCTGTCAAATAGTGTTTGAATGTAGCTGCAGCAATAAAGGCGTTGTGCCGCGGATTTTCCAGAGAAATTCTTTCAACATTTAGATGTTTATGCGCTTGAGCGACAGCTGTTCTCGGAACTTGGTTGATTTGAAATAAACCACGTCCACCGTCATTACTATCTCTCGGTATGAAAGATGACTCTGTTGCTGCGATACCCAGTAGCAAATTGCTATCGATATCGAAAGCATTAGCTGCGTCTTTGATGGCTTGGCGATATTCCTCGGCTCGATTAATCATTTTTTGCAGCTGTGTTACATTTTGCCTGCGATAAGCTGCATATACTTGATGCGCGATTGCCATTCGACCTGCTTCTTCCTTGCCTCCAATTAAAGTACGGAAATCGCCATAAGCCAAGGTAAGCTGGCCATGAATAATAGACCACGTAATCACCAAGGCAAATGAAAGAGATAAAATCGGGGGCAATAATTTAGAATGAACCTGTAGCCTTTTTCTCAGTCTCCACCAGCCGATGGAAAAAATAGAAGTGGCCACTATCAATACTACTACGCCGATAGAAAACGGCAGCAAGCTGCCGAAAAAACTGGTGCCCGAGAACCGGTTCGCGGAATAACCTAACAGCACCATGATGGTCAAAACTACTGTAACACACAAACTAAGGATTTCTATACTTAGCAACAGCAATTTTCGCTTGAATTCACTGAAAGGGTATTTTCTTAGCCATTTCCTGACCCTGCCTTTGTTAGTGTGCGCTATCTGGCTACGCTTACGCCTGGGTTTTAGCGCTATATTATCTGGCTTAGAATTACTGAGATTAGCTATTTTACCCATTAGAATATGGATCTAAGCTGTTCAATAAGAATAGAGATTTATCGGATTAGCATCTGCTATTGCTAATTTAAAGTATTTATGGATGGCCATTCGCGCGGGTAAAATGACGTACTCGAGTCTCATAAAAGGAGAAATGATAAATAAAATAATCGATCTGGAAAAGTTGAAAACAAACTACTTCCAGTAAAAATTACAAATAAAATCATGAAAAGATATTCATAATATTTTGATTGATTTACCAATCAGATATCCAGCAGCAACTAGGTTCTGACTTCAGTTTATATTAATTAAGGCTATTGCCCTATTCTCCTACTACCCTATTCTTCGAATGAATGTATACTTTAGTGGCAGAATCTGTCTACTAAAACGCGCAAAGAGGAAGCCGACGTTGTTGCCTTCCGTCATATATGCTTCTGTCTTTGGATGATTTCCTGTATGTTTTTGCAGCCGACCTTCCCGGCCTGATTCGGTCAAACCTGCAACGCCACGGTATATCCCGCTTGCCGGAGATTGAAGGTGATAAAACCATGAAAAATAAGTTTAAAGGTTATCCCATCGGCTACTTTCATGCCGATATCGCGGAAGTTTAAACGGAGGAAGACAGGCTGTATCTGTTCATTGCCATTAACCGCACGTGATAGCTTACCCAATATCACAGCCTGTAACGTCAATCACTTACAATCCAGTACTTTTTCGGTATTATTTGTCTGAATAACCCATACCAGCAGTTTATTGCGTTACGATTTTTTCCTGGTAACAGAACAGCTCTGCTGACAGGAATATCAATGCAAAAGTATTAAATTATTTTTTGATGTAAGTTTCTTAATTTACTGTTTCTTAACATCTTATTCCATTTAAAAATCAAAATGACGCGAAGCCGAGCCGCAGACAGTATCAATAATACGGCAAGGTGAAGCCGACAAAGTCAGTTTTGATTTAGAAATGGAATTACTAGACTAACAGGTCATTTCTGCTAGTCTAGAGCCGGAATAAATAGCTTACGATTAATCAATATAGTGATCTATTGTCACTTAACTTGTAGGGCATTCTTAACAGATTTTACGCCTTCGACACTACGCGCAACTTCGGTCGCTTTGTCAATATCGGCTTTGGAACTGACGAAGCCGCTCAGTTGAACGATACCCTTAAAAGTTTCGACGCTGATTTCAGAGGATTTTAGTGTAGGCTCCTGGAAAATTGCCGTTTTGACCTTCGTGGTAATGACAGAATCATCGAAATATTCTCCAGTTCCCTCTTGCTTGGGGGTTGAGGCGCAGCCTAAGAAAAAAGTCATTAGAACAATTAAAAAGAAAGTGGAGAAACGGTTATTAAGCTGTGTCATAGCAATGCTCTCCTAGAGGATTGATGGAACAAAAAAACGTCCCTGGATACTTTTAAAGTAAATTAAAGGACGTTCGGTTTATAAATTAAATGCTCACATAAACTATTGGATGTGTAGACAATGCTATAAGTTCATACACATCAGGCATTGACACAGGATATTACACAAGCTGTGGATAGAGGAGGAAGCATTTTTCCTTTATCAGATTATCTAGATAATCCGCCCAAGCTTGCATTATTTTTTTACTCTGGCGAGAGCTGAGCATAATTATAAACGCAGATACTACGTTCACGTTCAACGTGAGCAAGCTGACGTTCAATCACATCATGCGGCCACCCGCACTCATGCAGCAGGGTTGATGCCCTACCTCTGAATCCGCACTTGGTCATTTCTTCCCTGCTATAACTAAACCTTCACAAATCTATGTTAATAGTGTTCTCGCTCATTGGGCAAGCACTTGACCGGATACTTGAAAATAGACTCTACCCTCCTCTGTCAATGACTGTATTTCACGCACTATCTCAATTACTTGTCTTGCTAATGGGACTATGTGAATTTCTTTTATTTTCATTCGATCCTCAAGTGTGTGCCATATTGCTTAATTAGTGCTAGTCTGAAAAACCCCATTTTTTTACCTTTAAACTGCCTAATTTTTAAGCCCCTTTTTAAAAAATACATTGAAACCATGCATTCAAAAAAGCCCCTGATTGTATCTTTTGTGTGGTATGGCATAAAAAAATACGATTTCTAGCCGGCACTCACCACCGATTGCTCACAATCAGGCGGTTTTTTGCGTTAGCTGGAGAGCTTAAGCTGCTTGTGGGTACTTTAAATTACGTTTTATAGCTTTGCCGCACACGCTCCACATCCTGCTGCCATAGCGTATCACCTATGCGGCGGATGTTTCTGGTGACAATAGCCAGTGCAACGTAACGTTTAAAATCAACCATGCCATGATTTGGGCATTTGTCCAGTCCGTGCACGCACCTCCAGCGCATGGATTGCCGACTCTACTGCTGAGTGCGCACGACGGACTTTAACCAATTCTTCCGTTTGTTCTACCGCTTTGCGCTCTTTGGATAGTTTGCCTTTTTTGGGGAGCGTGACCTGGTCGAGATGTTGGGCTAATTCAGCCTGGTTGGAAGGTGAATAAAAATCTTTATCGAAGCTGCAGGCATTGAGTATGGGAAAGCATTTTTTAGCTTCCGTGACCATAGTTACTGCAATTTGATCATAAGTTTTTCTTTCCATTACATGATGGTGCAAGATGAATTGATGCTGGTCTCCCAAGATGCACACTTTGACGCCCAGCTCAACAGCCACACCTGCTTTGCCTTTACTGACCCATTTTACAGCAGCTCGCGAGTAGCACTCGCAGCCAACTTAGTCAAGGTAGTTTTAATTTTGTTCAGGTAATTACAGAACGTTACTTTGGCAGCCTGAAACGAGACAATGACGAACAAACAAGCGTTGCATATCAAACCAGAGATTCTGCCAAAACTAATATACAAGCATATATTTTTACTACAATGTCCATCACGTTCATACCACTATAGGGGATAGGTCACCAATAGAATTTGAGAAGGAGCTTAACAAAGTATCTAATTTTATTTGACTAATCGCATTACCTATATTGCAGCGATGGAAAAGCATCTGTAATTAAATAAGATTGGCTGCGCTGACCAGGCAGTAAATTGGATGACTTATTAGTTCTTTCGAATAGCACTCTTCAGAGATTATATTACCAATAAAGGGGAGCAATAAATGGTATCGAGACGCAACTTCCTTAAAACTTCTGCAGCCTGCCTGGCTATTCCAGCGGCGCTTGGAATGAGCAATACTTTGTGGGGTCAACCAACCAACTTGCGGGTGCGTAAAAACTTAATGACCCTTGCAGACAATGATCCATTCTTTGAAAAATATGGTGAAGCGGTAAAGGCAATGCACGCATTGCCTGATACTGACCTGCGTAGCTGGTGGGGTCAGGCAACCATTCATGCAAATTATTGCCAGCATGGTACACTTAACTTCGTATCGTGGCACCGACCATATATCGCGATGTTTGAGGAAATTTGCGGAGAGCTGATTGGTGACAGTAATTTTGCCTTGCATTACTGGGATTGGAGCCAAAATAATGGGATTATTCCCAACCCCTTTTACGACAACCCTCTTCTCAACGTTACACACTGGAATGATCCAGGGGAATATAATGGGATTAACTGGGGGCAAATCGACAGCCTTCCAATAAGGGCTCTGCAAAAGGGCACAGGACTGCAAAGTGATCCAGTACGTAGTGGTAGTTTTACGGAAAGAAACTTGCAGAACATTTTGCGTCAATCTTCGTTTCTCAACTTTTCCAACATGCTGGAAAGACAACCACACAACAATGGACATGTAATCGCTGGTTTCCCGGCAAGAGGGTTACCCGGGCACATTGGCGATGGCTTATCTCCACTAGACCCGGTATTCTGGATGCACCACAGCATGGTGGACTACATGTGGGCAGAATGGCAATCTGCGGGTAACACTACTCAGGACAACGACGAAACCTACAGCGATATGTTTGTAGACAAGAACGGTAATCCCATAACCTTCACCTCCCGGCAAGTGCGTGACTTTACTAAACTGGGTTATACCTATGACGATTTGATTGGCAAAGAGCGTTTTGAAGCGATGTTGAAGAACGTCGAAATTTCCAGTGCCTTTCAAGCGACGCTAGCGGAACAGCTAAAAAGCGCGAAACCTGTGTCTTTAGGGACGAAAAAAGCAAGTATCACCGCAAGTGTTGGCGAAGAAACCAGTCTTTCGGCTAAAACCACGAACTTACTCAGAAATCTCCAGAGCAGCCGCGTGTTTCGCACTACCCTTGCCGGCAAGAAGCTCCTGGCTACAGAAGGTGCGCGCATTATAGCTGTCCTAAAAAATGTCGGTTGGCCGCAAGGCGGGAATAACGGTCTGGTAGTGAATGTTTTTGTTAATTGCCCTTATCTGACTCCAGAAACGCCTTCAACCGATCCCCACTATGCCGGTAGTTTCGGTTTTTTTGGCTCTGCAAAGATGACAAGCATAGAGCATGGCAGCAGAGTGATGGTAGACATTACTGCGCCGTTGACGGCACAGGCTGGAGCAGGCAGGCTGAATGATGATATCAAGGTGCAACTGATGCCGATCAATGCGGCAGCTGAAAGTAAGAATACTGCCTCCTTTACTGTTACAGATTTAGAAATTCTACGGCTTGATTGATGCTGAATGGAGCAATAACCTCTTATCATCTCGAGCGTACTGCCGGTTATAACGGAACTTTAAACTGGGCACTTACCTCCTGCTATAGAATAGGGTGAACATGGAATCATCAAGACGTGTTGCCATAGGGAATCTGGTCGCAGTACTGCTGGTGTTCTTATGCCAAGGATGTTATGCGGATGCGGTCGTAGATAAGGACCGCATCGTGCAGATGCCTCTGAAGGAGGTAATGGAAGGCAAAAAACCACCTACTATCTTGGTCGTGCGCTATAAAGTACTTGCTGCCCCCGAGCAAGAACACAGCATGATCCAAATCATATTTTCTCCTATAAAAATCAACACAGACTACAGAATATTGACGCAGCAGCAGGAAGACTGGATGAACGAGAATACCATCGGATGGATCACTCATTACCCTCCTGCCCGACAGGGTAAAGCGGGAGAGGTTCGTTTACCCATTCCATTACCCGCCCGTGAAACAGCAGAGCAGCATTTTGTGCTATTTCGAATGCTGCCGGTCCATCCTGAAGGAAAATTAGAAAAGAGTCGCCTCCAGATTATTTCTGTCCACCTGGAGTAAATAACGAAAGTTCGGGATAGGAAAAGCAGCAAAAGACATCTGAATTCCTTATGATGAAAGGGTTTACAATGCTCGATCATTGAGACCGTCAATGTTCAATTGAAGAATATCTCGCAATTCGAGCGTTCCCGCCATCATAGCCTCTTTAACTTCTTTGTTAATCTGATAGCCGGGTTGGAGGCTTACACCTTTCGGGAGAAGAAACCTTCGCTTAATATCAGATTTCCTCAAGCTTTTCTAACCATAATGTTAATGATTCTTATGTCGAACTCACGTTAAATAATAAAATCAAACTGGCGATAGTCTGTTCGAATCCTATGCATCTTGAATCATTCTTAACCGCTTAGGCTATAGATTTTCAAGCCTACTATCCTACTTGGCCAGTATGAATACCTCCATCGACCTCAATCTCACCTGGATCATCCGAGCCGGCCCCGTGGTGACTCCGCCATCAATCTCATGGATCTCTAGGCCAGCTCAAGTTTCGACTACTCCCCGAACCTGCGCATTTGAATCGTTTAGAACATATGTGTATTTTCGTTCTGACAAAAACCGTGTTACTTGATCATGACTCATCTCCCCGCCTAACATGGCCGATAATTCGGTCGCCCTCGCATAGCCGGTAGTACTGATCAAATAATCCGTGTATAAATCTAAATATTTTGTTTTCATGCCAGGAATATACGCTATCAGCGTGAGGCTGCGTAACATCAGTAAGTTATTAGGATATAATTCTGGATAAATTAAAATTTCGAAATGACGTTACGTTATCAGCTTACCGCACAAGAAATTGCCGAGTTAAATTACCTCCGGCAAAGCCGGAGGCTTATTACTGTTAGCCCCTCAAAGGGGCAAGAATTGGAGCCACCTAAAGGTGGCATCACATACCAAGCTTGAGCTGATCATAGTGCTCATCCTCTTTCTCTTGGTGCTGGATATATTCTCTGACCATCTCTTCATCTAATCCTACCGTGGATACAAA
>NZ_FOUB01000048.1 GCF_900114745.1 Nitrosomonas communis | reverse complement strand
CTCTGCATTAGCGTTAGGAATGTTTTTAATAATTTTATTTCCTAAAGCGCTGGAAATGATGAAGAACAGCCCTAAAGCTACCTCTTCGGATTGGAAGGCTTTTATCGTTCCTATGATAGGAATTGCTTTGTTTATTATGCTGTTAATTAAGTTAGTTTAAGTCAAGTTTGAATAGGCACAATTTAATTTATCTTTCCTCTTTTTGTCCCATTATTCTCTCCACCCCTACCTGTGATGCTTGCGTAACCTGACCGGTCACAAGCATACTCTTTGAGTGATGGATGTTCATACCATTTGATCCTCCTTGTAAAGCTTCGATAACTTCTTGTAATGAATCAAAGGATTAATCCTTACTCAACCTTATTTCAGGAGTTTTGAAACGGACTCTAAAAGCCAGCAATTTTTTACTGCCAAGAGTACAAATCATTTTAATTTTTGATCACTTGTCAGCAATAAAAATGTATGCAATTTCATTATTGTGTTTATTTTTGTTATTGCTTAGCTTAATTATAAGATTGATGAAAATAGTGCATTTATTTTTTCTAAATACATCACTTATTGTGTTTCTGTAGGCTGGCTTGTGCGGAATAAATCGCAGGTGAAATACCGCGCCAAAGTAAAGAAGAGATGGGTTTGATGCATGGCTTTGTTAGTTTAACTATGACGTTATATGGAGTAGTAGCCATGCTAGTGTTGGCTTCAGCCGATATTCATGGAGGCAACACCTGCAATAGAGAGCTGCAGTGGGAATTCAGGAATGTGTCTGCTACCTTATTCCATTTCTAAATCAAAACTGACATTGTCGGCTTCACCTTGCCGTATTATTTATACTGTCTGCGGCTCGCCTTCGCGTCATTTTTGATTTGGAAATGGAATTCCCTCTCTCATCCTGTAAACACACTCACAACTACAAGAGGCTGTTATATGGAACCTGAGCATCAAGACTATAAGGGGCATCACATCGAGCTGCGAGTACGCGATACCGGTGAGTTACGTGTTCTTGGAGCTGGGCGCGAGCGCGAACTCGAGCTGCTTATTGACAACAAACCCATTCGCTACGGCCAACTGCCAGACGGGTCATATGCTTTGCATGAGTATGCCTACGACTGGAGCAACAACCTGATGGACCTCGCGAAAAAGTTTATCGATTACCAAGACAAGGTCAATATGATCCGGCACGAGTCCGAAGCTAATGAGGGGAAATGATATAGGCATTCGCAAAAACTACCGCAGCCTCACGGATGTAGAGCGCGACCGCTTCATTCAAGCACTCTTCCATGTGAAATCAACTGGCTTCATTGATGAATTCGCCCGAATACACGCTGAGCACTTTTTCATGGGCATACATCGGAGCTCGCAATTCCTACCGTGGCACCGTGAAATGCTCCTCCGCTTTGAACGTGAACTTCAAAAATTTCACTCCGAAATTACTATTCCTTACTGGGACTCAACGGTCGACCGTAATCCGTCCGATCCATTGTGGAACAATAATTTTCTTGGCCAGTTCAATTTAGAATGGGGTCTTGGACGAGCGCTCGGCTCGGGTCCCCTATCGACACTGCAGGAAGTTGAGTCGAATCAAGGTCGTGATAATTATGATACCTTCTGGCGAGAGCTAGAAAATCCTATCCACAACCGGCCGCACGTCTGGGTTGGTGGTGTCATGGCCGATGTCGCGTCACCCGGTGATCCAGCTTTCTATCTCCATCACTGTTGCATCGATATGCTGTGGGCTCGGTGGCAACTCGCTCCCGCGACTTCAGGCGCTCCGTTCATCTCCAGTGGCTCAGGTTTAGGGCTCCATGACCCTCTGATGGAGTGGCCAGATCGCACACCGGCAGACGTGCTCGACCATCACGATCTCGGGTATACTTATGATACTGAAACTCAGTTCAAAACTGGCCAACTGCTATCTTACGGGGACGCTGGAACTCCCGGCAATGTTTCGGATCCTGTGATTGTCGGCTTCGGCGGGTGGCTGGACTTCAAGTTTCTCTTCGCTGGCAGGAACGCCACTGGCGAGAATCGCATCTACGCTGTGGAGCAGAACGGTCAACTGCTGTCCTACGGGGATGCTGGAACGCCTGGTAATGTTTCGAACCCAGTGGTTGTCGGTTTCGGTGGGTGGCTGGACTTCAAGTTTCTATTTGCTGGTAAGAATGCCATCGGTGAGAATCGCATCTACGCTGTGGACCAGAACGGCCAGCTGCTGTCTTACGGAGACGCTGGAACTCCCGGTAATATTTCGGACCCTGTAGTTGTCGGCTTCGGCGGGTGGCTGGACTTCAAATTTCTCTTCTCCGGTGTTAACCTCTCCGGTGAGGACCGCATCTACGCTGTAGTTGCTTAACAAACGTGAGTTCGACATAACGGTCATGCCACCACAATTGGAAGAGCTTGAGGAGGTCTGATATTAAGTGAGAGTTTCTTCTCATGAATAATGAAGAAATTCTTCTCCAGAATCAACTTATCATAAGTAGTTCAGATTCCTTTTGCTGCTTTTCTTACCCCGAACTCACGTTAATTATGTCCATGTTCTATGGCATATTTATATACCAGCATAACTACTTTTATGACGTGAATTACTGTTGCAATGCGCACGATCTACAATCTTGTCACAAAGCCCACGCAAATCACCATAACTTATTTCAGCCATCTTTAAATGCCCGAACACACCCTTTATATCGCGCTCATAGACTGATGCTACACATATCTCTGGTAGAATTGGCTTATCTGGTGGTTTTTTATCCATAGTTCAGCCCATTCACCAAAGGGACCAGCATTCCTTGATCTTTGCTTTTCCCAGGATGCTCGCCTAGATGGTGATTTATCTTCAGATATCCTCTTCTTAGCCTCAATGAGCAATTCTCTTGCTTCAGATAGAGTTATCCCGTCTTGTCCATAACGACCCAACACCAGCGTTTCCTGACGATCATTAATACGGTAGTTATATCTGAATGAAACTGTACCTGTTGTTAATACGGTTACGTAAAGACCATCTCTATCAGTTAAATTACCTCCGGCAAAGCCGGAGGTAATTTAACTAGTTATCTCAAATTGTCAACAGACCCTAGACAGAAATGAAAAAACCCCTGATTTCTCAGGGCTTTTTATCGAATAATTACCAGTGTTTGCTGGTCGCTGCGAGATATGGGATCACTCCCATTCAATCGTCGCCGGTGGTTTGCCAGAAATATCATATACCACCCGATTAATGCCACGTACTTCATTAATAATCCGGTTAGAAACCTTGCCTAGCAACGTATAAGGTAATTCTGCCCAGTGAGCAGTCATGAAATCCTGAGTTTGAATAGCACGCAATGCAATAACATACTCATAGCTTCGACCATCACCCATTACACCTACTGATTTTATCGGTAAAAATACAGCAAAGGCCTGAGAGGTTCGTTCATACCAGCCAGACGCTCTGAGCTCCTCTATAAAAATCGCATCTGCCTGGCGCAACAGCTCGGCATATTCATGTTTTACTTCGCCTAAAATTCTGACTCCCAGCCCAGGCCCAGGAAAGGGATGACGAAAGACCATATCATGGGGCAAACCCAGTACCAAACCTAGTTCACGGACCTCATCCTTAAATAACTCACGCAGTGGCTCAAGTAATTTAAGATGCAACGTGTCGGGGAGCCCGCCTACATTGTGATGGGACTTGATCGTATGCGCTTTCTGGGTTTTACTGCTCGCAGATTCAATCACATCCGGATAAATAGTCCCTTGTGCGAGCCATTTGGCATCCGTAATTTTTTCTGATTCCTGCTGAAAAATCTCGACAAATTCCCTGCCTATAATACGGCGTTTTTGCTCAGGATCAGTGACACCCTGCAGATACTTCAAGAATTGTTTGCTTGCATCAATATGAATTACCTTTACATGAAGATTATTGGAAAATACTTCCATTACCTGTTCAGCTTCATGCTGGCGTAATAAGCCATTATCGACAAATACACAGGTAAGTTGATCACCAATTGCCCGATGGATCAGCACAGCGGCAACGGAAGAATCCACACCGCCTGATAAACCCAGGATTACTTTGTCCTTGCCAACCTTAGCTTGAATTCTGCTAATGGATTCTTCGACATAATCGGGCATATTCCAATCATAGCCGGCAGCGCAAATGTCATGAACGAAGTGCTCAATAATAACTTTACCTTGCAAGGTATGGGTTACTTCCGGATGGAATTGTAAACCGTAAAATTGCCGTGCCTCATCGGCCATTGCTGCAATCGGTGTTGCTGCATTACTCGCAATGACTTTAAAGCCAGCGGGCAGTCCAACCACATTATCGCCATGACTCATCCATACATCAAGAACTGCCTGCTCTTCAACACTTATTCGATCGCTGATTTCATCAAAGAGTTTGCAATCCTTCAGATATAATTCAGCATAACCAAACTCACGCTTTTTAGCGCTTTCTACCTTCCCACCCAATTGGGCAGCCATCACCTGCATACCATAGCAGATACCCAGCACAGGAACACCCAACTCGAAAACGATTTGTGGCGCACGGGGCGTATCTTCAATAAAGGCTGAGGCAGGCCCACCTGACAGAATAATGCCTATCGGTGAGAAATCTTTAATAAACTGCGGAGTGACATCATAGGGATGTAGCTCACAATAAACATTCATTTCTCGAATACGACGAGCAATTAACTGAGTATATTGAGAGCCAAAATCCAGAATAAGGATTTTTTGGTGCATAAAAAAATTTGCTTTTATTCGACGTGGTAATTAGGCGCTTCTTTTGTAATCTGCACATCATGAACGTGAGATTCACGTATGCCCGCAGAGGTAATTTCAATAAACTCAGCTTTAGCATGGACTTCTTCAATAGTACTACAGCCCAAATAGCCCATACTCGAGCGCATACCTCCTACTAACTGGTGAATGACAGCAGTGATTGATCCTTTGTATGGAACACGCCCCTCCACACCTTCGGGGACGAGTTTATTAGTATCTTGAAGCTTATTATCCTGAAAATAACGATCACTTGATCCTTGCTGCATTGCAGACAGCGAACCCATACCCCGGTAGCTCTTATATGATCTTCCTTGAAATAATTCAATTTCACCAGGTGCTTCTTCTGTGCCAGCGAATAATCCACCTAACATAACCGTGCTTGCTCCTGCTGCCATCGCTTTGGCAATATCACCTGAATAACGAATACCGCCATCTGCTATTGCAGGCACGCCTGTTCCTTCTAATGCTCGAGTGACATTTTCGATAGCTGTAATCTGTGGCACGCCCACTCCCGCAACAATTCTGGTGGTGCAGATGGAGCCAGGACCAATACCAATTTTCACCGCATCTGCTCCGCTATCAACCAGCGCTTTGGCTGCTGCAGCAGTCGCAATATTACCGCCAACCACCTGGATTTCTGGAAAATGGTCCTTAATCCAGTGTACCTGATCGAGCACACTCTGCGAATGCCCATGTGCTGTATCGACCACTAAAACATCTACTCCAGCTTCAATAAGTGCCTCTGCTCGTTCGTAACTCCCCTCACCTACTCCTATAGCTGCACCAACACGCAATCTTTCCTGATCATCCGTAGTAGCATGAGGATGTTCTGTTGTTTTAGTAATGTCTTTGACAGTAATCAGTCCACGTAACTCAAATTCATCATTTATCACCAAAACTCTTTCCAGCCGATGCTTATGCAGCAAAGCCAAGACTTCTTCACGGGGGGCACCTTCCTTTATCGTTACTAACCGTTTTTTAGGGGTCATAATATTTTTGATTGGCTGATCCAGATTGGTTTCAAATCGGAGGTCACGGTTAGTTACAATACCCACGACTTTGGAATCCTCAACGACAGGCAATCCAGATATCCTGTGTTGCTGAATTAACTCAAGCACTCCCCGCACGGTCATATGCGGAGGGATAGTGATAGGATCCGTCACCACACCACTTTCAAAGCGTTTGACTTTAGCAACGTGTGCGGCTTGTGCTTTTATTGACATATTCTTATGAATAAAGCCAATGCCGCCTTCCTGAGCAATGGCAATAGCTAACCTCGCTTCAGTAACAGTATCCATTGCTGCTGACACCAGTGGAATCTTGAGCGTAATATTGCGGGTGAGACGTGTAGTTAAATCTACATTTCTGGGTAGAACTGCTGAATGAGCGGGAATGAGTAAAACATCATCAAAAGTAAGAGCTTTCTGAATCAGTCGCATGTTAACGATCCTTTGCAAAGCGATATTATACCGAAACCACACAGAAATATTGCAGAGAGTGCATAGCTGCAATAATTAGCCAGCTCATGTTTCTGTAGTAAATGGTCAAGTCATCACTATCGCCATATATTTCAGAGCTATCCTACTTGTGCAGCCAGATCTCCAGCCAATTTTACAAGACCGGCACTTCCTTCAAGTCCATCAACAAAGCGCTGGGGAATGCCAGATAAACCGGTTTGTGCACCGGTAAGTGCGCCCGTAAGAATCGCGCGCGCCTGATTTTGTCCACCCCCATTGATCGCATGGAGCACCGCTGATTCAAAATCATTGTGAAACCGGGCTGCCAAGTAGTAAGCAGCCGGTAACTGATGATAAATAGCACATGGCATACCATAGACAATGGATACTTCCCATGCCGGCTCTATCCGAATCGCCGGATTTGCTGCGGTTGCTGCCATATAAGAAGGTGTAAGTAATGCATCGGGCGAAGCAAAGCGGCCAACTCGAGGAGGATCAGGGTCACCAGGGCGTGGGGGCTGCAAATCACCGCGCGTTACCGCATGAAAAGGTAATTTGCCGTCTTTTACCCATTCCATGAGCTTCCCTGACAATTCGACATCAAGAGGATGCCCTTGAACTAAAAGCGCCAGCACTGCACCATAGGCCACCGTCATCGAAACAACAGTATGGTCAATCTGGGTCAGCATGGTGTTGCTGGTGATGGCTGCAGCAAGCTGATCCGGCTGGAACGCATAACGCACGGCTATCGCCAGGGTGCGCTCAATCGCCTCGGTCGTATCGGCATGACTACCGGTTTGTCCCCATGGTAGTTGCTGCTGCACGCGACGCCTCCATGCTTCACGAATCGACTGGCTGGTATAACCCCCAGGCCCGCTCACGGGAGTACCGTCGAGCAGCGGAAAAAGCTCTTCGTCTAGGCGTCGACAGAAGTCGTCTTGATTATATTCTCCACGCTCAACAAGTGAACGAAGGGTAAGCGCCAGAATAAATCCCGCCTGGGATAACTGGCCGGCTTTGCACCCAGCATGATAGCGATTAGGCTTGGGGTCAGTATAGTCGCTAATCCAGTCACCATAATCGCGCCGAAGCTCGTTGAGGTCATAGTACCAATGGGGGCCTAGACCTAGCGCATCACCAATGAATGCGCCCATGATAGCCCCCATCGCACGATCATGAATATGGTTAGTGGACATGTCTTATTCCTTAAAATCTCTCAAGCAACAGTCACTTCTTTGGAAAGATACACATCCTGGATGGCATTCAATAATTTGACACCTTCTTCAAAAGGCTTCTGAAAAGCCTTCCGTCCGGAAATGAGCCCCATCCCACCCGCTCGTTTATTAATTACCGCAGTTCGTACTGCTTGATGTAAATCATCCTTACCCGATGCTCCACCTGAATTAATCATTCCGACACGCCCCATATAGCAATTTGCTACCTGATAGCGCACGAGATCGATCGGATGGTCAGTAGTAAGACCGCTATACACTTTAGCATCCGTTTTACCAAACTTAAGCGCTTTGAAACCACCATTATTTTCTGCCATTTTCTGTTTAACAATATCGGCTTCGATCGTTACGGCAAGATGGTTAGCTTGACCTGTCAAATCGGCACTCACGTGATAATCCTTTTCTGCAGTCTTGAAAGCAGCATTGCGCGTATAAGCCCAGAGGATAGTCACCATCCCTAGATCATGTGCATGGGCGAATGCCTCGGAAATTTCCTGTATCTGGCGGCGTGATTCCTCCGAGCCAAAAAATACCGTCGCCCCAACCGCACAGGCTCCCATGTCAAATGCCTGATCCACACTGGCAAACAAAGTTTGATCATACTTATTCGGGTAAGTCAGTAATTCGTTGTGATTGATTTTAAGAATGAAAGGAATTTTATGTGCATAACGACGTGCCACTATGCCCAATACACCCAACGTCGAAGCAACGCCATTACATCCTCCTTCAATCGCCAGTCTGATGATATTCTCTGGATCGAAGAACATCGGATTGGGCGCAAACGAAGCACCTCCAGAATGCTCCACTCCCTGATCGACTGGTAATATTGATAAATACCCCGTTCCTGCCAAGCGACCATGATTGTATAAAGTTTGAAGATTCCGTAACACACCCGGTTTGCGATCATTCCCCATCACTACTCGATCGACAAAATCGGGCCCAGGAACATGTAACCCTGCCTTAGGAATACCCTGACATACGTGATTGAGAAGTTTGTCTGCTTCCTCTCCCAATAATCCGGCAATATCTGTCATTTCAACCTCCTATAAGTTCTCAAGAAGAATCATTACAAGGTATATTCAAGAAAAATCGCTCGATCATGATATTTTTTTCATCTTTTTTTGACGAAAGTAACTCTGGTTATCATAGTAAGATGAATCGGTATTATCTGATGACCAGCCTGGATACCCTAACACAGGTATGGGCACTAAATCAGCCGATGTCAAATATCCCTGCGCTAAATAATCTTCCAGCCAAATATCAATCAGGACAATCTGATCAATTAGACGCTGATTAAAGAAAGCTTCACTCACATGCAAGAGAATACCTTTTCCTGTCATGCCAAGATAAGGATGCAGAGCTTTTTCATACAGTCCATGACCAAACAGAAAAAATCTCATTTGCGCCAACACTGCAGCGCGCTGTTGCCAGAACAAAGTTTTCCATGCGAAATTTTTCAAAAGTTTAATCAAATAATCATTACTACTCACGACAATTACCCCAGATTCATCAATGAGTGTGGCAGCATCACGCAAAGCGCTGCGCTTTTCCTGATGATGCTTCCTCTCCTCTAACAAGGCATGGTAATGCAACTGATTCAAGGCTGCTTTAGAACGGGGATAAGTTGCCCAAACCAGCGCATTGAATAGATCATGCCAATTATGCGCGCGAGTCTGTATTTCTCCTGTTAGATAGATCCTCGGTTCATATTGTTGCACGAATTCGCTCGTCGCTTTTGCCTGGGGAACAAACCGTATGCTTTTATGTGATTTAGTTACAATTTTTCCAATTGAATCAGCGTTCAGTTGATTCAAATTTTCGATATCAGGCCAGTGATTAAAATTACTGAAAGATTTCCCCGCTTCATGCAGCGGCTCGAACATAAGTGATGTTTGTAGAAAACCCGAGGTCCACTCATTTGAAAGAGAACGCGCATTCATTCCTGATAACTATCCACTTTAACTGCCAACAGAATACTCAGTACCGTTGCGATGGCAGCGATGACTCCCACTGAATCATAATGCGTCAACGCCCCATTTGCTGAAATTCCCATGATAGAACCTGCCAATAATGAAGCCGAACCCGCTGACAGCTGTTGCACTGATATATTGAAACTCAGGAAACTGCCCCGCAAACGAGGGGTTACACTTGCAGTCACCAGCGCCATGGCAGGAACAAATCGCCCAGAAACCAGCATCATGAATAATGTGGCAATCCCTACGGCAAAGACTGTCGGTACTGGTGATAAATGCGTCAGCAGCAGAATGGGGAAAACAGAAAGTGCGGCAGTCACACCAAATATTTTTCTTTTACCATGAAGATCAGCAAGCCTCCCAAGCATGCGGGCAGCAAAAAATGTAGCCAGTCCACCGAAAAAATAAAGATAAGGCAAATCAATTTCTGCCATTCCTACATTGATCACCATATACGTGCTGATGAAAGGACTTACAGAAAACCCGGCAAACATCAGCATGGCAATTAACGCAAAGGCATAGAGATGATTCCGTACCCAAAAGATTGCGCGTAACTGCCTTACGGGATGGCGTTCCTGATGATGAATCAGATGATCACGCAATGACGGCAGCACACGGAGCGCGACGACCATCATCAAACAGCTCACGGCGGTCAGGAGATAAAATGGCGCGCGCCAATCGATCAGATTAACAAGCAGCATCCCTATCGGCATGCCAACCACGGCCACTATTGAGAAAGCAGACATGACAGTACCTGTCGCTACCCCCCGCCGATGTTCTGGAATAATATCCGCCACAATTGCAAAGATAATAGCGCTCAGCATCCCACTAAAACCACCTGCCACGATACGTCCCAGCAAGAGCATGGTGTAATCGGTTGCCAGCGCACAAATCAGTGTAGCAATCCCCATGCCTGCGCACAGAAGAATCAATACGTGCCTACGATCAAACCGATCAATAAAAAATGAAGCCAGGAAGCTGCACACACCCGCACTAAATGCATAGGCTGAAATAAGCATACCGAATTGTTGCGGCGTAACATCGAACAACTTGATGAATTGCGGGCCCAATGGCAGCATCATCATGAAATCCATGATATGAATAAAATGCACGCTGGCTAACACAGTGAGAACAGGTCGTTCTCGTAAAGTTACCTGATGCGGGATAACCCCGCACTCAACTAGATCAGAACTGCCTGCCTGGTGAATATCTTCAGTTCTATTCAAAACACAACCTTATTAAAGTGATTAACGATGATCCCATGCCGCAATGATGACAAAAAGGTAACGCTGGAAACGTTTCTGCTTCTTTCTTTATGCAAGCCCCATATTTTTTGTGGAACAGCTTTCTAAGAAAAGCTTATTTTAAATAGGTTCGATTTGTTTTGAATGGGGAAAAGGGTCTAAAATTTCCGGTTATCGACAGGCTATCCATAAGAATCCATTCATTTGATATGAAAAAGCGTATTTTCCTTTACCAACAGACTGCTCAATCCTTGCTTTTACCCCATACAGGCAAGATATTTAGATTATGAAAGTCTATCTTTCCTCAACATTGAACGATCTTTACGCAGAGCGACAGGCAGTTAAGGAGGCGCTGGGTGGTGAATGCACGGTTGTCGAAAGCTATATCGCCGACGAACGCAGTGTGCATGACAGCTGTCTTGCCGATGTGGCTGGGTGCGATCTATACATCGGTATCCTTGGCCGTCGTTACGGCTTCATTCCTCCTGGGCAAGCTGGGAAAAAACGCTCCATCACTGAACTCGAGTACGAAAAAGCCCGGGAATGCAAACTGCCGATCCTGATGTTCGTCAAAGACGATGATGAGATCAAGAGCAAATTTCATGATGCAGTCACCCAGGAGAATTCACCGGAATTGATCGAGTCATTTAGACAGCGCATTAACAGTGGCACTGAAGCGTCTGCGCGTGCTGCAATTTTCAAAACTCCGGAGGAACTGAAGTCACATGTTCTGAGGGCCTACCTGCATTATTCCCAACGGGTTGGCAAACCGCCTCCCAAACCCATCGAAGGGCGGCCATATCCAGGTCTGCGCGCTTTTCTACCCACCGAATCAGATCGCTTCTTTGGTCGTGATGTGGAGAAAGAAGCGCTACTCGAACGCCTGCTCGCACATAATGAGCGCTTTCTCGCCGTGATCGGCCCATCAGGTTCGGGTAAATCCTCGCTGGTCTATGCAGGGCTGATTCCGGCCCTCACCACAAGCCCAGTTGTAAATAGCGTTCGCTGGTTGTCGGCTAGCTTTTCCCCGCGCGAGCTGGGCGATGATCCGTTTCAGCCACTGGCCTTCGCTTTGAGCAAAATGTTCCCGGAAAGAGGATGGCGCGTACCGGATTTGGCGCGGCGACTGCGCAGCAATCCCGTCGACATCGCCATGGTGACAAGTGATTCACTAGGGCAGGATAGTGCAACGACCCAGCTACTCCTATTCATCGATCAATTCGAAGAAGTGTTTGCGGCCAAGGTGGACAGCCATGCGCGCAATGCCTTCTTCCAGTTAATCATAACCGCGGCATCTTGCCCACTGCTGCGCGTGGTAATTGGTATGCGCTCCGACTTTTATAGTCAATGGCCGCAGGATGAAACCACGCTTGCGCTGCTGCGCTCAGGGCATTTCCCCGTTGGCGTGCCGGGGCAGGCAGCGCTGGAGAAGATGATCGTCGGCCCGGCCCAAGCCGCTGGGCTTACGATCAAATCTAGCTTGGTGCAGCGCATTCTGCAAGATACCGGCACGGCACCGGGTGCCTTGGCCTTGGCAGAATTCGCCTTGTCCCAATTGTATGACAGGAAAACAGACAGCACGCTGACCGAAGACGCTTACTCAGCTATTGGCGGGGTGGCTGGCGCAATCGACCGTTTGGCCGAAGATGCGGTTAAAAATGCGGAGAACACATTAGCAGAAAACGGCAAAAGCCTGGACGAAGAAACTTTCTCCAGACTGTTTCTAGCCATCGCCAGCGTCGAGCAGCGGAGTGATGAGGAGAATGAAGCGATGGTGGTGGTGCGTCGCCGCGCTGTCAAGGATGAGCTGTCTGAGACTGCATTGGTCTTGGGCCAGCATCTAGTCGACCAGCGCATTTTGGTCAGCAGGCAAGAGCGCAGCGATCAGCTAGTCATCTACGAGGTTGGGCACGAGGCCGTGTTCAACCATTGGTATCGCTTCAAAGAATGGTATGCGCGCTATGATGGAGATCTGGCCTTGCGCCGTCAGGCCGAACAGGCGGCACGAGACTGGGACAGAAATCAGCATTTGTCCGTATTGAAGTGGGGCTGGGAGCGTCAAAAGCCCGCGCTGGAGGCGTTGCGTAAATTGAATCACCTTGCGCCGCCTGTTCCCGATCCGGGTTTCACAGATTCGGGCATCGCCATCTGGCGCACTCTTGAACCACAACTACATGAACTTCTGCGGCGCTTTCTGTATCCAGAACCGCTGGCGCTGCTCGATGAACTCAACACCGACAACACGCCGCATCAGCGACGGGAAGAAATTAACCTGCGCCTTAACCAATTGGGCGATCCGCGCTGTGGCGTCGGTCTCAGCACGAACGGTCTGCCCGACATCGTCTGGATCGATATACCACCGGGTGAAGTCACGCTGGAAACTGACCCTCCAATCCACTTCCCGGTGTCACCCTTTCGCCTTGCCCGCTATCCCATCACCCAGGCCCAGTACCGTGTTTTTCTCGACACAGATGATGGCTACTGCAATCCTGCGTGGTGGGAAGGTCGACCGAGAGAAGACCGACCTGGTCAACGGCTCTGGTCGTTTGCCAACTACCCGGCCATCAATGTTTCTTGGTACGACGCATTGGCCTATTGCCGCTGGTTAAGCACGAAGCTCAGTTTGGATATTCGTTTGCCGACAGAATGGGAATGGCAATGGGCAGCGGTCAGCGATACGCAACAGGATTACGGCCGGGCGACTGGAATTTGGCGCGCGCAAACACTGATGAAGCAGGGATTGGACGTACGGTCGCAGTAGGCTTGTACCCGTTAGGGCGCAGCCCGTTCGGGGTGGATGATATGGCAGGCAACATTTGGGACTGGTGCCTGAATACTCATGATCATCCGAGCAATGTCTCGTTGGATACCGACAAGGTCCGCGTGGTGCGCGGTGGTTCCTGGGGTGTCAATCCGTACGGCGCACGCTCGGCCACACGCGGCAACTTCGATCCTAGTTACCGTTTCAGCAATGTCGGCTTTCGGGTATTGTGTTCGTCTCTCATCGATGGATAACTGTTCACGGCTACGCTGAACACTGCTGCACTGGGTTGCTGTTCACTGTGCGCCGCGTAGCGGCGCACGCGATTTTTTATTGGCACCTCATAACGCAGGCAGGCATACTTTAATAGCAGAATGCTGTTCTGTGGGGTTCCCTGAGACGAGGTCCGCGTGGTGCGCGGTGATTCCTAGAACAACAATCCGAACAATGCGCGCTCGGCCACACGCAACAATAACCATCCCGGTAACTGTAACAATAATATCGGCTTTCGGGTGTTGTATTCGTCCCACATCATGATCTGCTCCGTTTAGCCTGGGATTGCGGTCTATCCATCCGCCATCCAGGGCTGCCGAAATACCGACCAATTACGACTTGCCGGCCGAGGCCGGAGATGGATTGATGGCGCAGGTGAGTCCCCGTCCGCATGTGGCAGCAGCGAATCGGGCCTATATCAAAACCTGGCGCCACCTGAGGCCGTTGTCGTAGAAACTGTAGGGTGGATAAGCAAAGCGCCATCCGCCAATCACACAATATAAAATCAAACCATGTCCAATTATCGGTGTAATCGCATTCCAGGCGGCACTTACTTTTTCACCGTCAATTTATACGATCGTAAATCTGATCTACTGATCACGCATATCGACGCACTATGCGCAGCAGTTCGTATTGTCAAACAACAGCGACCATTCCACATCGACGCCTGGGTAATCCTGCGGGACCATCTGCATTGCATCTGGGCACTGCCTGCTCATGACGATGACTATTCCAGCCGCTGGCAAATCATTAAAAAAGTATTCTCGAAATTCATACCAAAAACCGAATATCGTTCAGAAACCCACATCATTCGCAATGAACGAGGCATCTGGCAAAGGTGTTTCTGGGAACATACCATTTACCGATGATCATGACTATGCCGCGCATATGGATTATATTCATTACAACCCGGTAAAGCATGGTTGGGCAGAATCAGTCAGAGACTGGCCGTATTCAACCTTTCATCAGATGGTAGAGAAAGGCATTTATTCGTTTGATTGGGCTGGATGTGAAATAGCAGCTTTGGATACTGGAGAGAGAAAGGAGTAATTTGATGCTCGTGTTGGTGGATGACGCTTTGCTGATCCACCCTACTTCTCTTTTCAACATGTAGCAACTAGCAAGCAGCGTAAAAGGAATGTTGCCGCTTTTGAGTATCAATTGGCTGATCACTTGTTGCAACTACATGAAGAACTCATGCAGAGCACCTATATACCGGGTCCTTATTCCATTTCTAGATCAAAACTGACTTTGTCGACTTCACCTTGCCGTATTATTTATACTGTCTGCGGCTCGTCTTCGCGTCATTTTTGATTTAGAAATGGAATATGATGATGACAGCATATTTTGCATTTCAGGATAGATAGCTATTTGGCTATCACTCTTTTTATGTTTCGCAAAAATATTCTTTACGCTGTAGCAATTGGCAGAAAATTGGATAAAATGCCCGGTTTTCTGATTGGAACTAAAAAGGATTTCCAGCATGTGTGAACAGTGTCACCCTGAAAACACGCATAATAATCTAAATAACAACCATCCTGACGATGCTCATTATGAGCAGAAAGACTCGAGTAGACGTTCATTTTTGAAACTGGCCGCTGCTTCTGCCATCAGTTTAGGTTTGAGTGGTTCATTCACTGCCAATGCGGCAGGAAAAAAGACCAAAGACGCTCATAACCCCAAGGCTCCCAAACCTGAAAATATCCTGACACCCGATCAAGCATTGGAACGATTGATGCTGGGGAATGAACGCTATGTTTCGGGCCAGTCTGCGCCATTAGATTTCCATGATGTGGAAGCTGCGTTAGTTAAAGGACAAAATCCCTACGCAGCCATTCTAGGCTGCTCCGATTCCAGAGTAAGCCCTGAGCATTGCTTCGATGAAGCGCTGGGTGATCTATTTGTAGCGCGTGGTGCAGGCAATTATCTGACCAATGATAATATTGCTACGCTCGAATATGCTGTGGCTGTGCTGAATACGCCCCTGATCATGGTACTGGGGCATGAAGGATGTGGCGCTGTACAGGCCGCGATCGACGCGGTTGATCATCATAGAGATTTTCCTGGCCATATCCAGCTTTTAGCCAGCGCCATCGCACCTGCGGTCAGGGCTGTCAGTGATACTTCCGCTGGCCGATTAGCCAATGTAACCAAAGAAAATATCATCATGACTGTGGAAAGATTGAGAACCAAAACACCCGTGCTGGATTACTTTCACGATCAAAAGAAAATCCGTATCGTTGGAGGGATCTATCATCTGAGAACGGGCAGAGTCGAGCTGGTCGCATAAATTATGTCAATCTGTTTTATGCGAAAGAGCTATGAGTTCTGAAGTGCTTGTGGAATGGCTGCTTTTAAATAATAAATCATTGACCATAGCGTCAAGATTGCCGCAAGATAAATCAGCCAGGTTCCGACTATTTGAGGATTAAAATAACCTTCTATTGTGTCATGATAAAGCAATAAGGGAATAGCTATCATTTGTGAGGCCGTTTTTATTTTCCCTAAAAAAGACACTGCGACACTTTTGGCTTTACCAATTTGCGCCATCCATTCGCGTAATGCTGAAACGGTAATTTCACGACCAATGATCACCAGAGCGATCGGCGCATCCAGCCTTTCTAAATGTACCAGCACAATCAAAGCGGCGGCTACCATCAATTTATCAGCGACCGGATCAAGAAAAGCGCCAAAAGCTGAGGTTTGATTAAGAGTACGGGCCAAATAACCATCGAGCCAATCTGTAATTGCCGCCCCGCTAAAAATAATGGTAGCGACCAGATTCTGCCCGAAGGGTGATAACCAGCTCGGAGGTAAATAAAAAATCCCGACAAATAAAGGAATCGCGAGTATCCGTAACCATGTCAGCAGATTAGGAAGATTCATTGGCATGATAGTATCTAAGTATTGATTTTGTTATTAATGCAGCGCGGCAATTCCATCATTGCCATTTAATTTTTGAGTAGGTTCAATGCAGTTCCCGATAAATTCTCTCTGCCAGTGCTCGGCTGATGCCCTCCGCCTGCTGTAATTCTTCAATACTTGCGCTCAGCACACCCTTCAATCCGCCAAATCGTCCTAACAAGCTTTGGCGTCGTTTGGCTCCGATACCAGCAATCTGCTCAAGACTGGAGAGAGTACGTGATTTATTACGCCTGGCGCGATGCCCCTGAATCGCAAAACGATGTGCTTCATCACGAATCTGTTGGATGAGATGCAAACCAGCATGATCTGCTGGCAATTTTAACGGCTTTTCAGTGGATGGGAAAATCAATTGCTCCAGCCCGGGTTTACGCCCTTCCCCTTTAGCCACCCCAACAAAGGGAATATCGTTAAGGCCCAGCTCAATCAATATTTCCTGAGCTGCACTGACCTGCCCTTTTCCGCCATCAATCAGAATCAGATCAGGCAACTTGCCCTCCTCTTCAGCTATTCTGCTATAGCGTCTCAAAAGCACTTGGCGCATTGCGCCATAATCATCGCCAGGCGCGATGTCAGTAATATTGTAGCGACGATATTCATTGTTACGTAGCGAAAAATTATCATAAACCACACAGGATGCCACCGTTGCTTCACCCATCGTATGGCTGATATCGAAACATTCGATACGGCTAAGACTGGGCAAATTCAGAGCCTGTTTTAAAGCTTGCACCCGTTCTTCCTGGCTAGCCTGTCTGAGCAGCATTTGCTTTAATGCCAACCGTGCATTTTCGGTCGCCATATTCAGCCATACACGCCGTTCACCGACTGGATTGAGAACGATGGCTACCTTACGGCCAGCCTGCTCGCTCAATAAAGGTTGCAGAATATCCAAGTGAATTTTTTCACCGATAATCATCAATGGTGGAACATGTCGATTGAGATAATGTTGTGCGATAAATGCCTCTAACACATCAGCAATCTCATATCCTTGCACATTTTGTGGAAAAAAACTCTTATCACCCAGGTGCCGCCCGCCTCTGATCATGACTAGATTGACGCAGAATCTTTCAATACCATCCTGCAGGGAAGCGCAGGCAATGACATCCGCATCCAGCGCTTTCCCGCTCTCAACAAATTGTTTTTCCTGTATTTTTCGCAGCGCCTGCATTTGATCACGAAATATCGCAGCTTGCTCATAGTCCATTCGATCAGAAGCTGCCTGCATTTTTTCTGCGATATCTTTCAATACCTCATTTTGTTTACCTTGTAAAAAAAGTGAGGCGCTTTTGACCTCTTCATGATACTCCTCTGGTGAAATGAGATTAACGCAGGGCCCGCTACAACGCTTGATCTGATAAAGTAAACAAGGTCGAGTGCGGTGATTGAACACACTATCTTCACAGGTACGCAAACGAAATACTTTTTGCAGAAGATGAATGCTCTCTCTGACAACGCCCGTATTGGGAAAAGGGCCAAAATACTGATGCTGATTGTCCAGCGCACCCCGATAAAAGGCCAGGCGTGGATAAGTATGCTGACTTAACATTAAATACGGATAGGACTTGTCATCCCTGAATAATATATTGTAGCGAGGGGCAAGGCTCTTGATGAGGTTATTCTCGAGCAGCAGCGCTTCAGCCTCGGAGCGCGTAACCGTCGTTTCAATCCCTGCGATCTGCGATACCATGAGCTGTATGCGCGGACTCAGGTTTGATTTCTGGAAATAAGAGGATACGCGCTTCTTGAGGTCAATCGCTTTGCCGACATAAATGACTTCCCCTACTGTATTCAGCATGCGATACACACCCGGCAGACTGGGCAAGTTGGATGAAAAAACCTTGCCGTCAAATGCTACTACTGACAAAGTAATTATTCCTTTTTATTCCTTTTCGCCGAGCAATGTCCCGCCAATTGCCCAGTTTTCATGCGGAAGTTCATCAAAAGAAATATAGGTATAGGATTTAGGTTTGTTTCCTACTCGTTCCAAGGTATCGGTAATTTCCTCGGCAATCTGTTTCTTCTGTTCATGACTCCACGTGCCAGCAATACGGATATTCACATATGGCATCTTGCTCTCTCCCAAAAATTGATTATGTTATAACGTCAGATCTGCACAAATCCTAGCAATGATTTGCTCGAACATTTCCTGTGTCAAGCGTTTAGTTTGCGTATTGTAACGACTACAATGATAGCTGTCATACAGTCTTAATCCATTGGGTAAGTGATAGAGGGCACCATGCATAAAAGCAAAGCTTTTCTTTTTAAGTCCTAAAGCCATCAACCCAGCTTGATGAGCTACATTACCCAGAGCCAGTATGCCTTGTCCGCCATGCGCAATAAAATCTGCTATTTCGGTTGCTAAATAGGCATTACATTGCCTTATTTCGCTTGGTTGCGGCTTGTTGGCAGGTGGCAAACATTTGACAGCATTAGTAATGCGGCATTTGAACAAGCGTAAATCATCTTCGACCGAAACGGACACGGCGTGACTGGCCAGACCAAACTTGTAAAGCGTCTGGTACAGTAAAATACCGGCAAAATCACCGGTAAAAGGTCTACCCGTCCGGTTTGCACCATGCATACCGGGCGCAAGACCGATGATCAACAGTTTAGCGGATAAAAAATCACCAAATGCAGATACGGGTTTGGCATGGTAAGCCGGATATTGGATTCTGACGGTATCCAGAAATTCCGCCAAACGAGCACATTGTCGACACTTTTCAATAAGGGAGCTTGAAATAGGATTAGGAGTTTTTTGGTGTAGAATGGTCATTTCTCTTCAGATAAAAAATCAATGGCAAAAGTTCTCGCAACTGAGATTCGTGTTGGCAATTTGATTGAATGGGACAAACGGATCTGGCGTGTACTGAAATGTTACCATGTTCATGTGGGTGGTCGTGGTGGCGCCTTCATGCAGGTGGAGATGAAGGATATCGAATCAGGCACTAAAACCAATCAGCGTATTCGCACTGAAGAAAAAGTCGAACGTACGGTTGTCGAGCCACGCGAAATGACTTTTCTCTACCAGGAAGGGAATGATTACGTTTTTATGGATAAGAAAACCTACGAACAATTGAGTTTATCGCAAGATTTCCTTGAGGGACAAAGCGGGTATTTGCTTCCGAACATAGATGTGCTGGTTAACTTCCACCATGATCGACCGATTGGGGTACAACTTCCTCCAAGCGTCATACTCACTGTCGTGGATACCGAACCGGTGCTCAAAGGTGCCACTGCCACCAGCTCCTATAAACCTGCAACCCTAGAAACTGGATTGGTGGTCATGGTTCCATCATTTGTACTCCAAGGTGAAAAAGTTAAAATCAATACTGATACAGGTGAATATATCGAACGAGTCTAAAACTGAAACGATTTAAAACACCTAAAAATTAAATTATGCAAATGAATATGAAGTACTGGAGATTAAGTTCGATTGATATAAGATTGATATAAAATTAGCTCAGCTCATTAATGGTGCTCGATTATTCCATTCAATCTTTCATTAGTCTTCCGATTCACTTTTATGGAGCACGGGGGCTATTCATTACGTTACTTATAGTTTTATGCGTATTTAATCCCATTGCTATTACTGTTGTTTCTGCAGCCCAATCCAACCAAAACTCAGATCAAGAAACAGAAACGAAATCGGATGCTGTGATCAAACTCTCAGCCCCTAAATCTGTCAAGAAACTCATAAAGAAATACATTTCTTTTCCTGAAGAACCCTTTGTAAACGATACTGCCCGGGCGGTTTTTGTTCGCAAAACAAAGGAGGAGATCAAAGAGCTCCTCGCCACTGAAGGCTATTTCACGCCGACAATTACACTCGAAGACCATTTAGCTGGAGAGAAACCGGTCCTGAAGGTCACTCGAGGAAAGCGCACACGGGTGGCTGAAGTAACGATCGAATTTCAGGGAGATCTAGCAACTGATACATCAGAACACCAAGAACGAATGGAGCAGTTGCGGGCCAATTGGCCACTCATACCACGCAAATTCTTTCGTAGCGCTGTCTGGGAAGAAGCCAAAGCCTCTTTGTTATCCAGTGTGGCAGAAAGCGAATATGCGGCCGCACAAATTGTCAGCAGCGAAGCTGAAATTGATCCTACTGCTGCAACAGCAAAATTAAAGATAGTTATCGACTCTGGACCTGTCTTCTACTTTGGGGATCTACAAATTTCCGGACTGAAGCGATATGATCAAAGCCTGGTTACTAGCTACGTTCCCTTTCAGAAGGGTGAAGTCTATCGCCGGAATCAAATACTTGCATTCCAGACTGCTTTACAAAATTTACCTCATTTTAGCTCGGTCTCTGTCAGTATCGATCCAGATATTGCCTCTCACCAAGCCACCCCAATCAACGTCAACCTAACCGAGGCGCGCGCTCAGCGGATCGGGGTGGGCGCTGGCTATAGCACTAACACGGGTGCCCGCGGAGAGCTCAACTATCGTCACGCTAATTTTATTAATTTTCGTAACCAACCATTAAACTTCAGCAGTTTGCTACGTTACGAGCAAAAGCGGCAGTTTTTTTTAGCAAGACTTGAGACAGTTCCGGATAAAAACCAATATCTGTTTAGCCTAGGTGCAAAAGTAGAACGGACTGATATCGAAGATTTAAAAACATTCAGTCAAAGAGTCAGTTTTAACCGAGAGCGGGCTACGGAAACAATACAGTCACAGTATGGCCTTACTTGGCAAAGGGAAGAAAGAAGTCCGGTAGGTGCGCCAGATACCGTCAGTGAAGCACTCGTGCTGGATAGTTGGTGGCGTTACCGAAATGTCGACAATCCCCTGTTTGCCAGACGTGGCCATATATCAGAAATTCGCTTTGGTGGTGGTACTCAGTATGTACTTTCGAAACGGGATTTTGTGCGTATGTACGCACGGCATCAACACTGGTGGCCTATTGGAGAACGCGATGTGCTATACCTACGTGCTGAAGTGGGCTATACCATAGCATCATCACGTTTAGGTATTCCTCAGGAATACCTATTTCGCGCAGGCGGTATCAATTCTGTACGTGGGCATAATTTTTTAAGCCTTGGTGTAACTGAAGGCGATGCCGTTGTGGGTGGGCGCACACTCGGTACGGGAACACTCGAATATGTACACTGGTTTACTGAGAACTGGGGAGGCGCGGTATTTACGGATGTGGGTGATGCTACAGATTCCTGGAAATCTTTCAATCCATCAGTTGCTTATGGTAGCGGTATCCGCTGGCGTAGTCCCGCTGGTCCACTGGCGCTCGATTTAGCCCGACGACATGATACCGGTACGCTACATGTCCATTTCTCGATTGCGGCGGCTTTCTAGTTAATTAAACTTAAAAAACCGTCGTTGACTGCTTAATTGGAGAATTAAGTCAATGATATTTAGTTGCATTTTCAACATTTACTTATACACAAAAATGTTAGGACCACTAAGAGGTGCATCGTATACTGCTCCAGGTGCGAATGCGATGTTACTCTTCGTTACAGGGAGAGCTCCCTGTGGGCTCCTAGCGCCTTGCATCGCATCTGGATCACCACACACTCCACCTTGTCCAATAGCGGTTTTTAGGTTAGAAAATGAGAAATACTGAAGCCAATCCAAAACAAAAGGAAAAGAGGAAAAAGCCATGGTTTCTCCTTTTTTTTCTGTTGCTGGCGGTGATCGTAAGTGCAAGCAGCATTTGGCTAGCCACTACCACCTCTGGTCTGCGCTTCTTGTTATCTTCGGTGTCTCGCATCAGTGGTGAAGATATTATTTTTGAGGATGTTAATGGCACCTTACGTGCTTTAAGCATAAAGAAAATTAACTATACCAGTGATGGGCTGCGCGCCTCCATCGACGAAATTGAGCTACAGTGGCAACCTCGCTTGTTATTCTCCCGTCAATTAGTAATCGATATCTTGGCAGCAAGAGAAATCGAGATACAGTCTTTGCCCTCTCCAGAATCCGAGAAGGAGTCTTTGGCTCTACCGGATAACTTGCAATTACCCCTCTCGATCATTCTGCAAAAACTCGAAATAGGGGTATTGCAAATGCTGACAATCGGCAAAGAAACCCCTGATTTTACGGTTACAGACATAACAGCCAGCATTGAAAGTGATGCTGAACATCATAACTTGCGAGAAATCTCACTTGAGTCAGAGTTTGGAAAATTGAGTGGATCGCTTCAGATAAACTCTGACAAGCCTTTTGATCTCGAGGCACAAGCTACCTTGCTCGGTTCGCTGCCATTAACTGCAACAGCCACTACGGAAGCTGACATTTCCATCCATCTGGCTGGCAATCTGGAAGAGATCAAGGGAACCCTAACCGGGACGAGCAAAGACGCTCATGGTAAGGGAAATTTTATATTGCATCCCTTTGCGTCAATGCCGCTTGCCGCGCTTCACCTATCAATTGACAAGCTGAATCCCTCAACTTTCTTAGTTGATATGCCCAAAGCCAATCTCTCCATTTATACAGATTTACTTGAGGATTCTATCGGCAAATTGCAAGGAAATATCGTCATTAAAAATGGTCTCCCGCTCCCACTTGATCAGAATGGGTTGCCAATAATTGAAATAAGAACGCAGCCCTCAATTTCAATAGATGAAATCCAGCTTGACGATATTCTTCTGAAATTAGCGGGTAACGCAAGCATTAGCGGCCATGTCAACTGGCAAATAGCGCAAGCGATGGGAACTGCCGATCTCAAGGTAAATCAGCTTAATCCGGCAGTACTACATACGCGTTCGCAAGCTGCAAAAATCAATGGCTATCTCAAACTCACAGGCGATACTGCGACACAGCAAGGTTTAATTTCTCTTCATGACAAAAGCAAGGCTCTATCACTTGAAACGAATTTGGTTCGCACAGAAACTGCCGTTAATGTAGAAAAGATCACGCTGCGCCATCATAACTCCATGCTCACCGGGCAAGGTCAGCTAGATTTAAAGGAATCACAATCTTTTCAATTTGAAAGTAAAGTCAGCCAGTTTGATCTTGCTTCCTTCGTGCAAGCACCTCGCTCAAATTTGAACGCAACGCTTAAATTGTCAGGAAAACTTGAGCCACAAATCAGTGGCGTTATTGATTTCAACCTAACAAAAAGTCAATTTAACAAACAACCTGTCGTGGGTAAAGGCCGAGTTGCGCTTGAGGACGCCAAGCGCATCAAAAGTGAGTTCAATTTACAGATTGGCACTAATCAATTCAGTGCTAAAGGCGCTTTTGGCAACAAGGGGGATCGATTATTGCTGAATCTCGCCGCACCCGCCTTGGCACAGCTGGGATTAGAGGCGGCAGGTGACCTCAACACCAAGCTCACATTAGCCGATACTTTAGAATCCCCTAAGCTGCTTATCGAAAGCAGCGCAAAGCACTTAAAGATTAGCGAAAACCAATTATCAGAGGTCAACGTCACGGGAAATCTGCAAAAATCAGCAGTAGATCTTGCTATCAAAATGGCTAATTACCGCTTGGATACTGAAGATTATCTGAAAAACTTTACGATGACATTAACCGGCAATCAAACCCGGCATAAACTAAGCATAGAAACGGATTTGCCGCGTGATTCCCATTTCACATTCCATACCACAGGCAAGCTCCTCCTCCCTGCGGGAGATATTGATAATTTTCAATGGAGCGGTGAACTAGAAAAATTAGCCGCTACCGGTTTTCTGCCTTTTAACTTATTAAACCAGCCTGCCCTTACCATCAGCCAGAAGCGAATTGCCTTGGAACTAACCAGAGTTGCTATTGCTGAGGGTGAAATCAGCATATTCGATGCACATTGGACGCCACAACAGTGGTCTAGTCGCGGAATACTAAAGGGTATCAGCTTAAAACCAGAAAACGCACAGCTACAAAATGTTGAAGCACTGCAAATGGGGGGAGAATGGGACATTACTGCCAGTAAACAGCTAAGTGGTCATATTCGTATCGCTCGCGAGAAAGGAGACTGGGCATTGCTGCTCGAAGATTCTCCCCTGCAGTTGGGTTTGCATCAATTGCAGTTCAATGCGCGGACGCATGCAGGTAATTTAATGGCAGATCTGGTCATTCGTGGTGAGAAAATTGGAGAAACGGTAGCAAGTGCGATGCTCCCTTTGGCTTTCAAAGAGGGTGCCTGGCAAATAGCCAAGGACCGGCCGCTGAGTGGAAAAATGAATGTCAACATTGCAGATTTATCCTGGATTGGGCCGACAGTAAATAGCAGTCTGAAAAGCAATGGCCAGCTCTCTCTTCAAGCGAAGGTAGCCGGTACGTTTAATCAACCCCGCCTGGACGGAACTATAGAGGGAAAAGAGCTGGCGATCGCTCAGTTGGATGAAGGCATTGATTTGCAACAAGGAAGCCTCATAGCTCGTTTTGATCAAACCTCTTTGCGAATCAACACCCTTGCTTTCGTTTCACCGCATCAAAATCCACCCAAGGACACTAACTTATACAAAATCAAATTACCCAAAGAGGAAGGTCGTCTCACAGTAACTGGCGCTGTTGATTATCAAGATGAACGCAGTCATTTGAATATCGACATAGATCATCTACCTGTGGCGCAGCAGCCTGATCGATGGATCATTGTTTCTGGAAACAGCCAAGTAAGCTTAGACAAGCAACAACTTACGATTAATGGCAAACTAACGACAGATGCCGGTTTTATAAAGCAGCCCAAAGCAGGGCAACCACACTTGCCTGATGATGTGGTTATTATTGAGGCGCAATCTCCTCCTCCAGATGGCTCGCAGAAATTATTGGTAAACGTGGACGCCGCATTGGATCTAGGTAAATGTTTTTACTTGCAAGCTTCAGGATTGGAGGGCCGGCTAGCCGGGCAATTGCATTTAAGTAGTAAACCCGGGAAACCGCTCCAAGCAATTGGAACAATTACTGCAGTCGATACAGTTTTCGATGCCTATGGTCAGCACTTGAGCGTTCAGCGTGGTATTGTCAGCTTTGATGGTCCGCTTGACGATCCCGCTCTGAACGTACTCGCCGTCCGCCCGAATTTACCCGTGGAGGCCGGCGTCCAAGTGACCGGTACCGTACGTAAACCGATTGTTAAGTTGGTATCCACACCCAACGTTCCAGATGCCGAAAAATTATCATGGATCGTGTTGGGACGACCGCCTGATGCGGGTGGTACGGACACGTCGCTACTTCTTTCTGCCGCGGGCTCAATTTTGGGAGGACAAGGGGGCAGTATTGCCAAGACACTGGGTATGGATGAATTTACGATCAAGCAGCAGCAAACAACGGACAGTAAAAGTGATGGGGCATTAAGTGGCCAAATTGGCGTCATCGGCAAACGCATCTCTTCACGTGCCTATCTGAGTTATGAACGAGGGCTTACCAGTGCAGCAGCGGGCATCACCAAACTCACTTACAATTTGACACGGAATATCACTATTGTGAGCCGTGCGGGTGAAGATAATGCAATCGATCTGTACTATAACTTTCAGCTTGATTAAATGCAGTATGCAAAACCATTGCCATTCTATTCCTCAATTAAATATGACGCGAAAGTGAGGCACCCTCAGATAGTCTAAATATTACAACAATGAGAAACTCTCAAAGCGAGATTAATTTGAAAATGAAAATGGTTATGCAAGGCACACTCTGTTCCGCCCACTCTCCTTCGCCTGATACAGCGCTTTGTCTGCCTGATTGAGCAGCGTATTTAGGTCGGTGTTTCTATCCTT
>NZ_FOUB01000062.1 GCF_900114745.1 Nitrosomonas communis | reverse complement strand
TTGCAGTATATCGCCGTGTTTTATAACAACCAAAGACTGCATTCATACCTGGGTTACAAAAGTCCGAATCAATATGAAGCAGATGCAGCAAAATCAATAAAAGCAGCTTAACTGAGGTGTCCGATTTTACTTGACCACGTCAACTTGACTCGTCTAAGAAAAGTAATAGAGCTACTGCATCCTAAGCTTTTTTGAATCCTGCTGATTTCGCTTATGGCGAAGGGAATATAGATTAAATCAATAACCTGTGGAGCCTCGGCTCGATGAGCTTCCGGAGCCGCTGAATTTATCTCCAGTTGAGCCTTTGTATGAATCTCTCATGGTGCCAGTGGATGAGCCTGGCTTGCTACCAAGAGAGTCACTGCCGGAAGATCTTCCGGTTGAACCGCTGCTAGAGGAATTTTCCGTTGAGCTGCTGGATGAATCTCCTGTTGAGCCGCTAGATTGCTGCTGGGAACCACCTTGATCTGAGGTGCTCCCGGCAGCGAATCCTATTGCATCTCCTTGTCCTGATGTCTCCCTGGGTTCCTCAGTACCTGCAGCATAAGTTGTGCCCGTAAAACCAAAAATAGTTACACTGAAGATTGTTGCGATTTGCTTCTTATTCAATGCAAAATAATATTTCATAGTATTTCCTCCAGGCAGCCTAGTAAATTACTCTATATATTACTCTGCAATTTTCCGGTCTTTCTGTACGTTTAACAACATATGAAATAGTAACGAGGAGATAAGGCTACTTATATATTAGATCTCTTGACTTTAAGAAATAATTCACATCCACGATTTTCTCTTTTTAAACCATTTATACCTCAGTTAAGTCCTCGTCAATGCATAATAAAAATAGAGTGCTACAAAAATATACTCTAAAGCTTTTTCCTGCCTAACCGATAAAGTAGTTGTATCAAGGTATTCTAGTTATCGCTGTATTGATACTAATCATAATCCTTTGCAACCCAGTGGGTTGCCCTCTCTGCTCACCGGGTTCTTCTCAGTTCATTTATCATTCCTAAGCTTTTAAAGTTTGTGACTAGCAATAATTAAACCAGGAGACCTCCGCATAAATGTATTTTTAGAGTTTTCCTCGGTATGAGTAACTCATAAAATCAATTAGCTAAAAATACTAAATTACCCAAAAGCTAATTATGCAGAGATCTCTTTAATATTAATGATGATTTCTCCTCACGAATAATAATGAAACTCTCTGTCAAGCTATCAGGAATTCAGATTTCATTTACTGCTTTTCTTATGTCGAACTCACGTCATTTAGCCAAACTACGATATCAGCTAGGAGTAAGACAACTCCATGCAACTGAGTTAAGAGATAGAGCTTCGGTAAAGATCGTTCCGGATATTTTGAGAATTCATAAAAGATATGATGTTCAGGTTGATTTATATCGCGTAGCAAAAGAAGACCACTCGCTCATATATTCCTTCGATTAAGCATTTAATCAACGGCTCAATCCAGCTGTGGCATGGACTGAATATTGGATTCCGATGCGCTATGTTCTGCTTCATTTGTTCAAAATCAGTCTAAATATTGCCGGCTTTCAATTCGTTATGCATGAAATTGCCACAAGGCTTAAGAAACATTGAAAAGAAGCGTCAAGTATAATGGTCGATCAACAGGTGCAGTTTTACAAGGCGCAGTAGACATTTTCGCAACTTGCTCTGATGCGCGACGTTTCGCTTGTGAACGTTCAAGGATTGCCAGAACTCGACTTTAGGATTATGCCGGATAGACCCATAACATTTGAGCCAACTGTAAATATCGCAGGACTGGAGCTCGTTGATATTTATCTATGGGTTGTAAAAAAATTCATGGAGGGGAGAGAACTCGCATCGGAACTGTTACCTATTATCAAGTCTCTATTCCATAGAGGCCAAACTGATGAGATTTCAGTCAGCGTTATTGCTAGCCGTTGGAAGCGATTGTTAGATGATTTACCTGAGACAACAGAAGAAAATCGGCGAAGGCGCGAGAGCTCATGGCAATTGGCGAAGAGAGACGGCTTCGTGCAATTAAAGGTGATGTCTAACTACTACCGAATTGAGGCGACAGCGCATAACGCTGCGCCTGATGCGAGGCGTTAGCCATCTCAATTTTACCGCTTTGTCTGCCATTATAAAGGAGAAAAACTTCATGTCATATCTCAAAATTCAGTGCGAAGACTGCGAAAAGGTTCATCAAATTAAACGCAGTGAAATGGAGTATGAGCCTGTCGATTCAGAGGTAAGGGAAATGGGTGAAGAAATCACCTATAAGGGAAACATCGGCATTGAATGTGATTGCGGAAAAGCGATAAAAATTAATCACTACTTTTGGGAATACCCAGAAGGTATCGAAAACCATAAGGCAACGGAAGTTTCTGGTGGCATCCCAGTTGAAAACACGCTCTAATTTATAGCCATCAAAGATTAACCCCGTGCTCAAGCAGGAAGATCGCATCTCATCCGTTCCTTAGCGCGAAGACTGCATCATCGTTTACCTTAATGAAAGCGGCTTTGCTCATGACAAGCTGCGCACGCATGGCTATGCGCCAGTGAGTGAGCGCTCTCATGGCGTAAAAGATTGACATGCAAGAGGCCGAACCCATGTCATCGACGCCCTGATCGGAAAAGTGCTGCTGACCGTAGGCCTGTTCATCGCCAATATCACCGCCGACATTTTCTATGCTTGGGTGACGCAGGACCTTTTGCCTAAACTTCTGCACGCTTGCGTGATTGTCATGGGCAACGCGACCTTCCATAAACGGCAGGATATCAAAATTACCTGGTGAATAGGTCTTAGGAGCCTGCTGTGCTTTCCAAGATTTGGAGTGTATTTTCCATAGTGTCGATACGCCGAATGCTTTGGCCAAAGGCATCACCAAGTACGAACACATCGCCGTTCTTGATTCCTATGTAGGCATTGGTGGTTGGATAATAGCGGTAGGTGAACCCATCAAATTGCTGATTAGCTACGTTTGCAGGTGAAAAGTATTGCGGAAACAATTGCTCGGCATAAATAAAGATTTTTTGCTCTTTGTTAGGGGTTATGGTTGCCATCTTGAGTTCCAATTCTCCATACTGCGGCAGACTGTCGTAAGGATTCGGAAGGCTATCATCGGTTACGTATAGATTTCCAACGTAGTTTATGTCGGTCTGACTGAACGCCTGCATCATCTGATACCATGTTGCGCTATAAACAATATGAATAAATCGATCCTTCGGATAATTTCGTTGCCATTGTTCTGGCTTAAAGTTCACGTAATTCCTCATGCTGCCCTGAAATACTACTAAATTATCAGCAACTGGTTTGCTTAGGTAAATTTCATCGGGTACCACTCCAGGATCTCCCGTTACTGAATAATGGCTACCTTTATTCTTGATGTAGTTATATATAGCAAAACCAGCTAGAAATGATTCAAAGAGTATTCTCATTGTCTCATCTAGCACAAAAGGGCATACGCCAAAGTACTGCGTAAACAACAAAACCAAACCGTTGAGATGCTCTTTTCAAATCCTATACGTTCTGAATCATTCTTAACTGGTTACGCTATATTTGCTCATAGTACAGAATGTTTTCCTCCGTTCCGTCTGCGGCCATTTGATCAATAAAGAAACCATCAATCGCATAGAAGGCTAGGTAATTATCAATTTCGATAGCGATATCGATCAGTGGGCGATCTCCATAATCGGTATGTACGTAAGCAATTACCTTCCCCCCAGCGCCACGAATTAAATCGATAGCTGTAACATAGCCAGGGTCAGCGCTTGTCCCAAACCCATTGTCTGGATTAATAGTTACGGTAGTAGGTACTATTTGAGCAGCTGCAGCCAAGCCACTCCAGTAATCCAGAGTCGGGGGGCTTGATGGCTCGAAATAGGCTGGAACAAAAAGATTAGTAGCGTAAACGTTCGCACTGAATGCCAGTGACAAATAAGCAGCAGGAAGAGAAATCAAGTCTTTTATGCTCATGGCAAATGTCTCCTCATGGAATTCATATGTGCTATTTTGTTATCTCTTCCAACGTAAAGATATCGTACTTTAGTCCAAGGAAATTACTCTTGGTAGAAACTGAATAGTTACTAGCATAATTAGAACTGCTACCGTTTTCTGAGATTGTTTCAATCAGCGCAATTTGGATTGATCCCTAACCATAGCTTTCTCGAAAAGAACAGCGACAAGAAGCCCCATTGAATAACGCCTCAATTCGGAATGATGATTCAGGCTCTGCTCGTCGTGAAAAACGCGCCTGAATTCTTACTGGATACACGACCGGTGGCCCCAGTTGTTGTGAATTAAAGCTCAAGCAAAGTCGAGTTTGGCTTAAGTGGACCAATCTCCACGCTATTGTCCTTCTAAGGGCTGTCTGGAACGCCCAGGATGACTACCGCTCCCATGCCCGCCCGACAACCGCCCCGCAGCGGCCGACTATGCTCGCCTGAGGGGCCAGTTTGTGCCCCAACCTTTTCCCTGAACTGGGGCCGGATTGGCTGATCAGCACCTACTTGATATTTCAAACATCAAGATAGCGCTATTTACACAACTTTTTCAACGCTATGGTACGTGGTTTATCAAATATTATATGACAAATAAATTAATAAAGATTTGATTCAGGAGATATAACCTTATCTAACCGAGTCTTTATTCTCAACCCTCTCATATATAAAGGAGGAGGTTTCTTATCCATTTTTTAAAGACTTTCCTTATAAGAAATAAAGGCATGTGCTTATTTTTATGGTTTGGAATGCCATATATGTTTATTAAATAAATAGAAGTTATCTAGAACACTTTGATGAGACTAGGAATAGCTCAACATTTCTAAGGAGAAATAAAATGAATTTGTTTAGGGCACCTCTAAAAATTCAGATTTTTAAACAAGACGAGGCGAGAACAAAAAGCGTTGACGCAGCATATAACTGATATGTAAGGAAACATTTTTTGTGAACAACAAAGTATTGTGACGAAATATGAATTTTTAGAGGTGCCCTTTAATAAAAAAACAATATTTGTAATCATCCTTATTGGATATACTCCCTCCGGACATGTATCAGCAAATTCAACAAATGTCTCTGCGAGTGGAGCCAACTCTCCCAACGTCATTGCCATTGAGGGTGGCATTCAGCAAGATAACTTACAATCAAATAGACAAGGCCAAACTCATAAACAAACAAAACTACAGAAACAAATGAAATCCAAGAAAAATAGAAAATTTCAAAGAACTCTTTACCCTATGTTTCCATAGGTCAAGTATCTCCAAATTAGTGGAGTCATCAAGAATTCTTAAAAATGCATAGATGAAAAAAACTGCTCGACGGAACATCCTTCTTTTTTGATTGTTTTGGCACGAGCCCATTTTGGCTCAATGGCATTGAAATCTGGAGAATAAGGCGGAAAATATTAGAGCGTGCGCCCGATATTGGTAAAAGCTGTTTTGGTATCTTATCGTTCATAGAATGTCTCATTATTCATAAAGATCACATCACGCAGACGGCAGGAGAGTTTAGGCAAAAGGTCTTGCGTAACCCCATGCTGAATGATGTCGGCGTTAATATTAGCTATAAGCTGACCCATGGTCAGGAGCGTCTTTTTGGCTGGGCGCCAATAACGTTGGCTCAGCCTCCTGCATGCCAATTTTTTTCGCGATCATAGCCTTTCAGTTTTCTCTTTAAAAAATGCCGCCCTTCTTCGTTAGCCTTCGGTGGACGCAGACTTTTTTATAAGCCACACCCAGATGGCTTAAAGTATGATGGATGCCCTATAGGCTGACTCCAAGCCGTTTGGCGCGCTCATACTGATACACGTCTATGTGTTTGTCTCACATCCTGCGCCGAAATCCCTGTGTCGAATTAAAATCCATTTATACGTATTCTACGATGATCTCCCGGCATAGCCGGGAGATTACCTTATTTATTTAAGGTTCGATGATTTCGGCATCTATGACTCCGCCTTTTGCTGCCCTTACTTGTTGCACTGTTAACATGGTTTTGTTGACGACCGCTCCAGCTGTTGAGCTGGCGCTTACCGTACCTTGCGCATCAAATAGACTGCATTCAGCTGCAGAAGTACAAATGTCAACCTCTGCGCGTGCGCCAGTAGTGAATATTGCTTTAATGTCGTAATCACCTTGAGACAAATTAGGTAATACGAAATTGAAGTGGTGCGCTGCAGTTGTGCCTTGCAGCAGCTTGATTTGTTCGTCGGTCACCAGACATTCAGTGGCAATGTCGGTAGTTCCATCAGCATTTGCATCAGTACAGCTCTGAATGACGCCGCCCAATGTACCGGTTAGTGCTTGTACACGCTTGGTTAATATAATCTGACCAGGCGCAGCTATCGCATGGGTGCCGCCTGCCTTAGGTACCGCAAAAATGGTGACATACGCTTCTGCATCAGCAGAAGCAGTGGCAGTGCCGCCATTTTTACCCTTGACCGACGTGTCGGTGACCAAGCCAATTTCCGCGGATACCCCTACCAACAGCTCTTTATCTTGTGGCACTTTGATAGTTGCAAGGGTATAGCCAGTTTTACTATCAACGACTACTTTATCTACCGTAGAATCGGCGATGACTGCCAATGCGGCTAAAGCTGGTTTTTCTGTCCACGTGGCAGCAAACTTAGCGGAAGGGGTTACTGCCAGAACAGCTGTTGAAGCAAAGGCGCTAACTAAAGCACATGATATCAGACCAGTGAGATAGTTCGGTTGGATCAGTTTGCTCATCCTGTTTCTCCTAATACAGATACGAATAAAAGTGACTCATACAAGCGATTTGATTTGTCACACATCGAGTCACTGAGGAATATCATGCTCTTGCTGCTTCTGGGACTTTCATATTCGCCTCAAGCAGCAAAGCCTCCAATCCCTTCTTGATGAAATTCATGAAAGCGATTGCATGATGGTTACTTAAACGGCTCTGATTGCTGGAGATTTAGCGTTATTTATTTGGCATAAAAAAACGTGGTTTTGATTAGTCTAAAGTGGCGATCTTGTCGTGGATGATAGCCGTACGCGGTCAATCGCCTTGGGATGCTTTTTTGCTTGCTCGTACTGAAGCATCCAGATAAATACATTGCCGCTGCGGCGTTAAAAATAAGCTCAATATGCTCATATGTCAGGTATAAACTCGGGTTTTTCGCCTGTTTCTGCCTTTGTCGACTGCCTCGAAAACATTTTTTAACAATCTGCTCAAAAGGCACATATTCAAACGCTTGCTAAAAAGTCCGATCACCACAATCCTAGAAACTGCAAGTCATTCTAAGAGAAGCATGGAGGGTAAATGACAATAACGTATGGAAGTTTAAGCGAACCTGACAAATGTAATAATTTTATTGCTGTATTTACCGCAACCTTTTTACTAGTTCAGTTTCGTTTTTGTGCTCTAGGTGTCGTTTTGACCCTAACCTTCCATTATGCATATATTTTTTTCTATTTAATTCTTTTAAATAGATATAAAAAACGTTCCTTTTCAGAGAATTAAACTATCCATAAACTCATAACATGAATATTCCATTGTAATTATGACAAAGGAATTATTCATGAAAAAATTTAACTTCATTTTACTTTTTTTGCTGATTGTACCGGTAAACTTACTTGCACAAATAGTTAATCCATTTTCGACGCCATCCAAGCCTTGGCAATACCAGCTCCAGGGTACTGTTAACACATCCTACGATGCGGCGGTATACGACATTGATTTGTTTGATTCTCCCCAGAGTTTAATTGACGATCTGCATGCAAAAGGTATCGCAGTGGTGTGTTATTTCAGCGCTGGCAGTTGGGAGAACTGGCGAGAAGATGCTGATCAATTTCCAGAAAATGTTCTGGGCAGAAAGAATGGGTGGGCCGGTGAGCGGTGGCTGGATATACGCAGCAATGAGGTGAGGAGCATTATGGCCGCAAGAATAGGTCTTGCTAGAAGTAAAGGGTGTGATGCCGTAGAACCAGACAATGTGGATGGCTATAGCAACAAAACAGGTTTCCCACTGACGTATCAAGATCAAATCGATTACAACCGATTTTTAGCCATGGCAGCTCATACATTAGGGCTCAAGGTGGGATTGAAGAATGATTTGGAGCAGATCAATGATCTGATAGGCGACTTCGATTTTGCAATTAATGAGGAATGTCATCGGTACAGAGAATGTGATGTACTAAAACCTTTTATCGATCAAGGCAAAGCGGTATTTAATGTTGAATATCGAACGACCAAGCAGGATAAAGTGTGTGCTCAATCCAGCGCGCTTGGTTTGAGTACTATATTCCTTCCTTTGGAGCTGGACGATTCGTTTCGCTTTAGCTGCCCACCGCTCGAGTAAGCTGTAATATTCATCTCTCAAACCTCTGCATAACTGTGTTTTTAGAGTTGTTCTTTGTATGTAATATCTATAAAAAAATTATTTATCTAAAAGCCAGTTATGCAGAGGTCTCTTATTTAGGATAACTGCGGAGCAGTTACCGTTTTTTAGTCTGAAACCAAGAATGGTATTGGCCTCCCGGCGGCTGATTAAATAAATCTGGTTCTATGTGATTTGTAGTGGGTGAATAGTGTAAGTTTGAGTTTCTCTTCCACCTCATGATTCTATCTTCTTCTAGACATGTAATGCTTTGATTATGGGTCAATCCGAGTAAATAAAGCCTGCTTTTGTTGCTAATAATTTATATTATTCATGGATATACAATAGAATTCATGACTCATATTCAGATTTCACAAACCTATGACATAATTCCCTAAGAACAATCTGTGGATAATTGGATGATACAGAAAACCAAAATGTAATCAGTCTTACCCACTATATTTCACATAGAGCCATAAATTTCAACTAAGGATGAGGTATGCTGAGTTTTATGGAATCTGTTTGCAATTGTCCGAAGGCAAACATCTGACGATCGAAGACCGCCAACTACTGCATGCAGAAAAAAGCTTGTCCCCCTCGATGCACTGCATGAGTGGTTGCTACAAACCCGAACCCAAGCTGCCAATGGCGGTGACTCCACCAAAGCACTCGGCTATACTTTAAAACGCTGTCCAGGTCTGATTGGTTATGCACAAAGCGTTAGCCTGTCTATTAACAACAACCCGGTTTAAAATGCTATCCGTCCCATCACATCCGATAAAAAGAATTGACTATTTACTGACTCAGAGCGCGCCGGCCAAGGCGCGGCCACTATCCAAACCTTGTTCGGTACCGCTCTACTCAATGGACTGGACCCATCTGCATGGCTCAAAGATACACTCATCAAACTCCCCGCTTGGCCCAATAACCTTATCGATGAACTACTGCTGTTAACGCCAGAATTCATTGAAATCACTAGGCCAGAGAGAATAGCAGATAGTACGGTTGAGCACTTACATCGCTTCTAGTTTATGAAAGAAAATGAACTTCGAAACTTTAGTTTTTTGAGGTGTCCTTCAAAGGAATTCAAATTCTTTTTATAGCTTTTTTATATTGAGTATATGAGAATTAGGTAATTTAGCTATCTCATTATTAAGAATTGACTCATAAGCCTTAGGCCAGAGTAACCTTATATTCACTTTACTCCGACCCAGATTCTCTACATTAACGAGAGGGAAAAGGTCTCCCCCTTTTTAATACGCTATTAAGCTTCTGCAGCAATAACGTTATCCCAGGTGGGCGGTTGACCTACCAGCGTAATCGATACATTATCGCCAAAGTTGACGATGAAGGTATTAGCCTCAATGGTGACATTCGTAACATAACTAGCGATCTCTTCACGAGTTAAACCATACTCAGTGAAATCGAGCATATCGCCTTCCTGCCCATTATAGTTGTCAATATTCCAGTGTCCCTTATCATGGAAGACAAAATTTTCGGCACCGTCTTCACCACGGCAAGCGTCGCCTGGACGTGCATCGACATGTTTAGATTTACTGCCATGGTCTTTATCACCATGGTCTTTTCCACCATGATCTTTATCGCCTTGGTTATTACCGTTTTGGCTATTATCGCCTTGGCTATTACCATTTTGGCTATTATCGTTTTGGTCTTTATCACCATAGTTTTTACCACTTTGGTCTTTATCACCATGATCTTTATCACCATGGCCTTTGCCACCTTGGTCTTTATCGCCATGCTCTTTTCCACCATGGTCTTTACTGCCAGACCCACCATCTTTATGACTATCATTTCCCTGGCGATCATTTCCTTGACAATCTTTTCCTTGCCGATCATATCCTTCTCGATCGTATCCTTTTCGGTCATATCCCTCGCGATCATATCCTTCTCTATCATACCCTGGCCGATCATATCCTTCTCTATCATACCCTGGACGGTCATACCCTGGTCGATCATACCCTGGACGATCATATCCTTTTTCGTCATACCCTGGGCGATCATATCCTTTTTGATCATATCCTTGTGCATCATATTCTTTTTGCTGTTCATTACTAGCACTCATGATTGTCTCCTTTTAATGAGTGGAATTCATAAGATCAAAGAATCTTAAAAAGAAAAATTACATCCTGTTTCTCAACAATGTCTCCACCCAGCAAAACAGTGCTTTGACAGCCCAGCTAAATTTATACTAAGACCTTAATAGTGAGGCAGCCCTAAAGAATCGTCGGTTTCTTTAAACCGTGCTTGCCGAATAGATCAGTTAAAATAAAGTGGATTAAAAATGTTATAAAACAAATAGATACATTCATTTAATTAATTAATAAACCAGCTTTATTTGTGACTATGCTACGAGAAATAAGATGACATATCAATAATGCAAAGGCATACATTTATGACAAGTTAATTATAAGATTATGACTATGTCTTATTAGCCCAGCTTAGGCAACTAACCTGATTGACTAGGAGATAGGTATGGATTTTGGTTCATAGTTAACCATAATGAAAAAGGAAAGATGATGACTGAGAGGGGTAATCAAAGCTCCGGTTTTACCGGATGCTTTTTGGTTTGAGTCAAGCTTCATCCTCTGGCTTCCTTTAATTAGTGATAATATGCCATTTCAAATTCAGTCAGTGAAATATTTTTAAGCGTCTCCAATAATCGGCGTTTGTTGAACCAGTCGACCCATTCCAAAGTGGCAAATTCCACTTCATCAATATTGAGCCAGGGGCCGCGATGCCGGATGACTTCTGTCTTGTATCATCCGTTAATCGTTCCGACCAGCGCAATGTCAAAGAATCACCAACACTGCTAACAGAAACATCCATATTGGTTTCTGCTATACGTACCGTATAGCGAATTGGCCGATATTGACTGGAATGATTGCTGTGATGGATTAACTCACTGGTTTTTTCGCCGCACCCACCGTGCCTTTCACAATGCTATGCCGCACCCAGTCTATATGTAATGATCGGCTGACCCGCCAGCCGACAATACAATTAGGGCGCGTCGCTACAAATTACCGGTTAACCTTGCCTGTTGGCCGATCAAGCAAGCCATCTGCAATCGTCGTCCAACATTTTTTACCGCGACTGACGCCTTGTATTCCAAGCCTCTTCATCAGTCGTGCGTACGTACAACGGGCAACCCGGATACCTTCACGTATTAATTGCCGCCATACTTTGTTGGCGCCATAAACCTTGAAATTGCTTTCCCATATGCGCTGTATATCCCGCTCAAGCGCTTTATCCCGTTTAGCGCGATCGGTAAATTGGTCAGGATCTCGTTCTCGTGCTTTATACTCATAATAACTCGACGGGGCAATCTGAATTTGCCAGCAGACCGGCTCGACCCCGTACTGCTCCTGATGTTGATCAACCAATATCGCTATCACCTCGGTCGGCGGTCGAGCGTTCTTTCTCAAAATAGGCTGATGCCTTGTGCAATATCGCATTTGCTTGCTTCAGCTCATGATTCTAACGTTCCAGTGGCTTGATTCGCTCACGATCCGAGGTTGACATGCCTGCTCAGATGCCCTGATCAGTCTCTGATTGCCGAACCCACTTGCGCAACGTCTCCGCGATACTACCTATCTTGGACGCTATCAATTCCAGTGTCGCCCATTATTGCTTATGCTTCCGTTGGTATTTATACAGCAATCAGACAGCCCGCTTACGAATCTGCAGTGAATATCTTACTTGTTTTTTATCGCTCTATCCTTTCAAGAAATAGAATCTTGTATACCGGGGGAATTCAGTAGCGCGCTCTATTACGTTTAAGGGAACACTGATCATTTATTTTCAAAACAGCTAAATCGCCGACTATCATCTAAATCTATTGGCAGAATCAAGGTACTAAATTGCGCCCCCTTAGAAATATCACAAAGTGCCTGCCGCGCAGCAGGGCTGTCCATATAACTTTGCTGATATTCTGCATTTAACACAGGCTTGCCATTAGTAATAAAGTGGGTCAGCGAATCACACTCATTGAACTCATGACATTGCTCATTAATACTAAAGTCAAAATAATCGATTAAATCAGTAATTTGTTCCAAATTATTTTTAAGCGCAACTGACAACCCTCTTTTATGGGCTTCATTAGCAATAAATTTATTAAATGCCAGTTGATCCCTGGCGCTTAAATCAAAGCCGGAATTATTAGCATAGGCATCCACATTATCGGGTTCCACGCCATCACAGCCTTTTAGCAGAGCTAAATTTAGCCGTGAGATCATGATCTCCGCTACATTGTGTGAGCGAATATCAAGCCATCGCTCATCTGGCCAATCGATCAAAGGATGACCCAATTCCTCAGGCTTGAATTTATCCTTATCTGCTCTAAAATCTTCATAACTACCTGCCGAGAAATAACAGATAACCTTCTTGCCAGAAGCTTTGAGTGTATTAATCAAAGATGGGGAAGAATCAAATAGATCAATATCATAAAGTTGAACTGGATAATTTATATCGATTTCATTGGTTTCATCGGTTGTTTCTTTCATAGTATCTCTTTTTGCACCTTTTAACAGCTGCCATTGCCAGGTGATTGCTACAGGCGGCTTGTACCAATTACCGGTCACCGGTGATGCATCAGGGTCAAGTAACGGTGCTTTAGAAAGAATAAATAATTCAATATTGGAGTAATCGCTACTACCGACATCATTATGTGCTTTTACCGCAACAATGAAAGCAGCAGCATCCCATAACTCAATTGAGCCAGAGGTGGCATTACTCATGTCAACACTTTTAATACTTTCTGGGCCGGTAAATGGAAAAGGCGCATAAAATAACTGATACCCATGGGCATTTGCAACTGGGGACCAAGCAATGGATATCTTGGTGCGATCTTGGGTTAATATGATAAGAGGTGGCTTTGGCGGATCTGCTAAAGCAAAACTATGAGTCAATAGAAGAAAAAGTGTCAATATGAGTAGTATGACATTATTATTTATGCTCATAATTTAAAATGGACTCTAGAAATAATAAAAAACAGTTGAATCGGAATCTATTCTCTTGAGTACTTCTTGATTAAGAAATATCAAAAACAACAGATCAGATCAGCTAAGCTCTATGACGTGAGCAATATTAAGGGATGAAGAATTGGGCGGCAATAACACGATTGCATACATTTAATCCTTATCCCTCATGAGGAGGCACACCGCCAACAACAGCTTATGTAAGCTGGTTGCCTCGCTATGGAGCTAGCAAGGAGCAAATTTTCTTTTTATATGTTATTCAAATATTATTAACTTTATCTTCTGTCGAGAATCAAGAGGTTAAATTATCTGGCAAGGTATCACTTAAACCTTCAAGTGGATGAGAGGGAAATTGTTTTTGTAGCTACGCTGACAAAAAATATGTTTAGCCTATTTTTTACCCTTCACGCACAAGACGCCCAGGGAGAACGCCTGCACATTCAAGAAATACCTTGAAAAGATGGGCCTGATTCAGACCTGTCCTAATAAGATCAAAGGTCTACGGAGGTGAACATGGCGACGCTCATGAGGACAAGTCAAGATGGTCAAGAATTTGTGTAATAGCGCTAAAACCAGTATGGCGGCGATGATCTTTTTGAGGGATTCACCACACTTGTGACCAGTATTCAATACCAATATGAAGCACTCCCTTTACTGATCATTTATTCAAGATGCTTTTCAAATTTATGGAGATAGCACCTTCTTGACCTGCTCCAGCTGCTCTTCCCACAACAACGATGGATCTACCGCCAGATCAAACAGCGTAATGTGATTTGGCAGTTTATCATCCAGAATTGCAGCCACAATATCTGGCGCGAGCGTAGTCAAATTGACCATGCGACTGACGTAGCTCCTGTCAACGCTCTCTCGAGTAGCTATCTCTCTCAGGGATTTGGCCTCACCCGATTCCAACATAGCAAGCCAGCGGTGCCTTCTAGCTAACGCCAACCGCAGCGGTGTTGCCACCGTGTTCCAAGGCCGAGCCTTTTCAGTTTCGCCGTTCGGCAACGTGACCAGCTTACGCCCACTGCGGCGTTTGATTTGAATCGGTACAGACAGGGTCAGTTTGCCGTCGCTTGCCTGGATAATATCCGGCTCGCCTGTTTTGTTGATTTGGATATCGCTCATGCCAGTGCCTCCTCTTTCTGCTCGATTGACTTCAGATTCATCTCCAGCACCAACCGCTCAATGCCATTGGCACGCAGCCGTACCTCAAGATCGTTGGGTGATACGATTACTTTTTCAACCAGAAGCTTTACGATACGCGCCTGCTCCGACGGAAACAGTTGATCCCAAATTGCATCGAGTCGGGTCATCGCCACGGTCACTCTAGCCTCATCCAAAGCGGAATCTAGCTTGATTGCCTGAGGTAGCACCTCCCCTACCAATTCTGGCGCACGCAAAATCGCACGCAGCTGATAGAGCACTGCAGATTCCAATCCTATGGCAGTCAGGCGCGGAAATTTAGATGCACCAGCGTGCTTCTTGGCATCCCGTTGCGAAATGTAAGAGCTGTAGCAGCGGCCATTTTTCTTAGCCGTGTGCCATGGTGTGATAAGGCTCGGCCGTTACTGCCAAACACAATACTTTTAAGCAGATATGGCAACTTTGCTCGTGTATCGTTGCTGCGAACGGGACCATTGGTGGCAAGGATGGCATGCACTTTATCCCACATTTCATGCTCGGATGATGAATGTTCAGCCTGATACGACTGCTCCTTGTGTCGCAATTCACCTAGGTAAGTTCGGTTGTTAAGCACTTTGTAAATTAAACTTTTATCAATAAGCTTACCCTCACGGACTTTGCCATTTTGTGTGGTCCAGGACTTCGATATCACCCCATCCAACTTCAATCCCTTGACTAGCATGGTGCTGGAACCGAGTTCAACAAAACGCTGAAAGACATGGCGGATAATCTTAGCTTCACGCTCGTTCGGTAGCAGCGGCAATTTTGCCAAGAAGGCGATCATATCAGCGGCTTACTAATATTATCTGATGAGATAAAACTACCAATCTTGACCTGCACGTATTGAAGCATTGCTCAAGCAACGGGTTATCTGTAGATAAAAATAATGCCTTACAATTGGCATGAAAGTGCGCAGCTAGCTTTTGCCTAATGCCTCCCAGCCCAACGATTTCTTCTACGGCATATGCACTACATAGCCGATAATATGTATATTCCGTCTACTCTGGCAATCCAGCGGAGAAGTGGCTGGCTGTCTAGCCCAATAGGTTTCATAGGTTTCTCCGGTTTTTTATGGCTCAATTGAGAAAATTGTCAAAATGATAAAAATACTTACTACCAGCCAGTTTCGGTTAATAGAAATAATCATGGAAAATCCGAAATAAAATCATCAGCTAAATCTTCTTGATGATTTCGACAAAATAATGGGAGAAAATATGGGTGGGCAAAGTAGCGGACGATGTTGGCATTACGATAAGAAAGACACGACAGATAATTACCGCAGACTAGACATACGACGCTGGCAGCGTGATGGGCTACTTAAACCGGGGCTCACCTTAACTATAAAATGGTGGCGCAGCGGCGAAACCTTCGCATCCCTAAAAGTGCTAACGGAACAAGACCGGGTAATTCTCAATTACCGGCACAGAAAGAATGAGCAAGCATGGCAGGATGAGCGCTACCCAGTCTATTTGACTTGGACACCGTGCACATATGGTGGTGCCAGGGCATGGTTTTTATGCCCTGTTCAGAATTGCGGGCGGCGTGTTGCTATCCTGTATGGTGGTAGAATTTTTGCATGCCGACACTGTTACAAGTTAGCCTATGCTTGTCAGCGGGAAGCTGACTATGACCGAGCTGCTCGGCGAGTCAACAAAATACGGGACAGGCTAAAATGGAAGATCGGTTTTCTGAATGGGGAAGGCTGTAAACCTAAAGGCATGCACAGGCGTACCTTCGAACGTTTAAAAGCGGAACATGATTCCTTTGTTGATGTATCCGTGGCAGGAATAATGCATTGGTTAAAGCGGTAAATCTATAGCTTGTTGGTTTGAAGCTTAATTATGATTTTTGTTTTTCATGATATCTGCTAAATAAATAAGGTAATCCCCCGGCTATGCCGGGGGATTACCTTATTTATTTACGACATGCACAAACCATTCTGCGCTATCAGGATGAACATAGATCGACTCCACGAGTTTATTGATGGAGCAAGATAATTCAAAACCGTAAGGCGTGTCCTTGGTGGGGTTTACACGAGAGTATGTATCAAGTGAAATTCGAACTTCTTACTCGAACACAAAATGCGGGCGCTTTATGAAGAAACACTCTTCGTAGCGCAGCACTCCCTTCACATCTTCTGACCTTATGTAATCTACGGGCTTAAGAAGAAGAGAATGACCTCTAAGCCCGGATGAGTCGATACTTTCCTTTATGCGGCTTATGGTAGTTTGAATAGCTACTGCGTTTGTATCACGTCCGTAGATTTCCCACATCGCCATGTTTTCATTAATGTTTTGGTGCCAACAGCTAATAAAGGTGTTTTTTGATCAAGTAATCTTGGAAATCGTTATAATCTTTTACTGGAGAAGGATTATTCTTCGGGAAGTTTTTATACGCGCTTTCCATCGATGCTCGCATCTCATCAGGAAAGCGGCCCTCATGCTTATCTTTGAATGTATCCGCACGTACAAGCCAAAGCGCTTTTGTTTCAAATAGCGAGATCAACTTGGCTAGGCCCATATAGCGCCAAATCCTTAAACTTTCATTAAGGGATTTGTCGATTTCGAGATAAACGTTCATGATTGACGAATAGTTGTAGACTGGTGGGTTTTATTAGAAGTGATCATTTTTATAGTGTCAATCGTCGGCACTTATATAATTCCACTTTTGGATATGTCAAATTAAATCCAAACTTTTACATTTAACGTCTGCAATCATCCGGCAACAGCGGCAGTTTATGCTCCAGTACATTGCGACGTTATGCATCAGATTGACGATTGGTTCCATGACTAACCAAGCCTGCAGGCTCACGGTTGGGTTGACGCAACTCATATTCTGCTAATCGAGCAGTGACTGCTGAGCGAGGACCTGGTTATACTAAATTTTAATGCTTCACGCTGTATCGAAACAGCCATTTGAAAATCACCTGCTTCAGCTGAGCGGCAGCGAGAGTTTGTAGATACATCCGATGCTTCCAGTCACTTTGCAGCTGGTTTCTCTCCTGAGCAATTCTCAGCGCAGTCGTCGCATCTTTGACAGCTAAAGCGCCATCCCGATACTTCGCGTCCGGACACGTGGCCAGAAGGCTCGCCTGAGCACAGAGAGCATGAGCGAATTGGGGATCAAGCTGAATTGCCTTATTGTAAAGCTCCAGTGCTTCCGAATATCGCTGATGCTCGTGCCAGCAGAGCCCCATGTAGTTGTACGCATATGGATCATTAGGATAAATCGCTATCGCAGCCTTAAATAGATTCGCTTCGAAGTCTATCCTCAGCTCTAATTCTCGTTCCATCGGTGTTGTCATGGCATTCTCAAACATAATAAATAATTAAGCAATTTCAAAAGTCAGGTTTGCTAACTGCATATCATCCTATACAGTTCTGGAGATCTTGACTATGCTGTTTATCAACTTGTGAGGCCAGATTATAGGAAATTTATTGAAAAAAATTGACTGGCTGATTTTGGCGCGAAGCAGTTATTTCAATAATACAAACTGACAGTGCTTAAACAGTTCTATTTTTGAACATGCCAGATTAAATCCAAATATTTACATCTAATTTAACCAATCCTGGCCAGCGACTTGGTCAGCAACATTCAATTGCAAGTGACAGAACTCTAGATTGCTCTACCCAACTGCTGAGCCAGGGGTGGCGCATCACCTGCTCCAGCACAGCGTAGGACGAGCCCACCAGCTGTTCGATGACATCCGGGGCCAGGAGTGTTAGCCGCATCACCCGGCGCACCTGCGTCACGTCCATGCCCTCGGCCTTGGCAATCTCGACCACCGATGCCGCCCGCTGCTCGTCCAACAGGCGTTGCCAGTGGTGCGCCAACCCGAGCGCACGCATCAGCGCAGAATCCTGGACAACCGCTCGCAATTCCTGCTGCCGAGTAGCCTCCTCCAAGAGTTGCTGTGGCGCATCCAGTGGCGTGATGATTTGTTTCTTGCAGCCCCGTTTTACCAACATCCACGGTATAAACGTCTCCATCTGGACGCCGCCTGCCGGAGCAGGCAGTTGGGAGATGACCAGACTACCGTCGATGCGCCCACGATGATTCCTGCTCATACCTCCTCCTCAAAGCGTTTCACCATCTGCCGCTGGGCTTCCCATTCTGTGGACAAGGGATTACGTTGAAACCAGATCAGGTTCATGCGGCGTGGCTGGCGCCCAGCCATCAACACATCGATGATGTCTGGGGCAAGCAAAGTCAACCGTAGCAACTCGTTGACTACTAAATGATGCAGCTTTTCTGCCCGGGCAATGGCCGAGCCGCTCTTCATCGCGCCGGTATCGATCAAATGCTGTCAGTAAAAAGCCCGGGCGAGACCTTCGAGCAAAGTCACGTTGTGGGCGTTATGCTCATCGGTAATGCGCTGTCCACCTCGGCGACGCTATGTCAAAGGCACAAAAGTTTCAAAAGCATCATTGGGGAATTGACTCATGGGTTCTCGACCTCCAGTAGTTCGGCACCGATCCCCTTTGGCGCAAATTCGCCGAGCAAGGCATTCCAGCCGAGTTCACGCCACTTTACTCTGATACCCTGCATCTCACCTGTGTGGACGAGATCGATGCGTTCGATCATCAGATTGGTGATGCGATGGCGCTCGACCGGAAACAGCTGGTCCCAAACGTCGTTGAGCCGCCCCATGGCCATCACCGTGGCAGCCTCGTCAATCTCAGCACCATTGCGCTGAATCTGGCGCACCACGGCTGTCACCGCTTCAGGACTGGTGAGCACTGTCCGGATCTGCGCAATGACTGCCGCCTCGATCTCTGGCGCAGGCAAACGAGCAAAGCTTTTGCCTGCCGCGCCAAACCGGCTCTCCGACTTGGATACATAATAATGATATAGCCGATCCTATATAAAATGATTTAAATTTCATAAGCGGCAAAGAGCTGCTCAATGGAACAACCTTCCCTTTTTCTGATAGCTTTGGCCTGGGCCCATTTTGGTTCAATATAGCACAACCAGATAATTTTGATTATAATTTAAAGATGGCCTATTCACTGGATTTCCGCCGTAAAGTCCTGTCTGTCAGAGAGAAAAAAGGACTTACGATAGCCGAGGTGGCGGCCCGGTTTGATGTTGGCGTGGCGAGCGTGACGCGTTGGGTTAAGAACATCCATCGTAAACCTCAAGGGTTTCGCCAACGCAAGATTGATCTTGAGGTGTTGCGGCAGGATATTCGCGATTATCCTGATGCTTATCAGTACGAGCGGGCAAAACGTTTGGGTGTGGCGCAAAACGCTATTTTTCTGGCGCT
>NZ_FOUB01000056.1 GCF_900114745.1 Nitrosomonas communis | reverse complement strand
GAAAGCTCCCGTTACAGGCCGGATATACGAGTGCAAGTGTTTCAGCCATGCCAGATCAAAAAAATTTCACGCAAAACGGAGGAGTCCATATACGTCATATATCAGTGACACATTGATACGTTAGGGAGAGCAAAATGATTGCCTCATCGCTAGACAGTGCTGGAAATGTTTTTTCCATAATCAGAAATGGAATGATCGCAGTATGGGTTTTAGGGGGGGTGATTCCGCTCGATGTGCGGGCAGATGTTTCAAACCATGCTCATCCAGCGATATTTCAGCACGACAAACCCGCAGCCGATGGCAAGCAGGTTACGCCGCTGGCAACCCTTATCACCGAAACTTTGCAGAACAATCCGGAAATCCAAGCTTCGCTGCGGGAACGTGAAGCAGCTCAGCAGAGAATATCACCCGCAGAAGCACTGGATGATCCCATGCTGGAAGCGGGAGTGATCAATGCGCCTTTGGCATCTTCGCCATTTAATCGCGAGGATATGACCATGAAAATGATTGGCCTCTCCCAGCGTTTCCCCTTTCCAGGAAAACGTGGTTTACGCAAGGAAGTCGCGAGCAAGGACGCGGAAGCGGTCGATTACGGCTACCAGGAAACTGTCAATCGAGTAGTGCGTGATCTCAAGATTGCTTATTTCGACTTAAGGCTTACCCTCGAGATGACTGAGCTGGTCAAGAAAAATAAGTTGATTCTGGAAGATTTTACCCACTTGGCTGTAGATCACTATACAGTGGGATTGGGAGCTCAGGCCGATGCATTCAAGGCCCAGACGCAGGTATCCAGAATGGAGGATGAGCTGCTCAGGCTGGCACGCGAACGGCCAGTGATTGAAGCTGAGCTCATACGCACGCTGGGTCGTATCACTCATGCTGCGGCGCTCATGCCCGCACCGTTGTCTCTGCACGAAGTTTCCTTGAATTTGGAATCATTGCGTGAGAGCGCCATGGCACAGCGGCCGCAATTACTGGCACTGCAAAGCCTGGCCGCACGCAATAAAAAGGCAGTAGATCTGGCCAATTTGGGATATTACCCCGATGTTGATGTGCGCCTCTCGTATGGTCAGCGGGATAGGATGCTGGATAACTCATCGCGCCCTGATATGGTCAGCCTGACTGTCGCGATTAACCTGCCGGTATGGCGTACCAATAAAATCGAACCACGCATTGCCGAATCGCAAGCACTGCACTATCAGGCATTGGATCTGTATCAGGCGCAAAGTAACGAGATTGCGGCAAGACTACGTCAACAGGTCGCGACGGCTGAACAAAATCTCAAATCGGCTCGGTTGTATCAAACGACTATTTTGCCACAAGCCAAATTGACGGTTGAGTCTGCACTGGAGGCATATAAGGTTAACCGGGTCGATTTTCTCACGCTGCTTGATAACCAAATAACGGTATTCAATTACGAAATCAGCCTGGTGACAGCGATAGCCAACTACAACAAAGCGCTCGCAGAAATCGATCTGCTTACTGGCAAAACCCCTGATGAATTGGTACACACCACCATTGATGGAGTTCGCTATGAGAGTACTCGCTAAAGTCATCTTAATTGTTGTACTGGCCATACTGTCACTCGTTGTAGGGTATTGGTGGGGAAGTACTCAGTCTGTTAAGCCTGTGGTCGAGTCAACTGAGGTGACCACTCCGAAGGGCAAGATTCTTTATTACCGCAACCCGATGGGTCTATCGGATACGTCGCCAGTGCCTAAGAAAGACCCGATGGGGATGGACTATATTCCTGTTTATGAAGGCGAAGAACCCCCAGCAGATAGGACAGGGGTGAAAATTACTACTGAGAAAATACAAAAACTGGGGGTTCGAACTGAAACTGCCATGTTGCGAGAGATGATCCATACCGCCAGGGCTGTGGCGACCATCCAGCCAGATGAGCGCAAATTGTACACGTTGGTGACCAAATTCGAGGGCTGGATTCAACGACTCTACGTGAATACCACAGGCCAAGCAGTCAAAAAAGGTGATGCATTAATGGATGTTTATAGTCCTGTTCTGATTACAGCACAACACGAATATCTTATTGCAAGGAGAGGCATGCATTTAGTTGCTGAGGGTAGTCCCCATGCGCGAGCTGATATGCAAAACCTGATCGAGAGCGCATTGCAGCGGTTGCGCAATTTAGACATATCGGAGATTGAATTGCAGCGCCTGCAGCAAGAAGGCGAAATCAGGCAATACCTCACGCTGCGCTCCAAAGCAAATGGTGTCGTGCTGGAAAAACCGTCCATTGAAGGCAAGCGCTTTGAACCTGGAGAGGTGCTTTATCAGATTGCCGATCTATCAAGCGTATGGGTATTGGCTGATGTGTTTGAACAGGATCTCCGTATGATCCGTCCTGGTCAGATGGCTACCATCAGGGTCGATGCCTACCCGGACAAGTTATTCAATGGCAAGGTGGCTTTCATCTATCCTGAAGTAACACCAGAAACACGCACCGCTATCGTGCGCATTGAACTGCCCAATGCTGATGGACTGCTTAAACCTGATATGTACGCGCGCGTGGAGTTTGCTACTTTTCATAGTAAGGATAAAGTGCTGACTGTCCCTGACTCAGCAGTACTCGATACCGGCACACGGCAGCTGGTGCTGGTGGAGCTTGGTGAAGGACGGTTTGAGCCGCGCACGGTAAAACTTGGCATGCATGCCGATGGCTATGCTGAGGTATTGGGAGGGCTTGAAGCAGGGGAGGCCGTGGTGGTCAAGGCAAATTTCCTGATTGATGCGGAAAGCAATCTCAAGGCAGCCATAAGTGGTTTTGGCCATGGAAGCCACCCTTCGGTATCGAATGAAGAATCACGCACCCAATCCAGCACATTGATTGAAAGAGCGCGGCCAGCAACGCATCGTGGTGAAGGCACCATTGAAGCGATTGATTTTGCTCACGCAACGGTCGCGCTTTCGCATGGTCCGATCGCCAGTCTCAATTGGCCGTCCATGATGATGGATTTCCAGGTTGCTGATCCGGCAATACTTCGTACACTGAAGCCTGGCCAGAAGGTTGCATTCGAAATTACCGAAAAATCAGCTGGGGAGTATATCATTGTACATATTCATCTACTCGATACCAGCGCCGCCGTCAGAGAGCACGGAGAGCACTGAGATGGTTAGCAAAATAATCGAATGGTCGGTGCGTCATGTTTTTCTGGTATTGCTGGCAACATTCTCTATCGTTGCCTGGGGGGTGTTTGCAGTATGGAAAACACCGATCGACGCGATTCCTGATCTATCCGATGTCCAGGTCATCATCTATACCGAATATCCCGGCCAGGCACCCCAGGTGGTTGAAGATCAGGTTACTTATCCATTGACTACGGCCATGCTGAGCGTGCCCAAATCGAAAGTAGTGCGTGGCTTGTCGGCCTTTGGGGTGTCGTTTATCTACGTCATTTTTGAAGATGGCACTGATATCTATTGGGCGCGCTCCCGCGTGTTGGAATACCTGAATTTTGCAGCTAACAAATTACCTGCAAGTGTAAGACCAGCGCTTGGTCCTGACGCGACGGGGGTAGGCTGGGTTTACCAATATGTCGTTACTGCGAAAGACCGAACGCTGGATGAGCTGCGCAGCATCCAAGACTGGTTTTTGCGCTATCAATTAGTCGCGGCGGAGGGGGTGTCGGAAGTAGCCAGCGTCGGAGGGTTCGAGAAAACTTATCAGATCACGGTCGATCCACGGCGTTTACAAGCCTATGGTATTTCACTCAGAACAGTGATCGATGTAGTGGCTCAGAGTAACCGCGATGTGGGCGGGCGTGTGATCGAGCTTACTGAAACCGAGTACATGGTGCGTGGCAAAGGATACTTACGCAGCATCAGCGACCTGGAGAATCTGGTCGTGAAAGCGCATGAGGGTATGCCGGTACTATTGCGTAATGTCGCCCGTGTTGAGCTGGCCCCCAATGAGCGCCGCGGGATCACCGAACTCAATGGTGAAGGCGAAGCCGTTTCAGGGATCGCTATTGCGCGCTATGGCGAGAATGCGCTCAATGTCATCCGCGATATCGAAGCGAAAATCGATGAGCTTAAACCGGGTTTACCGGAAGGCGTAACCATTCAATCTGTGTATGACCGCTCCGAATTGATTCAGCATGCCATCGCGACACTGAGCGAAGTATTGATCGAGCAGGTGATTATCGTGGCGCTGGTCTGTGCCGTTTTTCTTATGCATGTGCGCAGTGCGCTGGTGGCGATCATCATGCTGCCGATCGGTGTGCTCATCGCTTTTATTGTCATGTTCCACCTTGGCATCAATTCCAACATCATGAGTCTGGCTGGCATCGCACTTGCCATTGCCGAGATGACCGACGCCGCCATTGTCATGGTTGAGAACGCGCATAAACATCTTGCGCGCCTTGATCCGCTTGTTCCCGTAGCGGCGCGTAGGGATGCCATTATTACCGCATGTCAGGAAGTCGGGCCGGCTCTATTTTTCAGCTTGCTGATTATTACGGTATCGTTTCTGCCGATATTCACGCTCGAGGCGCAGGAAGGACGCATGTTTCAACCCCTCGCTTTTACCAAGACATTTGCCATGGCAGGCGCTGCACTACTTTCCATCACCCTGGTGCCAGCGCTGATGCTGTTGCTGATTCGAGGCCGCATTCCGCGCGAGCAGGATAATCCGCTGGGGCGGCTCTTGATCCGGATTTACCAGCCTGTCGTCACCTGGGTGATTAAATGGAAGAAAAGCATACTCGCTGCGGCTATTGTCTTATTAGGATTGACTATTTATCCAGCTGTCAGATTGGGAAGCGAATTCATGCCACCGTTGAATGAAGGCACGCTGCTTTATATGCCGGTGACGCTGCCGGCTATTTCTGTTACCAAAGCGGCGGAACTCATGCAAACTCAGAACAAAATCATTAAAAGCTTTCCGGAAGTATCATCGGTGTTCGGTAAAGCTGGACGTGCCAATACCGCGACCGACCCGGCGCCACTGGAAATGTTCGAGACCATTATCAACTTGAAACCGGAAAGTGAGTGGCGTCCTGAGATGACCATAGACAAGTTGATTGCCGAGATGGATCAAGCACTGCAAATACCGGGTGTGAGTAATGCCTGGACGATGCCGATCAAAAACAGAACTGACATGCTGGCAACCGGCATCCGTACACCGGTCGGGATTAAGGTATTCGGCAATGATCTGGATGAAATAGAAAAACTCGGCAAGCAGATCGAAATGGCCGTGAAAACAGTGCCTGGCACCACCAGTGCCTATGCGGAGCGAACCACTGGCGGTTATTACCTCGATATTGAACCCGACCGTATGGCGCTTGCGCGGTATGGCTTGGCTGTCGGTGATCTGTTGGAAGTCATTACGAGCGCACTGGGGGGCGAAACGATTACCACGACAGTAGAAGGGCGCGAGCGCTATGGAGTCATCGTGCGTTACCCTCGTGAACTGCGCAGCGACCCGCAAGCGATTGCGACACAGGTGCTGGTACCTACTATGGGTGGAGCAATGATCCCACTGGGACAGCTTGCTAGAATCAAACTTGTCAAAGGGCCACCGAGCATCCGTACTGAGAATGCTTTGCTGTCCGCTTACATTTTTGTCGATATACGCGATCGTGACATTGGCAGCTATATCGTAGATGCGCAGCAAGCAGTCCGGGAGCAAGTGCAATTTCCACCAGGATATTACGCTACCTGGAGCGGCCAGTTTGAATATATGCAGCGTGCCACCGAGAAATTAAAAATAGTGGTGCCGCTTACGCTGTTAATCGTATTTGTGCTGATCTATTTAAACTTCAATCGTCTGACCGAGACATTGATCGTGATGCTGTCGGTGCCTTTTTCCGTAGTCGGAGGTATCTGGTTGATGTACTGGCTGGGCTATAACATGAGTATCGCGGTTGCAGTGGGTTTCATCGGCCTAGTGGGTATTGCAGCCGAAACTGGCATGATAATGCTGTCCTTCCTTGATCAGGCATTCATTGCCATGCAGGCAAAACGCCAGGCAGCTGGTGAAAAAGTCACTGTGGAAGATCTTTATGTTGCTGTGTCAGAAGGTGCGGTAAGGCGGATACGTGCCGTCATGATGACCATTGCCGGCAGCATCGTGGGCTTGCTGCCGGTCATGCTGAGTACGGGTACCGGCTCAGAGGTAACACGGCGCATTGCTGCTCCGATGGTGGGCGGCATGGTCTCAGCCACTGTGCTAACGCTGATTATTTTTCCAGCGGTTTATGCAGTGGTTAAGGAAATTTCGATTAGGCGCACAATTAAGCTGAGAAACTGATCGGTAAGCTTTTTATAGATGCAGAAAATGAACAAATAAAGAATACTGTCTGATAAATGATGGCTTAATCTTTTAGGTTTGCCAGTATCAAGCAGAAAACTATATAACAAAACAGGAGGATTGCTTTGGGTTTTGCCAAATTCCTTGCTCATCATCAGTGGATTGTATTGTTTATGGTAGCGGCGTTAAGCTGTAATTTGGCTTTTGCTGGTGAAACGCCAAACAGACTGGACGATCTGGTCAAGGAGGCCCTGGCTAATAATCCGGATATTCGCGCCAGTCTGCAACGTTGGGAATCCTCCAAGGCCGTCATTCCGCAAGTGAAAACCTTGCCCGACCCGAAAGTGACGGTAGGTCATCGGAACATTGGGCCGCAAAATGAAGTCATGTACGGTTTAAGCCAGGAGATCCCGTTTCCCGGCAAATTAGGTCTTAGAGGCGAGATCGCTGCACGTCAGTCAGACCGCATTGAACAAGATTATCTTGCGACACAATTGGCAGTGATCGCCAGATTGAAGGAAGTATTTTATGACCTGCACTTCGTTCATGATTCTATTCGTATTTTGCAGCAAACTAAGCTGCTGCTTCAGGAATTTGAACAAACTGCCAATGCTCGCTATTCAGTCGGTCAAGCCGCTCAACAAGATGTTTTGCGGGCGCAGACCGAAATTTCACGCTTGCTGGCTCGCCTGGCTACCCTGGAACAGCGTCGCCAATCTCTCCATGCGGACATCAACCGAATTCTGAACAGACTCCCCAGCGATCCAATCAGCGCACCAGAAGAAATACAGTTTACGCCCATGCGCTATTCGCTGATCGATCTCAATGCCATGCTTGACCAAGCTTCTCCTTTACTGCAAGGCCGGCAGAAAACTGTGGAACAAAGCCAAGAGGCGATTACCTTGGCCAAGCGGGAGTACTATCCGGACTTTGAAGTCAATGCTCTGGGAATACGCGATACGGTCATGAAAACGGATGGTTATCAGGTGATGCTGAATGTGAAGGTTCCACTTTATTACGCCACCAAACAGCGGGAGGGCGTGAATGAAGCGGTAGCCAGCCGTGAGGCAGTATTTCAGGATCTTCAGGCGCTACGGCAAGAATTACTGGCCAGGATCAAAGATAACGTGGCGCAAACCGAGCGTGCCGAGAAACTCATCAAGTTGTTGAGGGACGCTATCATTCCTCAATCACGCTTGACGTTGGTTTCGGCTCAGGCCAGTTATGCTGTGGGTAAAGTGGATTTCCTGACACTGCTGAACGCTCTGCTTACTCTACAGGAGAATGAACTGGAGTTTCACAGCGAAATGGTCGAGCATAAAAAAGCTTTGGCCAGGCTGGAAGGGATCATTGGAATAACACCATGACACCACGGCTACGCTATGGATCAATCATTGCTGTCGTGGTAATGGCTGCTATAGCAGCTTTTTTATTCATCCGTTCTGATCACCCGGCGCTCGGGGAATTATTCCCGCTTGCCGTGAACGGGAAAACAGAAAAAACTGAACCGATAAATCATGAGAAGATGGGAGAAGGCAATTCGCGTCATGCTCACAAGCCGCACGCTGGAAGTGCTGCGGAATCTCTGAACACCACGCTTATTCCGCTGGAACGGCTGCAAACCATCGGTGTCACGTTCGAACCGGCAGTACGGCAGCCCGTGGATCATACCATCCGTACCGTAGGCCGGGTGGAAGTGGATGAAAGGCTGCTATCCCGCGTCACCATCAAGCTCGAGGGTTGGGTCGATCAGCTGTTTGTTAATTTTACCGGCGAACATGTCAAGAAAGGGCAAAAGCTATTCGCGTTATATAGTCCTGAATTGGTGGCTACCCAGGAGGAATACCTGATCGCTCTCAGCAGTAGCCGCACGTTGGGGAAAAGCGAATTTCCAGAAGTCGCGACAGGTGCGCGAGCTTTGCTGGAATCATCGCGCCGCAGATTGTTGCTGTGGGACATTGAACCCTGGCATATTCGCGATCTGGAACAGACGGGCGAAGTATTGCTCACTTTGCCGATCCACGCACCCCAAACGGGTACCGTGATCAACAAGACAGCCGTGGTTGGATTGTATACCAAGCCTGGCGATGAGCTGTATACCATCGCTGATCTGTCCCGCATCTGGATTATCGGTGACATCTACGAGTATGAAATGCCACTGGTAGAGATTGGGCAGATCGCTACCGTAACATTATCCTATGTGCCCGATGTGAAGCTTCAGGCGCGTCTCACCTTTATTTATCCTACCATTGATCCCCAAACGCGCACCGGCAAGGTGCGTTTCGAACTCGACAATCCCGGTGAACGTCTTAAACCGGGCATGTATGCCAATCTGGAACTTAAAGTTCCGTTGGGAGTCCGGCTTGTCGTACCCAGAAATGCAGTACTGGAGTCGGGGGAGCGACAGATCATTTTTATCCACCAGGGTGGTGGTCGGCTCGAATGGCGTGAGGTCAAAATCGGGCAACGCAGCGGCGATTGGGTGGAAATCCTGGATGGTATCCAGCAAGGTGAGCATGTCGTCACTTCGGCCAATTTCCTGATCGACTCCGAAAGCCAATTGAAAGCGGCGATTGGCGCCATGCCGGGCATGAAACACTGAGATAACAATCATGGTCGAAAAACTAATCGAATATTGCGCCAAGAACCCATTCATCGTGTTTCTGCTGGTGTTCGGTCTGGCCGCTGGCGGCCTGTGGTCCATGAAGAATATCCCCGTTGATGCCTTGCCGGATTTGTCCGATACCCAGGTTATCGTCTACACGACATGGCCTGGGCGTTCTCCGGATCTGGTGGAAGATCAGATCACCTATCCCATTGTCACTGCCCTGTTGTCCGCCCCCAATGTGACGGTCGTGCGTGGTTTTTCCGATTTCGGTTTTTCCTATGTTTATGTGTTGTTTAAGGATGGCACCGACATTTACTGGGCGCGATCCCGTGTACTGGAATATATGAACCAGTTAACCGGCAGATTGCCGGAAGGCGTAACGCCGCAGCTAGGGCCGGATGCCACGGCGGTGGGCTGGGTGTTTCAATACGCTTTAGTGGACGAAAGCGGCCAACAGGATCTCGCTTCATTGCGCTCGTTCCAGGACTGGTATCTGCGCTATTGGCTGCGTGCCGTCGATGGAGTGGCGGAAGTGGCGAGTATCGGCGGTTTTGTGCGCCAGTACCAGATCAATCTTGATTCCACCAAGGTGCTGGCTTACAAGCTGAATCTGGATGAGATCATCGACAAAGTGCGTCTCAGCAATCAAGACGTGGGCGGCCGGGTAGTGGAGTTTTCCGGTCTCGAGTACATGATCCGCGGGCGCGGCTACATCAAGTCCAAGGACGATATCGAGAAAATCGCCATCGGCACGGATGCCAACGGCACCCCCATTCTATTACGCGACGTAGCTGCAGTTAGCTTAGGCCCAGATATGCGGCGTGGTATCGCAGAACTGAATGGCCAGGGCGATGCCGTGGGTGGCATCGTTATCATGCGTTATGGCGAGGATGTTCCTGAGGTAATAGCTCGGGTTAAAGCCAAGTTAAAGGAAATTGAATCCTCCCTGCCCAAGGGTATGAAGATCGTGACCACCTACGACCGCAGTGAGTTGATCGAAGAGTCCATTGCCACGATCAGCGAAAACCTGGCGGAAGAATTAATCATTACCGGCGTGCTCATCATTGTTTTTCTGCTGCATATCCGTTCTGCGCTCATTCCGATCATTACCCTGCCGCTCTCGATTCTGATTGCGTTTATTCCGATGTATTTTTTTGATGTCGGCATGAATATCATGAGTATCGGCGGCATAATCATCGCTATTGGTGACATGGTGGATGCTGCCATCATCATGGTGGATAACGCCCACAAGCGGCTGGAAGAATGGGAGCAAAACGGACGGGTAGGTGACCGAACGCAGATAATCATCGATTCGGCTAAGGAAGTGGGGCCAGCAACTTTCGCGGCGGTATTGGTGATCGCTATTTCCTTTATTCCGGTTTTTGCTCTGGAAGCGCAAGAGGGCCGGCTTTTCAAGCCGCTTGCCTGGACTAATAGTTTGGGTATCGCTGTTTGTGCGGCATTAACCATCACTTTGGTTCCGGCGTGTTTGCCGGGATTGATCCGGGGAAGAATATTTCCCGAGCAAAGGCATCCCGTCACGCGCCTATTGCAGCGTTTATACGCCCCGACATTGGCTCTGGTACTGCGCCACCGGGTTGCTGTGGTGCTTGTAACGATAGTGATCTCGCTGAGCGTAATTCCTATCTTTCAGCGGCTGGGCAAGGAGTTTATGCCGCCGCTGTACGAAGGGACGATTCTCTACATGCCGGTCACCTTGCCAGGGATTTCAGTGACAGAGGCGAGTAAGCTGCTGCAGCAAATGGATCAGAAGCTGAAATCCTTTCCCGAGGTAGAGCACGTGTTCGGTAAGGCTGGGCGTGCCGACACCTCCACTGATCCGGCACCCTTTAGCATGATGGAAGTGGTGGTGGAACTGAAACCCAAGGCGCAATGGCGCCAAGGACTGAGCTATGAAGATCTGCTTGCCGAAATGGACCAAGCCTTGCAATTGCCGGGTGTGACCAATGCCTGGACCATGCCTATCAAGGCACGCCTCGATATGCTCTCCACCGGCGTGCGCACGCCGGTGGGGATCAAAATATTCGGGCCAGATTTGAAGACCATCGAAACGATAGGCAAAGAGATTGAGATGATCGCCAAGGAGGTGCCGGGTACCCGCAGCGTTTACGCCGAGAGAGTTTCGGGCGGCTATTTTCTGGATTTCACCATCAAACGGGATGAGATCGCTCGCTACGGCTTCACTATTATGGACATCGGTCGCGTTATTGAATCGGCCATTGGCGGGGAAAACATCACTACCACCATCGAGGGGCGCGAACGCTATCCGCTCAACCTGCGTTACTTGCGTGAGCAGCGTGACGACCTAGACAAACTGCGGCGGATAACGGTCAGTGCCTCTAACGGCGCACAGGTCCCACTGGGGCAATTGGTGGATTTACGTATGGTCAGCGGACCTGCCATGATTCGCGACGAAGACGCCATGTTAGCAGGCTATGTTTACGTGGATATGGCTGGGCGCGATGTGGGTGGCTTTGTAGAGGATTTGAAGCAGCTGGTGCAGGATAAAATCAAATTGCCACCTGGTTATACCTTAGGCTGGTCGGGACAGTATGAGTATATGCAGCGTGTGAAAGAACGACTTAAGCTAACCGTTCCGCTCACCATTACCATTATTTTTGTGCTGTATTACTTCACTTTTGGTTCTGTCTCCAAGACACTAATAGTCATGCTGGGGGTACCCTTTTGCCTGGTTGGCAGCGTGTGGCTGATGTCCCTCTTGGGCTATTACATGAGTATTGCGGTATGGGTGGGGATACTAACGGTGATTGGCACGGCGGCGGAGACTACCTCTGTGATGATTGTCTATCTCGATGAAGCCTGCAAGAGTCGCCTCGCAGCGGGTGGATTGCAAACGCTTAAAGATCTTATTGAAACTGTCCACAAGGGGGCGCTGGAGCGCATTCGGCCAATGGCAATGATCGCCCTGGTTGATATTATCGGCCTACTGCCTGTCATGTGGGCGACAGGTGCTGGCGCCGACGTATTGAAGCGGGTAGCCGCACCTCAGATTGGAGGCGTTGCCACAGCCATGCTGCTGACCTTGTTCGTGATCCCGGCCATCTATGTGATTTGGCGTTGGCACAAGGATATCAAGTTTCTGGCAGAAAAAAATAAATACAGCATTACATCGGAAAATCATACTGATTGAGAGAGGTTTATCGTCATGAAGAAACAATCCCGTTATATACCGGCGTTTCATTTTCACTGGTTGACGCGTTGGTACGATCCGATGATGCGGCTCTTCTTTCCTGAAGAAGCATTAAAGACCGCGTTGATTGCGCAAGCACATATTCAGCCCGGCCAGGACGTGTTGGACATCGGCTGTGGGACCGGTACGCTCACCCTGATGATCAAACAAACCCACCCAAACGCTACAGTATACGGACTCGACGTAGATCCCCAAGTGTTGGACATCGCGCGCAGGAAGACCGAGCAGGCGGGGGAGACTATCGTCCTGCAACAGGGTAGTGCGACTTGCCTGCCCTATTCAGACCAAAGCTTCGATCGGGTATTTGCCAGTCTGGTGCTGCATCATCTAACAAGGCAAGATAAACAGCAAATGCTCAGAGAAGCATTCCGCGTGCTCAAGCCCGGCGGCGAGCTGTATGTGGCAGATTTCGGCAAGCCGCATGATTCGCTTATGTGGTTGATCTCTTGGTTGGTGCGCTGGTTTGAAGAGGTGCATGACAACATTCTGGGTCTATTACCGGGTTTTATGGCTGATGCCGGATTCCATCCGGTGGGGGAGATGACTTGTTATCGTACATTACTCGGCAGCGTTGCATTATATCATGCCTGTAAACCAATGTGCCACGAAGACCTCGCTGAGGAGAATGTTTAGGGTAAAAGCCGCACAGCGACAAATCATAAGTTCCACTCTCCTTTTGGGAGGAGGTAGGGGTGAGGGATGGACAGGATGCTCTGACTTTCATCAATAGGGGGGTCAATGCCGTTATGTCTATTAATCCTGCACCAACTGACACAAAATGCAAGGAGAAATTTCACTATGAATGCTATGAAAGCCTGGCATAACGAATCAATCGCTGAACTTACGCATCATCTTGCAACCGATGTAGAGCAAGGGCTAACTGATGATAAGGTAAAAAACAGACTAAGTCAGTATGGACCTAATAAGCTGCAGAAAGGTAAGCGTTTTTCAGCTTTAGCTATTCTTATAAGTCAGTTCAAAAGCCTCGTTATTTGGGTATTGATCGGGGCTGCAGGTATTTCAGCAGTGCTGGGTGAAATTGTCGATGGCCTTGCTATTATTGCTATCGTAATTCTAAATGCGATCATCGGTTTCGCTCAGGAGTTTCGTGCCGGGAAAGCAGCTGCTGCCTTGGCCCGTCTGGCCGCACCGCACTGCCGCGTGGTACGCAATGGTCATAGCGTAGTCGTGGCTGCGACCGAAATTGTACCAGGCGATATTTTGCTGCTCGAGGGCGGGGATCTGGTTGCGGCAGATGCCCGTCTGGTTCAAGCCTCTGTGTTGCGTACCAACGAAGCCCCGCTCACCGGTGAATCGCAAGTGGTAGACAAGTTCACTGACAGTCTGCCGGCAGAAACGCCACTGGCTGAGCAAAAGAATATGGTTTTTCTTGGTACCAGTGTAACAGGTGGTTCTGGGCGCGCTTTGGTGGTGAATACCGGCATGGAGACGCAACTTGGCCATATTGCTAAACTGCTGAAGAGCGCCGAAAGAGGAGAAACGCCGTTGCAACGGCGACTCGACCGGGTGGCGCGTCTTTTGTTGTGGGCCTGTTTAGGTATTGTGGCATTGATTTTCATTTTTGGATTATTGCTGCGGGGGATTCCTGCCTTTGAGCTTTTCTTGAGTGCAGTGAGTCTTGCGGTAGCCGCCATTCCCGAAGGGTTGCCGGCGGTGGTAACGGTTGCACTGGCCTTGGGCGTACAGCGCATGGTGTTACGTAATGCATTGGTACGACACATGGCTGCTGTCGAAACGCTGGGTTGTGCCGAGGTGATCTGTACCGACAAGACGGGTACCTTGACAATGGGTGAAATGACCGCACGCAAGTTGGTTACTTCAGAAAGTTTGTATCGCATTACTGGCGGGGGATATGCCACCGAAGGCACATTCTTTGTCGGAAATAAGGAAAGTTGGCCATCGGAAAATCCTGAACTGCTAGCCTTACTGCGAGCCTCGGTTGCTTGCAATGATGCTGAGCTAACCATAAAAGAAGATCGGCTTGCCGTAGTGGGCGATCCCACCGAAGGCGCACTGCTGGCGGCGGCAGCAAAAGGTGACATTACGCGTGAAACTATCGAAACTGAAATGCCACGACTGGCGACTGTGCCTTTTGACTCTGATCGCAAACGTATGACTGTTATTCGTAGACAGGGAAACTCCCCATGGGCATATGTGAAAGGAGCGCCTGAAGTAATTCTTGCTCGTTGTACATTGATCCGTACAGCTGAAGGAGTAAGACCCTTAACCGAAGATGCTCGCACCCGGCTGCTTCAGGCTAACACCTCATTAGCCAATGACGCCTTGCGCGTGCTGGCTGTCGCTGAGCGCCCACTGGATGACTTTAGTTTGGAACCGGGTAGGGTTATGAACGATACCGAAATCGAAAAAGATCTTATCTTTCTGGGGCTGGTAGGCTTACAGGACCCGCCTCGCGTCGAGGCCAAGGAGGCTGTGGTCAAGTGCAAGCGCGCTGGTATCAAAACGGTAATGATCACGGGTGACCATCCCGATACTGCCTGCGCAATAGGTAAAGAATTAGGTATTCTGGGTAAGGGCGACGAAATTCTCGTAGGAACCGAGCTCGATCGATTGGATGACAAAGCGCTGAAGGAACGGGTAGCGCAGGTTTCGGTTTATGCACGCGTGACTGCCGAGCACAAGCTGCGCATTGTACGTGCCTGGAAAGCTCGTGGAACAGTGGTGGCCATGACCGGAGATGGTGTCAATGATGCACCAGCGATCAAGGAGGCTTCCATCGGTATTGCCATGGGCATTACTGGTACTGAAGTGACCAAAGAAGCAGCAGATATTATTGTCACCGATGATAACTTCGCTTCCATCGTGGCTGCAGTAGAAGAAGGACGCGGTATTTACGACAATATTGCCAAAACATTGGCTTATTTGCTGAGCGGCAATACCGGTGAACTGATCGTGATGTTGGTCGCGATCCTTATGGGTTGGCCGCTGCCGCTGCTGGCATTGCATCTCCTCTGGATCAACTTGGTGACAGACGGTTTTCCGGCGCTCGCGCTCGCGACTGATCCGATTGAGCGTGACGTGATGAACCGCCCACCGAGACGTTCGCAAGAAGAATTATTTAATCCGGATTTCATCAAGTTAATCCTGTTCACTGGTTTGTTGATTGCTGGCGTCACACTCGCTGTGTTTGCCTATGAGCTCTACTATGCCAACAACGGTCTTGAGCAAGCTCGTGATGCTGCTTTTACTACGCTGATAACCGCTGAATTGTTACGCGCATTTGCGGCACGCAGTGAACAACGTACCATTTGGCAGCTAGGCTTGTTCTCCAATATACGCCTGTTTCTGGTGGTAGCAGTAAGCTTCGCCCTGCTGTTGGCGATACACCACGTACCGATATTTCAAGCATTGTTCCAGATTGAGCCGCTTACCTTAGATCAATGTATTGGTTGGATCGCAGTTGGCTTTATTCCACTGATTATTCTGCAGCTGAGGAAAGTTATGCTTTATCGCTAAAAACAGAATTGAAGTTGAATGAAATGCTGATTCTTTCTGGAGAGAATGCATATGTTAAACCATGATCGACCTGACAGGATAAAAAAACACACGGAAGTATTTTGCCAGCATGTGGCAAATTGATTGCACACCAACCCTATAGGGCTCTGGGTAAAATCTATTGCTCTGAACATTGTCTGCTCAAAACCAGAGATGCTTGTGCCAGACAGGAAGATATGTTTAACCTGTTGGCAGAAACGTTGGTGAAAGCGCTGGATCTGCGGGAACATGAGACGGGTTTGCATTCCAAGCGCGTCGCTTGCCATACCTTGGTGCTGGCGCGTCGTTTTACTGCAGATCCAGCTGTATTGCAACAGATTTACTGGGGAGCGCTATTACATGACATCGGCAAAATTGGTGTGCCTGATGCCATCTTACTGAAGCCGGGCCCTTTGACCGAATCGGAATGGGGTGAGTTACGAACCCATCCCGAAAAAGGTTATCAACTGATTTCACAAATACCCGGCATGGTAGAAGCAGCCAATATTATTCTCTGTCACGAGGAACACTATGACGGGACAGGTTATCCAAGAGGTCTAAGTAGCAATCAAATTCCCTTGGGCGCACGCCTGTTTATGGTCATCGATACCCTAGATGCGATCACCTCTGATCGTGCTTACCGCAAGGGTGCCTCTTATGATGTTGCCAAGACTGAAATTGAACGCATGAGCGGAAGTCAATTTGATCCGTAGGCAGTTGCTGTCTTTAATGCAGAAGAAGCCGTGTTGCGCGAAATGGTGATAGCAAAATGCCAGCAGGTATTTTCATTGCAGTCGTAACATAGCTTGGATTCAGAAATAAATAGATCAGAATCTATTCTTATCAGTTATGTGTAATTAAAACTCCAGCATCTACTATTGACAGCTAGCACAATTAAAAACACATTGTAAACAATAATCATCCCTAAATTTCTTTCCACTTCATTTGTGTGCCTCCGTACAGAACTTCCTGAGTATCAACTCTAAAATGGCAAGTCGTTTCTGCTTTTTTCTTCTTGGAGCGTTAACGAAATTCCTAACTAATCTGAAGGAGGTATTACGATGGCTCATTTAACTGATCCCAAAATGAAAGCATGTGTAGAAGCCTGTAATCAATGTTATCAAATGTGCTTACATGAAGCGATGAACCACTGTTTGGAAACAGGGGGCGATCATGTTGCACCCGATCATTTCCGCCTGATGATGAGTTGTGCTGAAATCTGCCAGACCTCAACCAATTTCATGCTGATACGTTCACCTTTCAGCCATCAGCTCTGTCGAGTCTGCGCTGAAATCTGCGAAGCCTGTGCCAGTAGTTGTGAAAAGCTCGGCATGGAGGAGTGTGCCAGAACTTGCCGTGAATGTGCCAAAAGTTGTAGAGAAATGGCTGGGTAGAGCTAAATGCTCATTTCTTATATACGCTGATGGTTAAGCGTAACAGTTACCTACTGAGGCTTACCGGCATTGTACAAATTCTTGCTGGAGAATGGCTCGTAGGTAAAGTATGTAATTCTACACTCGTATCCGGCGGCTTAGCAGGTTGCTAAGCCAGACTTAGGAATCTTTAGAAAACTTTTTTTCAAGGAGCATAAAATGAACTATCTCATAAAAGGTAAGATAATGTCTTTTTTGTTTTTCATGGTACTGGCGCTAATTTTGTCAGGACAGTCTATGGCAAACTCGCCTGCACCCAAAGAGGCTACGGCAAAATTTGAAATCCGTTTTATGGAAGGGATGATTGACCATCATGCCATGGCGGTACATATGGCTCAGATGTGTATTCAAAAAGAGATCCAAGATGAACTGAAATCATTGTGCAATAGCATAGCAACCAGCCAGCAGCAGGAAATTAAGCTAATGCAAGGTTGGCTGAACGATTGGTATGATATCCAGCACGAGCCTGAAATGAGTAAAAGTGATAGTAAGCAAATGGAAAAGCTCGACTCCCTCAATGGTGCGAAGTTCGAAATCGAATTTATGAAAAATATGATTAAGCACCACTGGCAAGCAGTCATAGAAGGGTCCCAGTGTATTGAACGCGCTTATCATGATGAACTTGAAACACTTTGCGAGAACATCATCCTCACCCAAGCTACTGAAATAAAGCAAATGCGTACCTGGTTGTGTGAATGGCATAATATTTGCGGCTCCCGCCCTAAAGACAACAACCATGAAAATAGCTAACGTGAGTTCGACATAAAAATCATCACATTACGGCTGGAAGAGCTTGAGAGAGTCTGCTATTAAGCTAGTAGGGTTTCTTCTTACAAAACCTGTAAGTCACCAGCCCGGCGCTCAGTCTATCAAACACGTTTGTGATAATGGTGCGCTTTGGGTCATGGCCGCTCTGTATAGCTATAGTTTGACTACGCGTAGGCGCAATGCATTACTGATCACGCTGACAGAAGATAGCGCCATTGCTGCCGCAGCAAGAATCGGTGAGAGCAAGATGCCGAGGAACGGATAAAGTACTCCGGTTGCGATCGGTATGCCAGCCGTATTGTAAAAGAAGGCGAAGAACAGATTCTGGCGAATGTTACGCATGGTCGCTTCGGAAAGGTGTCGCGCCCGGACGATGCCTAGCAGATCGCCACGTAGCAAGGTGATACCAGCGCTTTCGATCGCGACATCGGTGCCCGTGCCCATGGCGATACCCACATCGGCAGTAGCTAACGCTGGGGCATCATTGACGCCATCGCCTGCCATTGCAACCACGCGTCCGTGCTTGCGCAAACTTGCAACAACCGCTGCCTTCTGGTCAGGAAGCACTTCCGCATCGACCTCGTCAATCCCAAGGTGACGGGCAACAGCCTCAGCTGTTGTACGGTTGTCACCGGTTAGCATAACGATGCGAATTCCAGCAACATGCAAGGCTTCGATAGCAGCAGGGGTCGATTCCTTTATTGGATCAGCGATGGCAACTATACCAGCGGCCATCCCATCAATCGCCACGAAAATCGCTGTCGCCCCGTCCTGACGGAGGATATCAGCTTCTGGTTGAAGCACTCCGGCGTCGATACCTTGTTCTGCCAGGAATTTTGCGTTGCCAAGTACAATCCGATGATCATCGACGGTACCAAGCACACCCTTGCCGGTCGGTGAGTCGAAATCGGTTATCTTCACAAGCGGGATCGATTGCGCTCTAGCCGCATTAACGATGGCAGCAGCTAAGGGGTGCTCGCTTCCCTGCTCCAGGCTGGCCGCGAGACGCAGCAGTTCAGTTTCGTTGATATTACCTACCGTACGAATTGCCGTGACCTTAGGCCTACCTTCGGTCAGCGTGCCAGTTTTGTCGATCACGATAGTGTCGATCTTTTCCATAAGCTCCAATGCTTCGGCATTTTTGATCAGAATCCCTTCGGTCGCACCTCGTCCGATGCCGACCATGATCGACATCGGTGTGGCCAAACCCAATGCACATGGACAAGCGATGATGAGCACGCTGACAGCTACGATCAAGGCATAACCCATGGCTGGCGGCGGCCCCCAGACCGACCAGGCGGCAAAGGCGAGTACGGCGACCAGAATGACTGCAGGAACGAACCAGCTCGCAACAATGTCTGCTAAACGTTGAATGGGTGCACGGGAGCGCTGAGCTTGCGATACCATACGAACGATCTGTGCCAGCATCGTGTCATGGCCAACTCTCTCAGCGCGCATCACGAAACTACCCTGCCCATTGATGGTGCCACCGATCACATTGTTGCCGGGCTGCTTGCGAACCGGCATAGATTCACCGGTTACCATCGACTCGTCAACGTTTGAGCTACCTTCAATCACCTTACCATCGACGGGTATGCGGTCGCCGGGACGGACCCGCAGGCGATCACCTACTACCACTTGATCCAGGTTGATTTCCTTTTCTGCATCGTCATCACCAAGACGACGAGCCGTAGTTGGCGACAAGTTGAGCAAGGCTTTAATCGCGCCAGAAGTGCGTTCGCGTGCTCGCAATTCCAGCACCTGACCCAATAGCACCAACACGGTGATGACTGCCGATGCTTCGAAATAAACTGCGACTGCTCCATCACGGCTTCGGAAAGTATCAGGAAAGAGATCAGGTGCGATGGTTGCGACGATACTATAGAGCCAAGCGACACCGGTACCCAGCGCGATCAGTGTGAACATGTTGAGTGCGCGATTCTTGATGGATTGCCAGCCGCGTACGAAGAATGGCCATCCTGCCCACAAGACGACGGGTGTTGCTAATGGTAATTGCACCCAATTGGAAGTCTGCGTAGATATTAAGTGTGTCAGCCCGATTAGATGGCCGCCCATTTCCAAAATGAAAATCGGTGTGGTTAATATGAGGCCTATCCAGAAGCGATGAGTCATATCGATGAGTTCCGGATTAGGCGCATTGTCGAGCGACGCCTCTGCCGGCTCCAATGCCATGCCGCAGATCGGACAATTTCCTGGCCCGGTTTGCCGGATTTGCGGATGCATCGGACAGGTATAGATAGCGTCGGGTGTAGATTCCCTGGCTGGTGGGGGCTTGCCCACTAGATAGATATCGGGTTCGGCCACGAATTTGTCGTGACAATGGACAGAGCAGAAATAGTAAGTTTGTTCATCATGCTCAGCGCGATGCTTCGCTGTATGTGAATTGACCGACATACCACAGACGGGATCGATCGCTACAGCACTGTGATCTGAGGGATGATTGTGGTCATGCTGTACATGCTCGTGATGGCCGTGAGTCATAATTTGTGCAATCCTTGTGGAACAGTCATCTCCGCGTTTAGGCACTTTTGTGCCTGATCGCATCTTTGCGCCGGTAGTCCGCCTTTAGTTGCCACTATGGGTCGGAAATGTAAGAAATAAAAATATTTTTTAATTCTGAATAAAGGTGTAGACAATTGAATGAGTTGTCAAATTGTTATACTCCAATGTAACGGGTACTTTATTAAGAAGGATGAATGACTCTTAAAGTTCAAAGATAGTAAAGGTACCGTTACAAAAAGCAAAAACAGAGGCGCCTTTGCAAGGTAAAGGCACCTCTTGCTTAAGACATCTTTGCAAAATCGGAATCGGTTTTATCAAAAATATCATCAATTCACCCCAGTGATAGAAGATGATTTACAATTTAATTCATTTTTGATGTCTTAACTACCATGTCTACAATTGCCATTGTCGGTGGCGGGCCCGCGGGATTAATGGCTGCGGAAGTTTTAAGTCAAGCAGGCTTAGAAGTTCACCTTTATGATGCAATGCCTTCAGTCGGGCGCAAATTCTTATTGGCAGGAATAGGTGGTTTGAATCTGACTCATGCTGAACCTTTTAACGACTTTGTTTTGCGTTACGGCAGTAGACAGCCAGAGATAGAATCGTTACTGAATCATTTCACGCCACAAATGGTAAGGGACTGGGCTCGTGATTTGGGCATTGAAACTTTTGTGGGTTCATCACGACGCGTATTTCCGCTAGAAATGAAAGCTGCTCCTTTATTAAGAGCCTGGTTGCGCCGTTTGCGATCTGCCGGTGTAACTTTCTATACTCGTCACTGCTGGTGTGGTTGGGGGGCAAATCATGCATTGAAGTTTTCAACGGCAGACGGTGAGAAATTAGTTCATGCTGAGGCTGTGATTTTAGCCTTAGGCGGGAGTAGTTGGGCAAAATTAGGCTCCGACGGAGCATGGGTACCATTATTGGCAAAACAAAGTGTAGTTATCGCGCCATTACAGCCTGCCAATTGCGGTTTTGATATACTGTGGAGTGAGTATTTTCGTGGTCGCTTTGCCGCGCAGCCGTTGAAATCGGTAATACTATCTTTTACGGATGCTACCGGGAAAAGTTATCAAAAATTGGGAGAATTAATGATCACTGTGACTGGTATTGAAGGCAGTTTGATTTATGCTTTATCCGCGCCGTTACGTGACACGATTAATGCTTGTGGTTCGGTGACTGTTTATCTTGATCTTGTCCCTGGCAAGAACATGTCCCGTTTGGTTAAAGAGTTAGCAAAGCCGCGTGGCTCCAAGTCTATGGCTAATCATTTGCGTAGTCAGATTGGGATTGAGGGAGCAAAAGCAGGACTGTTGCGAGAATATTTGTCTGCTACAGAGTTTGCTAATCCAGAACGGCTGGCTGATGCGATTAAGGCTGTGCCGATAAAATTAATTGCTACCCGACCGATCGATGAAGCGATTAGTACCGCAGGAGGAGTTTGTTTTGAATCGCTGGATGCTCAATTAATGTTAAAAACTATGTCGGGTGTGTTTTGCGCAGGAGAAATGCTTGACTGGGAAGCTCCAACTGGTGGTTATTTACTCACCGCTGCTTTGGCCAGTGGTCGTGCAGCGGGCTTGGGAGCTTTAACCTGGCTGCAAACTGGAAAAAAACTTTCATTAGCCACAGTTAGA
>NZ_FOUB01000024.1 GCF_900114745.1 Nitrosomonas communis | reverse complement strand
GCATTGCAGAGATGAATGCTGCACCAGTTATCTACCGATGGCGCAACTTCGATTTTGCCGCATAATGTATCTATTTTTGTGAAACGATATACTAGTCGATCATTGCATTGAGAAACGTAATCCCCGCTTATGAGCGGGAGCTGGAATGGAAAAAATGCTGGGTTATTTAACAACGAGCCTAGTGCCACCTTGCCTTCTGGGGTAGCATGAAGTACGGACTCAAACATCAGAATGGCTAGATCAGGATCAGCAACACTGATTGGCACCGATTTCTCATAACAACCTTTGTTCTCAGCGTCCTTAAGTATTCCCCAAGCCACAAAGGAGCGCACGGTATAACGTGCATTTCTAGCAACGGTTTCTCTATCTCCATATTGTTCCTTGATGCGCTCAAACACTTGAACCTGGGTTATCTGATCTTGAAGATTAAAAAGCCTTCCCACCTGCTTAGCGACATTAAACCAGAAAGGGTATGAAGCAGATATTATTATCCAGTGAAGCGGAAGCCACTCCTCAGTTGATAAACTTCTTGCAAACATTAGTGCTTCATCACGAAATGGAACTAAATCAGAATCGGGAACAAACCAGGAAGCCAAAATACCGATTGCCATTCCGTAGGTTTTTTCGCCTCTCTGACCTGTACCACCACTTTGCTTTTGCGTTTTCAGAAATTCATCCAATTCCGCTCGTATTTCTTTTTCGGACATCCCGGCTAGCATCATCTGAACAGTACGATCCATCCAGTATTTTTGAATCGTCTGTTTGACACCTAATTTCTCATGCCTTTTGTCCATCACCGTATCCTCCTTTCAAACTTCACCAGGGGCACGATGACTTCTTCAATAGCTATACCGCCATGACCTACCATGGCCTCTGCAGGATTCACGAAGGCATCGCGGCCACCAGCCACCAGGGGAAAATATTCTGCTGGCAATCCGACCGGCTGCCACTCATGGGCAAATGGGAAGATTCCTGCGACCTGAGAACGGAGCTCCGGCGTGGGATACACACGAACCCGCTCACCGCGAGTTTCGGCAATCACACCTTCAGATGGGCGGCCTTTACCATCGCATTCGATGTTACCGTGATCGGACGTCAGCCAGACCTCATACCCATAGTCCAGCAGGTAGCTGACCAGCGCCGCAAGGAATCCACCTTGGCACCACTGCTTGATCTGATTGTGCATCCCAGCCGAGCCGAGTTGCATGCCGTGCATGATCTTGTCGACCTTGCCCACAACGAGACCCGCCACTTTGGTCTTACCGGGATGGATTACAGAGTCGAGTATACTGGACACATCGCCGTCTCCCAGGTTGCGTTGGTAGGCGATATCCAATCGAGACAAGCCATAATCTTCCCAGAATTGCTTTCAGAGCTTCTCTTCGCTGTTGGTCGAGTTGATAGATACCGGGAAATAGAATGGTAGCTTGCCTGAGAAGATGGCTTGTCTCGATACCGTGGTCAACGTTGGTATCCAAGCAAAAATCGCGGATTCACGCACGACCAAATCAACATCCTGCTTTTGCAGAAACTGACGGATGGTCACCCACTGATCCAGGGCAAGGCCGTCTATCACGATCAGGCCCACACGATTGCCCCTCAACTCCTCTATATCCCGAGCCAAGCGGCGGGGCACATGGTGCACCATAGCCGGATTTGTTGGCGGCAGGTTGATCAGGCTGGAATAGTGTTCGGCTAGCCAATCGGTAAAAATCGTATTCAAAGTATCACCGATTCCTCTTAGCCGGTTCTGATGCACGGTGTTGTTGCCGCAGTGGACCAGTGAAGAGAGCTCGGCCCATTTTAGCGCAAAGGCGGTCCAGTCAGAGTAACGCGCTTCTGCTGTCGGTAGCTCCTTTTCGACAAAGTCAAGCAGGCGGGAGATACGAAGCTCTTCATCATCCACACCGGCCATGGCGATGCCACTTCGAACCCAGGACCCAGCATCCACCTCGATGCCAGCGGCCTCGACAGGTATGAGTTTTCCCTCCAGGAACAAGTTGTCGACGTAAACCTTAATATCATGATGATCGAACGGCAAGAGATTAGGCCCTAAATACTTGAGACCATATTGAGGCTGACGCCCATCATGCATGGTTCGCACTGGCTGGGTACTGCTTTGCGGTAACCAAATCTGCTGCCCTACTGATTTGTTAGGTGAATCTTCTATGAGCTGATTAATCTTTCTCAAGCTATTCAGGAAAGGGGCCACCGCTCCTGCAGAAAGGCAAAAAATGCCTTCTCATTGGGAACAATTTCTTCCAAGGGCCAAACCTTGAATCCATCATGGCTTTTGAGAACCTGAACGAACCGCTGAGCCAGCATGAGCGGAATCTGAAGTTTCCCATAATGCAAATGAAGCAAAGCCCGCAGCAGCTCCACCTCGTTAACGATCAGCTCTGCGGCGATGCCGAACACATGGCGGAGAATGAAATCCTTGGTAGCGTTGTCGCCCATACGATCCAGCGGCGACTTGCGCTGTGCCTCAAAGAGCGCATCGAGCAGGCTCCGGTCGAGCTTCTCGATGACGGAATAGCTCAGATTAGGAAAGAGATCCCCCAGATTGAAGGAGAGCTTGCGTCCTGCCTGGAGCAGGTCGTAAGGCAAGGATTCCAGCTCGGTATCCTGCAAATGGAGGATCACCGCCAGATCGGTGTGCTCGCCCCGGTCCAAGATTGAGCGGTATAGGGACTCATAGGCGTATCTAAATTCGATCGGGTCATTGAACTCGATCAGGTCGAATCCGCGTCCGCGAAGCTCCAACGCCAGTTTCTCCTCGGTCAACAGACCGTCAGGGTCTGCGACCAGAGTCAGTTTGCTAACGTTGGGTACAAACTCGTTAAGGATGGCGTCTCGCCAACTACTCATTAAGCGCTTCCTGGTTGAACCACGAATAAACACGAACGGATATCACCTGAAATCACCCTGGTTAAGGCATGGATCTGGTGCGGCAAAGGGATGACATTGGATTCCACAAAACTCAGCATACCTCAAGCCAAGACGTTTTTTTCGAAGCGAATGCTTTATGGACACGCTCTCAGTAATCGGGGATTGGTGGTCAGTACTTCAATACCGCCATGTTGAAAGTCTGCATCGTTGGTCATCAGTTTCAGGTTTCGCTTTTTACAGAGATCTACGAGAAGTGCATCTTTGAAATCAACCAGCCCGGATTTAAAATCTGTTAGAGCCTGATTCAGATCCAGTTCATTAGCTGATATCGAGTGCATGTGGCAAAAGCTTAGAATTTTTGATGCAAACGTATAAGCCGAAGAAGCCACCGCATGAAAATCCGTAGACCGCCTAAAATTCTTGTATTTTGAATATTGGGATCTGAAATTGCCTTCCCATTCTAAACGACAATAACGGTTCAAATACTCGCTCAAAACAATCGGGTCCAGTATCAGCCGAGCCTTTGCCTGAATAAGTTTTGCAAAGGCTGAGGAATACTGATTTGCAAAATCATATTGTGGATTCCCCGGAGCTGGGAATAGATAGAGCCAAATGTTGGCGTCTAATAAAATCTCTTCTCCAGTTGTAAAAGAGTAGGAAGCGAGGTTATAAGCTTTATTGTTCATCTTCGTTATCCTCTTCCTGCCAAGCTGCATCATAACTCTTCGGGTTCGCGTAATATTTCTTGGCATTGTCCACTACGCGCTTCAGAAGCTCCATGTCTTCCCCGGAAAGCCCCTCAACCTGAATGGTAGAGATGAAAAAAGTTGTGAAAGTTGTATTAGCTGCTTGTTTGCTGACGAGCGTAAATGCTTTCGCGCAGGTTAACGCCAAAAATATAATTAACGCGATTGAATCTTTATCACCTTAACTCTTGGTCCATTCACCTTTGGTCTCTATGTCGAAAGCTATTATAGCTACGATTTCAATAACCTGATAAATAACACCAAGCCTTCATTTCTTTATAGTTTCAATAAAAATAATGAAGTTTCGGTAAATCTGGCTTCTATCAAGGCCTCTTACGCCGCAAGCAGGTTCAGGGCCAACCTGGCGTTGGCAGAAGGTACCTACATGAAAAACCAATTATGCAGCTGAACCCGGCATATTAGGAAATTTGTACGAAGGCAATGCCGGGGTAAAATTATCTGGTGAAAAGAACCTGTGGCTGGATGTTGGCGTATTTCCTTCACATATCGGCTTTGAAAGTGCTGTAGGGAAAGACAATTGGACTTTAACTAGAAGCCTGGGAGCGGATAACACGCCATATTTTGAATCCGGCACCAAAATCAGCTACGCTTCTAAGAATGACAAATGGTTTTTAAGCTCGCTAGTTCTGAATGGCTGGCAACACATTAAGCCAGTGGAAGGGAATACTCTTCCCTCATTCGGTACTCAAATTACTTATAAGTCTTCCCCAAGCGTAACCTTGAATAGCAGCACTTTTATCGGTAGTGACAAGCCTGATAGTGATAGGAGAATGCGTTATTTCCATAATTTCTATGCAATTTTTAAATTAAATAATAAACTCTCCACCACTATTGGTTTTGATATTGGCGTTGAGCAAAAAAACAAAGACTCGTCAAATATGAATATCTGGTTCAATCCTACCACCATTTTGAGATATACACCTACCACAAAAACTGCTGTTGCAATTAGAGCAGAATATTATCAAGATAAGCACGGTGTGATCATTGCTACAGATACTCCTAACGGATTTAAGACATGGGGGTTCTCTGCTAATTTTGACTACAGCATTACCAATTTTCTACTATGGAGAATTGAAGCAAGAACGTTAAAGAGTAAAGATGATATTTTCATTGCAAATAATGGCCACACCAGTAACATTAATACGTTCATCACCACATCATTAGCCATTAGCTTCTGACGAAATTATCTAGGATTTTAGATTTTGGTGACATTTCATATACAATCACGAAAATCTCAAAACATTTTCTGTGAGAATGACATTATTTTCCAATAGAGAAATGAGTCTGAAAGAAAATCAGTGAATTTGAGTATTTGAAGTTGATTCTGTTTTGGTCTAGTAAAAAATATCTTAAATTCAAGGAACAGTTCGCAAATCGAGCATTCTCGCCATCGCAGTCCATTTAACTTTTTTAATCTGATAGCCGGGCTGGTGACTTATACGTTCTGCGAGAAGAAACCTTCCCTTAATATTATACACACTCAGGCTCTTCCAGCCGTGATGCTATGATCCTTATGTCGTACTCACGTTATCTACGCATCTACATGAGGCACTTGCGGCAAAAGCTAGAGCGTAACCTAGCTCAACCCGAATTTCTGCTTACTGAACCCGGGGTAGGCTATCGGCTGATATAAGATAAAAAACGCTTACTTTCCGATCCAATTTCTAAACTAGATTATCAAAGCAGCGGCAACCCGCCGCCCTTCTGTAGACAAAATATTATAAGTTCGACAAGTCGCATGTGTATCCATCACTTCTAATCCAATCCCTGAAGAAATCATTACCTTCATCAACTTAGGATCAGGAAAACGCAGTGTTGCCCCTGTTCCGAGTAAGACGATTTCTGGTTGAAATGGTCGTATGCAATCAAAATGAGCTGCTTCCAACTGTTCTATATTTTCAATTTGCCAGTTCTCGATAATGTGATCTGGCAGTACAATCAAATTATGCTCGTAACGGACTTGATTAATCGTGACATAGCCTTCTCCGTATCCGGAGAAAATATTGATTCCTTCATGCTGTGAAAGATGTAGCTTCAATGCGAAACCTCCTGCTTATTTATCGATAAGAGTCTGTTCTTTATCAAATAGAATATATTTAAAAATTATCTTCAGTTTATTGTGTTGCTGAACGGTTGTGCAGCAAGTAGTTATCAATAAAAAATTGAGACTTTTTTATTTTACTTTTTTGCAAAAATATATGGGTCAGGTAACATTATATTCTCTTTATTTTTTCAATATCTATCTACTACAGTGTAGTTTTCATATTAACCATGCAGCCCATCACGAAATCCAGCAAGCTTGCTAACGTCTGTTACGATATTCGGGGACCCGTACTTGATCGGGCCAGACAAATGGAAGAAGAAGGTCATCACATTATCAAACTCAATATCGGCAACCCTGCTTCATTCGGCTTTGAAGCACCCGAGGAAATATTACAGGATGTGATCCGGAATCTGTCCGCTGCCTCTGGCTATTGTGATTCAAAAGGCCTCTTCGCTGCACGCAAGGCCATCATGCATTACACCCAGGAAAAACATATTCCAAATGTGCAAATGGATGATATTTATATTGGTAATGGCGTTTCTGAACTGATCATGCTTGCCATGCAGGCGCTGCTGGAAAACAACGATGAGGTGCTCATTCCTGCGCCTGATTATCCGTTGTGGACAGCTGCCGTATCGTTAGCGGGGGGAACTGCACGCCATTATATTTGCGATGAGCAGTCTGATTGGTTCCCGGATCTGGATGATATTCGTGCTAAAATTACGCCTCGTACGCGCGCGATCGTCATCATCAACCCCAATAATCCAACAGGGGCGCTGTATCCGGTCGATTTATTGCTCGAAATCATAGAAATTGCCCGTCAGCATCACTTGATCATTTATGCGGACGAAATTTATGACAAAATACTTTATGATCAAGCTCTACATACCTCAATCGCCTCTTTAGCTGATGACATTTTGTTCGTGACATTCAATGGTTTGTCGAAGAATTACCGGGCAGCAGGTTTTCGCTCTGGTTGGATAGTAGTATCAGGTGATAAGCAACGCGCACAGGATTATATTGCGGGCTTAAATATGCTGGCTTCTATGCGCCTATGTGCAAACGTACCCGCGCAATTTGGTATCCAGACTGCATTAGGGGGCTATCAAAGCATATACGATCTTACGTTGCCTACTGGGAGACTCAAGCGACAACGTGATCTTGCCTGGCAACTTCTGACCGATATTCCAGGTGTAAGTTGCTTTCGGCCCCAATCCGCGTTGTATTTGTTTCCGCGCCTGGACCCAAAAATTTATCCTATTCAGGATGACGAGAAATTTGTGCTGGATATGTTACTGGAAGAAAAAGTGCTAGTAGTACAAGGAACGGGCTTTAATTGGCTCTATCCAGATCATTTCCGTGTAGTGTTTTTACCCAATAGTGATGATCTATCTGAAGCAATCGATCGCATCGCACATTTTCTGGAACGTTATCGTAAACGTCATGGTACTCACGCCGTATAATCCCATAGCAAATCTCATTAAATATTCTCAGAAATTCTGAAAAATCCATAATTTAATTATTTTGTAATATGCTTTGCTTATTTTAAGAATTGGAATATGAAACCCATTAACGTTGGCTTATTAGGAATTGGTACAGTTGGCGGCGGTACCTACGCCGTACTGAAACGTAACCAGGAAGAAATTGCGCGCCGTGTCGGTCGCAATATTGTGATCCGTATTATTGCTGACCGTGATATCGAAAAAGCACGCCGCCTGGCTGATCGCGACACGACAGTAACTGCTGATGCATTCGAAGTCGTCTCACGCCCCGATATTGATATCGTAATCGAATTGATTGGCGGACAAACTATTGCCAAGGAGCTGATACTACAAGCTATTGCCAACGGCAAGCATGTGATTACGGCCAATAAAGCGCTTTTAGCATCTCATGGCAGTGAGATTTTTGCAGCCGCTCAGCAAAAAGGCGTCATTGTTGCCTTTGAGGCTGCAGTTGCAGGCGGGATACCCATTATTAAAGCATTGCGCGAGGGACTAGCCGCCAATCGAATAGAATGGATTGCTGGTATTATCAATGGCACCAGTAATTTTATTTTGTCGGAGATGCGTGAGAAAGGGCTTGCATTCGGTACAGTGTTGGCCCACGCACAAAAACTTGGCTACGCTGAAGCTGACCCTACTTACGATATAGAAGGAATCGACGCTGCCCATAAAATAACCATCATGGCAGCGATCGCTTTTGGTATCCCAGTCAGATTTGACAAGGCCTATATCGAAGGCATCACCAAACTCAGTAATGACGATATCCGCTATGCTGAAGAGCTCGGTTACCGCATCAAGCTACTCGGGATTACCAAACGTGTAACAAAGGGTATTGAATTACGTGTGCATCCTACCCTCATCCCTATTAAAAGATTGATCGCCAATGTGGAAGGCGTGATGAATGCGGTAGTCGTGAAAGGTGACGCCGTCGGACCGACGCTTTACTATGGGGCAGGGGCAGGCGCAGAACCTACAGCCAGCTCGGTGATAGCCGACTTGATCGATGTAGCACGTTTGCTTACTGCCGATCCGGAACATCGCGTGCCTTATCTCGCATTTCTCCCAGAATTATTATCAAATATTCCGATCGTGCCGATGGAAGAGGTTGAAACCGCTTACTATCTTCGATTACAGGTGATGGATCAACCCGGTGTTCTTGCCGATATTACACGTATCCTGGCTGATTCAGATATTTCGATCAACGCTATGGTGCAGAAAGAGCACGCTGAGGAAGAGGATAAAGTCAATATCATCATGCTCACTCATACAACGGTAGAAAAGAACATCATTGCAGCATTAGATAAAATTGAGAAGTTACCTACTATGGCAGGAAAGATAGTACGAATCCGTTTGGAAGAATTAAACAAATAAGCATGATTTAATTTGAGTCGAATTGATGCATTTTTTCAAAATCAGTCCAGGATAGTCGCTTATTTCTTCTCCTCCCTTATTATTTCAATCAGAATATTATGCGTTATATCTCAACTCGCGGCGGTATGTCGCCAAGAACTTTTACTGAAATACTGCTGAGCGGCCTTGCTCCAGACGGTGGGCTCGCTGTACCTGAAGTTTATCCAAAGATCAGTCCACCTGAACTTGAAGCATGGCGTCATCTTGATTATCAAGCGCTTGCATTTGAAGTACTTTCTCGTTTCATGGATGATATTCCTGCTAATGATTTGCGCAGCTTGATAGCGCGCACTTACACAGCGGAAGCATTTGGCAGCACAGACATTACACCGGTTAAAACCCTTGAACCTGGGTTGCACATTTTGTGTTTGTCAAATGGGCCAACCTTGGCATTCAAGGATATCGCCATGCAGTTATTGGGAAATTTGTTTGAATATACATTGGTCAAGACAAATGCTGAACTGAATATACTCGGAGCCACTTCAGGTGATACCGGTTCAAGTGCTGAGTATGCCATGCGCGGCAAACGTGGTATCCGTGTATTCATGCTTTCGCCACTTGGCAAAATGAGCCGTTTCCAAACCGCACAAATGTTTTCCTTACAAGATGACAATATTTTCAATATTGCTATTCGCGGTGTCTTTGACGACTGCCAGGATATTGTCAAAGCAGTCAGTAATGATCATACATTCAAAGAAAAACACCATATCGGCACGGTCAATTCGATCAACTGGGCGCGCATAGCTGCGCAGATCGTTTACTATTTCAAAGGGTATTTTGCAGTTACTCATTCTAATGATGAGCAAGTATCATTTTCTGTGCCATCGGGAAATTTTGGAAATATCTTCGCGGGTCATGTTGCGCGCATGATGGGGCTGCCAATCAAACAACTCATTCTAGCCACTAACGAAAATGACGTATTGGACGAGTTTTTTCGTACTGGACTGTATCGGCCGCGCACTACTACTGAAACACATCACACAAGCAGCCCCTCGATGGATATCTCCAAAGCTTCCAATTTTGAAAGATTTATTTTTGATCTGACAGACCGCAATGCTATGCGGGTTAAGGAATTATGGCAATCCATTGATAAAGGAAATGCCTTTGATCTATTTGGGACTGCGTTATGGGTCAAGACGAAAGAGTTTGGCTTTGTTTCCGGCACCAGTCATCACGCCGCACGCATTGATACGATTCGCCAACTCTATCATGAATACAAGGTTTTGATTGACACCCATACCGCGGATGGAGTAAAAGTTGGACTTGAATATCGCGAACCAGGCATTCCGCTTATTTGCCTGGAAACTGCGCTACCCACAAAGTTTGCCGAAAGTATCAAAGAAGCTGTGGGATTTGAGCCTGCACGGTCTGCAGGATTTAAAAATCTGGAGGACCTACCTCAACGTTTTGAGGTCATGGATAAAGATGTGGATGCGATCAAGACCTTTATCTCCCAGAAGATTAACAGACTTGATGATTAAGATTTCATTCTGAATAGATCAATCTTTTAAACTGCATCGATGCCATCACCCTGCCCTACAATCTTTATCGGTGAATATTAACTGTTAAGAAACGGAGGAGCTTCAATCATGCGATTCTCAATTAGCCGCTATAATCCTGACAAGGATGAGAAACCTTATATGCAGGATTACGATATTGAGTTAGAGCCAACTGACAAAATGCTGCTGGACGCCTTGATTCGAATTAAATCTCAGGATGACAGTCTTAGCTTGCGTCGCTCCTGCCGGGAAGGTGTATGTGGCTCAGATGCAATGAACATTAATGGCCGAAATGGATTAGCTTGTATCACTCCCTTAGTCAGCCTGAAAGAACCGGTAGAAATCCGCCCTCTGCCTGGTCTACCAATTATTCGTGATTTAATTGTGGATATGACACAATTTTTTAAGCAATATCACTCGATCAAGCCTTATTTGATCAATAATGATCCTCCCCCAGAGACCGAGCGATTGCAATCACCGGAAGAAAGGGCTGAATTGGATGGGCTTTATGAATGTATCCTGTGTGCTTGCTGTTCAACAGCATGTCCCTCGTTCTGGTGGAATCCAGATAAATTTGTCGGCCCTGCCGGCCTGCTGCAAGCCTACCGTTTTCTGGCTGACAGCCGTGATCAAGCTACTGCTGAACGATTGGATTATCTGGAAGATCCCTATCGCCTGTTTCGCTGCCATGAAATCATGAATTGTGTAGATGTCTGTCCAAAAGGATTAAATCCAACCAGTGCAATTGGTAAAATTAAAAATATATTGGTAAAGAGAACAGTATGAAACAGCGAGAACGCCTTTATTGGCGTTGTCGGCGCGGCTTACTAGAGCTGGATATTGTATTGCAGCGCTTCTTGGATAAACACTATGCGCAATTAGATGAAACGCAGTTAAAAACGTTTGAAACATTGCTCTTACTCCCTGATAATGATCTGTGGGATATAATTTCTTCAAAAAAGGAAGCAGCAAGCGAAAACTTGAAGTCATTGCTAAAGCTTCTTCAACAAAGTTAAGCAAACTTACGCTGCCAGTTATAATAAACTAAAGCGTGTAGATCCATCCTCAAACCATGGAGATAGATATGTCCGAACAACGTAAAGCAACCTTGCTGCTTGGCGAGAATAGAGAACCGGTTGAGCTACCGATTATATCAAGTACAATGGGTCCGGAGACGATTGATATCCATACCCTCTATGCCAAGAGTGGTATGTTTACTTATGACCCTGGTTTTCTTTCTACAGCTAGCACCAAATCTGCTATCACATTTATCGATGGGGATAAGGGGATACTCCTCTATCGTGGCTACCCTATTGAACAGTTAGCTACACAATGTGATTTCATGGAAGTCTGTTATTTGCTACTGAATGGCGAATTACCCTATGATGAACAAAAAAAGCAATTTGTTCATGCTATCAAGAGCCATACCATGCTGCATGAACAACTGGTCAGATTTTATAGTGGATTCCGAAGAGATGCTCACCCTATGGCAGTAATGGTGGGGGTAGTGGGTGCCTTGTCAGCCTTTTACCATGAAGCGATGGATATCTCAGATGCGGTTCATCGTGAGCAATCGGCCTTCCGGCTGATTGCCAAACTACCCACGATTGCGGCCATGGCTTATAAATACAATATTGGTCAACCTTTCATTTATCCACGCAACGATTTAAGCTATGCTGCAAATTTTCTGTACATGATGTTTGCCACACCAGCTGAACATTATGAGCCCAATCCGATTTTCGTAAAAGCGTTAGATCGTATTTTAATTCTTCACGCTGATCATGAACAAAACGCCTCAACTTCTACAGTTCGCCTGGCAGGTTCCAGTGGTGCTAATCCATTTGCCTGTATTTCTGCCGGCATCGCCTGTTTATGGGGCCCCGCGCATGGGGGCGCAAATGAAGCATGCCTTAACATGCTGGAAGAAATAGGCGATACTTCACGCATCAATGAATATATCAAACGGGCGAAAGACAAGAATGATCCTTTCCGCCTGATGGGCTTCGGTCATCGGGTATACAAAAATTTTGATCCACGTGCAAAACTGATGCGTGAAACCTGCCACGAGGTATTAGATGAAATGGGGCTCCATAATAACCGTCTTTTCAAGCTCGCCTTGGAGCTAGAGAGAATTGCTCTGGAGGATGATTATTTCATCACTAAAAAACTTTATCCCAATGTCGATTTTTACTCTGGCATCATACAACGTGCATTAGGCATACCAACTTCTATGTTTACTGCAATTTTTGCAATGGCACGAACGGTGGGCTGGGTAGCTCAATGGAATGAAATGATCGCTGATCCCGATCAAAAAATAGGACGCCCTCGTCAGCTCTACACCGGTGTAACCCAAAGAAACGTACCATTGAAAGAAGTTGACAAATAGTAAAATAGACCCTAAATTATAGAAATAAATTTTATATGTATATGGGCAAAAGAGAAAACTCATAAAATTAAATTAGCATTGTTGGAATACAGGTCGACCGGCAATATAAAATAAATCATGTTGTGCAGGTACTCGCTATTCCAATGTGCTTCTGTCTTTTAAAATAAAACGAGTCTGGTCATGATGAGACAATTCCTTGAGAATTCAATGTTATTTGGCACTAATGCTCCTTTTATCGAGGATCTCTATGAAAAATATCTCAGCAACCCGGATTCGATACCTCCTGAATGGCGTAGTTATTTTGATTCATTGCAACAGACCCTGACGATAACTGCACGAGATGTTCCCCATACTCCTATCATCGAATCATTTGTAAAGCTCGCACAAACTCCTCCATCTGAAAAACGTCTTGGTGGACCACAAATCACTCCTCCATTAGTCTCGGCTGAGGCTAATGAACGTAAACAAATAGCTGTTCTCCAGCTTATCAACATGTACCGTTTTCTTGGTGTGCGTCTGGCACGTCTCGATCCGCTCAATCATCAGCAAATATCGGATACACCAGAGCTCGATCCGGCTTTTTATGAATTGACTGAAGCCGATATGGAAACGGTTTTTAATACTGGTTCATTGGTAGGTCAGGAGCATGCGCCATTAAAGGAAATCTTACAGATACTGCGGCAAACTTACTGCGGCACCATTGGCACAGAATATATGTTTATTACTGATTTGAAGCAGAAGCGCTGGATTCAGAATCGCCTAGAGGGTCCGCGCTCCCAACCCAGCCTTACTGCTGATTACAAACGATATATCCTTGAACGCCTGACTGCCGCAGAAGGTCTGGAAAAATACCTTCACACTCGTTATGTTGGACAAAAGCGTTTCTCCGGTGAAGGAAACGAAAGCCTGATTCCTTTACTGGATAAATTGCTACAACATGCGGGCGAAGTCGGCGTACAAGAAATCGTGATCGGCATGGCACATCGAGGCAGACTAAATGTGCTGGTCAACACGCTAGGTAAAATGCCCTCAGATTTGTTTTTGGAATTCGAAGGAAAAAAAATGCAGACGCTCGCCGCTGGCGATGTCAAGTATCATCAGGGATTCTCCTCCGCTGTGATGACACCGGGTGGAATTGTATATCTTGCCCTTGCGTTTAATCCCTCCCACCTTGAAATTGTTAACCCTGTGGTGGAAGGCTCAGTTCTTGCCCGCCAGCATCGTTTACATGATAAAAATGGAGAGTTAGTCATTCCTGTGTTGCTGCATGGTGATGCAGCCTTCTCTGGGCAGGGGGTGGTAATGGAAACATTAAACTTGTCGCAAACACGAGGCTATGGTACAGGCGGTACCGTTCATATCATTATTAACAACCAGATCGGCTTTACTACCTCCGATCCTCGTGACAGCCGCTCCACCCTTTATTGCACCGATGTGGCAAAAATGATCGAAGCACCTATTTTCCATGTTAATGGCGATGATCCTGAAGCTGTTGTCATGGTGACAGAAATTGCATTGGATTATCGCATGCAGTTTCACAAGGATGTTGTCATTGATTTAGTGTGTTTTCGCAGGCAAGGTCACAATGAGCAAGACGAACCCATGGTCACACAGCCCTCCATGTACCACATCATTAATAAACATCCTGGAACACGCAAGCTTTACATGGACAAGCTGGTCGCAGCAGGTGTTATTACTGTGGCTGAGGCAGAAGCTATGGTCAAGGCTTATTATGATGCCATGGATGCAGGTAACAACCCCAATAAAACCATTCTCTATGATTATAAATCACCTCACGCAACTAATTGGGCGCCTTTCCTTAAACCAGGTAAATGGAATGAACCGGTAAAAACCGGAGTCCCCATTGATAAACTAAAATTCCTGGCAGAACGGCTAACGGATACTCCAGCGACCTTTAAATTGCATCCGAGGGTTGAAAAAATTATTGCTGATCGACGTGAAATGGGAAAAGGAAACTTGCCACTGGATTGGGGAATGGCTGAAAATCTGGCTTACGCCTCACTACTGAAAGAGGGTTATCCAATTCGCTTCTCTGGGCAAGATAGCGGGCGCGGCACCTTTTTCCATCGCCATGCGGTATTGCATGATCAGAACCGTGAGCAGGAACAAAGAGAAGATGGCATTTATGTACCGCTCCGTCATATTGCAGCCAAACAGCCTGATTTCACGATTATCGATTCAATGCTCTCGGAAGAAGCCGTGTTAGGTTGCGAGTATGGCTATGCGACGGCTCAACCGGATGCACTCGTTATTTGGGAGGCGCAGTTTGGTGATTTTGCTAATGTCGCACAAGTCGTAATTGACCAATTTATCACCTCGGGCGAAGCTAAATGGGGACGTTTATGCGGATTAGTCATGATGCTGCCGCATGGGTATGAGGGGCAAGGGCCTGAACATTCGTCGGCCCGGCTAGAACGGTTCTTGCAGTTATGCGCGGAATATAATATCCAGGTATGCGTTCCTTCCACACCCGCCCAGATCTTTCATTTGTTGCGGCGTCAGATGATCCGTCCCATTCGCAAGCCATTGATCATTATGATGCCCAAAAGCTTGCTTCGACATAAAGAATCAGTATCTTCATTAGAAGATCTGGCTAATGTTCAATTCCAAGCCGTCATTCCCGAAATAGAGCCTCTCAATACTGATAGGGTAAGACGGATCATTGGCTGCAGTGGCAAGATATATTATGAATTACTCGCCTATCGCCGCAAGCAAGGCATTACAGACATGGCCATCATTCGGCTCGAACAGCTCTATCCCTTCCCACACGAAGATTTTCAAGTAGAAATAGATCGTTACCACAATGCCAAGGAAATCATCTGGTGCCAGGAGGAACCAGGCAACCAGGGAGCTTGGCACCGTATTCAACATTACATCCTTAGGCATAAGCGACCTGATCAGATTCTCAGCTACGCTTTACGTTCTTCATCAGCATCGCCTGCTGTTGGTTATCTGGAGCTGGATCGATTCCAACAGAGGGAATTGGTTGAGGCGGCATTTCGGGATAAAATTTAAAAAGGAAAGCAGATTATGTTAATCGAAGTCAAAGTACCTCAATTGTCTGAATCGGTTGCTGAAGCCACTTTGATTTCCTGGCACAAGCAGCAAGGTGATCTGGTCAATCGCGGTGAAAATCTAATTGATGTTGAAACGGACAAAGTAGTTCTGGAGCTACCCGCCCCGCAGCAGGGTATTCTAGCTGAAATCATTAAGGGTGATGGTACTATAGTAAAAAGTGGTGAAGTGATCGCTAAAATAGAGACAGAGACTCGGGAAGCCGAAGAGCATCCTAAGGTTGAAGCCATTACTGAAAAAAGAATCACATCGACTGAAGCCTCGGGAAGTGAGGAAACCCATCCCGTAGAAGAAACTGAGCAGGTAACGCCAAAGCTGATGCCCGCAGCTAAAAAGGTGGCTGAAGAAAACAATCTCAGCTTGGATGAACTCAATGCTATCACAGGAACAGGACGTGAGGGTCGCATCACTAAGGAAGATATCCTAGCCTATGTGAAAAATAAAACCATTACCTCTCAAGCAAAAACCAAAATACCTGAGACAGGTGTCATGCCTGCAACCGGAGCTCGACCTGAACAACGCGTGCCTATGACCAGATTACGAATGCGTATTGCTGAGCGATTGGTACAGTCTCAAGCGACAACTGCCACCCTGACGACATTCAATGAAGTCAATATGCAGGCGATTATTGATTTACGTACGCGTTACAAAGATACCTTTGAAAAAGAGCACGGGGTTAAACTCGGGATTACCTCGTTCTTCGTCAAAGCGGCTGTTGCCGCGCTGAAGAAATTTCCTATTATCAACGCTTCGGTAGATGGTAATGACATTGTTTATCATGGTTATTACGATATCGGTATCGCAGTGGCAAGTCCACGCGGATTGGTGGTACCGATTATCCGTAACGCTGATCAGTTATCACTGGCAGAGATAGAAAAGCAAATTGCTGATTTCTCAAAAAGAGCACAAGAGGGTAAATTAACCATTGAAGAATTAATGGGTGGTACCTTTTCCATCACTAATGGGGGCATCTTTGGGTCCATACTTTCGACGCCAATTATCAATCCGCCGCAAAGTGCGATTTTAGGTATTCACGCGACTAAGCAACGCCCTGTAGTTGAAAATGGTCAAATCATTATACGCCCTATCAATTATCTTGCGCTCTCTTATGATCATCGCATTATTGATGGTCGTGAAGCCGTGCTATCGCTCGTTGCTATCAAGGAAGCCTTAGAATATCCTGTCAGTCCGTTATTTGAGCAATGAGCCATTAAAAATAACTCATTAATAAATGATCTCTACGTTCTCTGGCTGTAGATAGGTAGATAGCGATTCAATCAATGTGTCATCTAGATGAATATACCATGTATTACCTAATTCAATCTCGCAGGTTGCATACTGGTTCCGGTAAATGACCGTTACAGGGCAGTAGGAATAAAGGTGGCTCTCTGCACCTTTATTTCTGGTTATGCTATCTTGCCGATAAGGCATGAACAACTCTCTAAGTCTGGCCACAGTGGCTATATCAGAGGTTACAGAGCCGTTGAGCACGAACCTTAATTTTTTTGCATAGCAGGAGCGGGCACTCGCAAGATCATAAAGTTTATCGGCAATAATGCGAAGTTCATCGTTGCTTCCAAAAGCATTATTAATAGTAACTTCAGCAATCAGAAGCTGATCTTCTTTTAGAAGATCAGTGTGATGACAAAATAATTCGTTATAAACGACTACCTCTACTTGGGCATGGCCATCGTCTAACACGATGATGGCCATTTTCCCTCGGCGCGTCATTTGTGTGCGGACAGAATGAATCACACCAGCAATTAGCTGAGGCTCTCGTCGTGAACTAAGTCGGTCTAGGCGGGTCTGGACAAATTGGCTAAGCTCTTTTACGTAGGTAGAAAAAGGATGCCCGCTGAAATAAAACCCTAATCCCAGCTTCTCATTCTGCAGTATTTCTTTATCTGACCATTGGGAAACGTTGACTAAAGCCGGATGTTGAAAACTGTTCTCAATTTCCGTAAATAAACTCGTCTGATGAATTGACAAACTACGTTGCTCGGCAAATTCGATTGCGATACCTACAGAAGCTAATAAGCCTGCCCGGTTAGGATCGATACTATCAAATGCACCGACACGAATAAGTGATTCTATAACGCGACGATTGACTACTCGCCGATCAATCCGACAACAAAAATCAAATAAATCAGTAAACCATCCACCTTGATTGCGTGCTTCAATAATGGCTGAGATAGCCCCTTCCCCGGTGCCTTTCACTGCTCCCAGGCCATAACGGATAGTTCTTTCATCAACTGGATTAAAATGATACTCGGATCGATTAATATCTGGCGGTAAAATAGTAAGCCGATTGGCCAGACAGTCCCCGTAAAAAACATTGATCTTATCGGTATCATTCATTTCTGCCGACAAACACGCAGCCATAAACTCGGCAGGAAAGTGTGCTTTAAGATAAGCTGTCTGAAACGCGATCAAAGCATAAGCGGCAGCATGCGATTTATTGAAACCATAACCAGCAAATTTCTCCATCAAATTAAAGAGCGTAATCGCATCCTGTTCAGTCAAACCATTCTTGACGGCACCCGCTACAAAAATATCGCGTTGCTGCGCCATTTCTTCCACCTTTTTTTTGCCCATCGCACGCCGTAATAAATCAGCGCCCCCCAGGCTATACCCGCCTATCACCTGAGCAATTTGCATCACTTGTTCCTGATAAATCATGACGCCATATGTTGGTCCAAGAATAGGTTCCAGACGCGGATCCAGATATTCCACACGTTTTCCGTGTTTACGTTCTATAAATTCGGGAATCAGATCCATTGGTCCAGGTCGATAAAGTGCTACCAGAGCAATCAGATCTTCAAACCGATCAGGCTTCGCTTTTTGCAGCAGATCTTTCATGCCGCGTGATTCAAATTGAAAAATACCGATTGCGTTGCCTTGTCTCATTAACGCATAGGTCGCAGCATCCTCTAAAGGAATATGATTTAAAGAAAAGGGTAGATTCAGTAGAGGCGTCGACTGTCCAGCTTGCTGATCGGCTGCCTGTGTACCTAATTCAGCATAACGCTGCCGAATATCACAGACTGCCCTGTCAAGAATAGTCAGAGTACGCAATCCAAGAAAATCAAACTTCACCAGACCAATTTTCTCGACATCATCCTTATCAAACTGACTAACGACCGAATCTCCCGCATCAGCACAATACACAGGGCAAAAATCGGTAATCTTCCCAGGAGCAATCAGCACACCACCCGCATGCATTCCCACGTTGCGCGTCAGCCCCTCTAGGCGTTCTGCCAGTTCCAGCAAATTACGCACATCTTCTTCCTCTTGTGCACGCTGCTCCAGCTGAGGTTCAACAGCACGTGCCTTTTTTAGCGTCATACCGATCTCGAATGGCACTAATTTGGCTAGTTGATCGACAAAGTTATACGGTAAATCGAGCACACGGCCCACATCTCGCACGACTGCTTTTGCTGCCATCGTGCCAAAAGTGACAATCTGCGAAACACTCTCAGCACCATAGCGCTGCTTCACATATTCAATGACGCGTTCACGCCTATCCTGACAGAAATCGATATCAAAATCTGGCATAGATATCCGTTCGGGATTCAGGAAACGCTCGAACAGCAAATCATAGCGCATCGGGTCAAGATCAGTGATCCCAAGTGAATAAGCAACTAGAGAGCCTGCACCTGACCCACGCCCTGGACCTACCGGCACATCGTTCTGCTTGGCCCAGTTGATAAAATCAGCGACGATCAAAAAATAGCCTGCAAAACCCATCTGGATGATAGTATCAACTTCGAAATCCAGTCTGTTCTGATACGTTGGCAACTTCGAAGCATATACCCCGATCTCTGGAAACAGAACAAGCAGGCGTTTTTCTAACCCAGCTTCGGCCTGCTCACGCAAATATTGCTCAATACTAACCGTACCTGGTGTTGGAAAGCGTGGTAAGCGGTTAACGCCCAGCTCGAGTACAAGTGAGCAGCGCTTGGCAATTTCTACACTGTTGGCAAGAGCGGCTGGTATATCCGCAAAAAGAGCCTGCATTTCTGCTTGCGTTTTAAAATATTGCTGCTCGGTAAAGCGATGCGGACGCCGGCGGTCACCTAGCACATATCCTTCTGCAATGCATACCCTCGCCTCATGGGCTTTATAATCTTCAGGTTCTAAAAATTGCACTGGATGGGTTGCTACAACAGGTAATTGCAATTTGGAAGCCAGCTGCAGAGAATTGCGTACACAGCTTTCCTCGTTCGCATAGCCGATCCGCTGTACCTCGATATAGAATCGTTCTGGAAATAAGTTTGCCCATTCTTGAGCTAGAGTTTCAGCCGCACTCAAATTATTTTGTGATAGTTGCGACCCTATTTCGCTATGATGGGCACCTGACAGCAGAATCAATCCATCTGTTCCACTTTCATCAGCATGAAACCAGGATTTGCGGAATTCAGCCCGGCCACGGTATAAATTCTCACGATAAGCTCGTGATAGCAAACGACATAATAACAAGTAACCAGTAAAAGATTGGCATAACAATAAAACGCGGGTGGGCTTATCACGATCTGCCTCATTAGTAACCCAGGTATCACACCCAATGATGGGTTTGATACCTTTTTTATAAGCGCTTTGGTAGAATTTGATCAATCCAAAAAGATTGGCAAGATCCGTTAACGCCACTGCTGGCATATTATCTGAAGCTGCTTTTGATAAAACTTCATCGATACGAACGATGCTATCAACGATGGAGTATTCACTATGCAGTCGAAGGTGGATAAAAGCAGGATCAGTCAGCATAATGCTACAATTAAAAAATTAACTATTTGGCTTTCAGGATTATTTCTGGGAATGATTCACTATTAATCGGCGTAGTTTTTCGTATGCGTACCAAACTGCCCATCGATTTAACATTACTGCTCATTTTACACTATGCTAAACACCCTTGAACTTTTACTCCCAGCTGGCTCACTGGAAAAAATGCGTATTGCTTATGCTTATGGCGCTGATGCAGTTTATGCTGGCCAACCACGGTATTCTCTACGAGCCCGTAATAATGAGTTTTCTCTGGAGCAATTACGTAACGGCATTACAGAAGCCCATGCACTAAACAAAAAGTTCTTTGTTACCAGCAACCTTATGCCGCATAACGCCAAGGTAAAAACTTATATGGCTGATATGGCACCCGTCATTGAGCTCAAACCCGATGCACTGATTATGGCAGACCCCGGTCTCATTATGTTAGTCAGAGAGAAATGGCCAGATATTCCAATCCATCTCTCTGTTCAAGCCAATACTGTCAATTATGCTGCGGTTAAATTCTGGCAGAAAATCGGATTAACACGCGTCATCCTCTCCAGAGAACTATCACTCGATGAAATTAGCGAAATTCGTCAACTTTGCCCAGATATGGAATTGGAAGTGTTTGTTCATGGGGCCTTATGTATTGCTTACTCAGGGCGATGCCTGTTATCAGGCTACTTTAATCATCGCGATCCAAACCAGGGTACCTGCACCAATTCCTGTCGATGGGATTATAAAGTGAAATCAGCCGAAGAAAATGCAACCGGTGACATTGAGCCTTTGCATAAAATTGACTTCGACTTCAACCAGGCATTAATGCAACAACCTACCCCTCAGGATAATATCAAACGGCATCCGGCTGCAGATCAGGTTTATCTGATTGAGGAAGGAGAACGACCAGGCCAGCTCATGCCCATCATGGAAGATGAACATGGCACCTATATTATGAATTCTAAAGATCTGCGCGCAGTGGAACATATCGGACGACTCGCTAAGATCGGGGTCAATTCGCTCAAAATCGAAGGGCGAACCAAATCAGCCTACTATGTTGCGCGCACAGCCCAAGTCTACCGTAAAGCGATAGATGATGCGATAGCCAACCGCCCCTTCGATCCTGCCCTGCTTGGTCAATTGGAAGGACTTGCCAATCGTGGCTATACCACCGGCTTCTACCAGCGACATCATAGTCACGAAACTCAGAACTATCTGCGTGGCCATTCGGAGTCAAACCGTAGTCAATATGTGGGTGATGTTACTGCTATTGATAAAATCAGTGGCATGGCTGAAATTCTAGTTAAGAATCGCTTTGAGATAGGAGATCGCTTGGAGATCATTCACCCCTCTGGTAATCAAGTGATTGAACTGGAACAGATGCAAAACATTGATGGACTAGCGATTCATATCGCTCCAGGTAGCGGACACCGGGTAAGAATTCCACTTAAAGGAAATGTTGAAAAAGCTTTTGTAGCGAGATTTTTATCTTGATCCAGGCAAATCTTCTAAAAAGAACAATCCAAACGTTCACACTGATTCAAAGAAACTGATAAGCCGCTGAGGCAGCCAACTATGCTGACCAGGGAAGGTTCCCTGCATAAATCCAACATGTCCGCCTTGCTCAGGAAATTCAAGCAAAACCATAGATGAAACTTTGCCTCTTGTCGGCAATACATCAGCCGGCATGAATGGATCATTTTGCGCATTGATAACAAAAGTGGGAGTCTGGATATGTTGAAGCCAAGGCTTGCTGCTGGATTTACTCCAGTACTCCTCCGTGTTACGGAAGCCATGCAAGGGTGCTGTGACATAGTTATCGAATTCATATAGCGAACTCGTTGCAGCGATCGCCCCCCTATCGAGCAAACCTGGAAAGCGCTTATGTTTTTCTAATGCTTTACGCTTTAAAGAACCTAGAAAATGCCGGGTATAGACTTGGTTAAAACCTAAATCAAGCGCCTTTCCAGCAGCAGCTAAATCAAGTGGGGCTGAAACTGCAGCAGCGGCTGTAATTAGTCTGCTTGCCTGACTACCTTGTTCACCTAACCATTTCAATAAAGCATTTCCACCCAGTGAAATACCGATTACATAAAGTGGCAAACCTGATTTCTGCAACTCACATTGATGCGCTATTCGTCTTAGCATCCAATCTATTTCCAATGAATCACCTGCATGGTAAGCACGTGGTAGTCTATTAGGCTCCCCAGAGCACCCACGAAAATGAATAATCGCACCCCGCCAATTCTGCTCTCGCAAATGATTCAAAATACTGAGTGAATAATGACTGCGTGAGCTTCCTTCCAGCCCATGGAACATGACCACCAGCGGCTTATCCAAAGGGCCTTCAAGCCAATCAACATCTACAAAATCACCATCTTCAAGTTCCCAGCGCTCACGTTGCAAAACTACCTGCAATGATGGCCTTAAAAAATAAGGATAAATAGTTTGTGCATTACCACCTGGTAGCCATTTGGGCGCAATATACTTAAATTTAGCGTTCATATAATCTCGGAAATCCAACAATGAGTTTCTCAAAAATGACAAAAAATAATCGTTATTTTCTTGCCATGCCAATAAATTAATTCTTGTTAGATTCTCATTCACCCAACTTAAAGTAATGGAAAATGTCGCTAACTATATATAGTGAAAAATTTATTTTTTATTTTAAAAGCAATAAATATTACCTTGCTTCTCATCATGCTGCTTACTCTAAGCAAAATAAAATATAAATTTCAAAAGCTCAAAAAATCATTTTTTTTAACTTATATTTGAACCTATACAGTGTTTCAGTTAGAATGTCGCATTACCCAGGCGCGTAGCTCAGCTGGTTAGAGCATCACCTTGACATGGTGGGGGTCGTTGGTTCGAGTCCAATCGCGCCTACCAAAATACATATAGAAATAAAAACTAATACCCAATTTTAGTTTTTCTATTTATTGCATAAGCAAGATTATGACATTTGAGCAAAAAGCGAGTTTCATGCTGACTGCAATAATGTCATTTTTATAAATCATATATTCCCTGCCTATCGTACTGTAGCACATTATACTTCAGTACCACATACAGATTAAACTTGGTAAACAAACTTTCCTAAAAAGAGACTGTGGTGCTATTTGGTGACAGTTCAACGCCATCAGCATTGATGCCTGTAACATGCCCTTATATACCTTAAGGAAACAACAAATTCCCGTAAAAATCATTTACTCCAGAATTTGAGCCGTTACTGTGCCAGAGGGTTTGGCTACCGAGTGATAGTGATTGGTCATCAGACAATAGACATGACAAACGGAATTAAAGTCTTCAATTATCTGTCGAAAAATTTCAAGAAATCTTTCTCGATCAATATCAGCGACGTGGCACCGCGTCAACTCGACCACTTCGTTAGGCTTTCTTGGCTTCGCTTTCATAATGGTCCAGTTTATCCTCCAGCTCTGATACCAAGTGCTCGATCAGTCCCACAACCTCCTGTGGTGATTCGAAAGTCTTATCTTTACCAAACATAATCAACGCATGGATGTCTTCGCTCTGGAATGGATATATTCCGCGAAATGCTCTAGTTAGTAGATCAACGCACATATCAATAACTCTCGCTCCAGAGTAACCGTCGGCTCCAACTTCTGGCCTTAACCCATAGTCAATTCTTTCTTTTTTAGGGATATCCCGGTACCTGTCTTTGCATATCCCAACGCGATCATATAAGTCTCTGAGTCGCATCGCGTAAATACTACTACCCGTGCTGTCACGCATGTTAGCTAGTGACGTAACTTGTATATTTGTTAGATTTGCCGCCTCTATTGCTCCACTTTGAAAACCGGATTCAGAGAGCAAAATTCCTCTGTCCGCTCCTACATCTGACACAATTTCACGAAGCCCCAAAACATGTAGTTTATTTACCGGGTTTTTCCATTGTTTACACTCTACAACCCATGTTATTTCGAAACCAACGTAGTATGAGGTGACTAGCACATCTACATCGTGGCTAGTTCGCACACCTTTTATTGTGACATCAGTAGAAGCATTTAGACCTATTGACCGGAAATACTCGGCCGTGTCTTCTTGATATTTTTTCCATGCTTTCATCAAAAACCTACGTATGTATATGAGCCTAACGCCAACCCCAGCGGAAAACGGAGAAATCAATTTGCGGTAAAGTGGGCGCAGCAACTCGCAAATTAATGTCGCGTATTTTTTTCCGCTACTGGTTATTGTTATAAGACATTTTCTCTGGCAACTTTTAAAATTTGGGGATCTACAATACCATTCAATTCGCCGTACTCTAAAAATACCTCTTGTTCACCAATAGCGTAACACCCGATCTGATATTCAGGAAAAGTAAAAGTCATTCCCCAATCACGGAAATTGAAATGGCAAAAATTTTCACCTAACGGATGAGTCCCGCGCTCTACATAACTGGAATCTAGATCATTTTCTAAAAGCAGTTTCTCGCGAACAAGCAATGAAAGATCAACCAATTTGTCTTCGATTAGCAAATTTTCAATCGTTACCGGCTGAAAAGGGTTTAGTATAAAGTTTTGGACACGCGTACATTGTCCACGATGAGCTGCCCCTGAAGAATACTGTATCAAGGTATACTTAATTAGCCCAGCATCACGTCTCACTACTTCGTATTTTCCTCTCAGCCAGTTCAACGTATAAAAATGCATTTCTTCAGGATTCTTTCGAACCAACTCATCGTGAAATTGCCGCATATCTACTAAAAGCTCGTTACCCCACGCTTCCAGGTTTTTTGAGACAATCCTCTCCGATGGATCTTCGAAATCTGGAAACTCGAATTTGAAATCATATCCTGGCTGACGCTCATCAATTTCTGAAATGCACCGCTTAATTTCAATTATTTTTTCACCAAACTGATTAGGATCATATTTCATCGCCTCTTGAATCAATCTCGCTTTGTATTCCTTTAGCGATTTTCTATCAATTTCATCTTTGTGCGCCCGCCTATGACATATGGGACATAAAGCAATGAGGTTTTCGTACTCATGCTTTTTACATGTTTCCCAAGGAACTATGTGATGAATGTCGATTTCAGTTTGTCCACATCTAGGAATTGCACACCTGTGACCAACTTCTACTAAAACCGCTCTTTTTAATTCGCTAGGAATTGGAGGCCTACTCATTGTTCACCTACTGTCTTATAACGTTTGCCATAACCGGCTGGAAATATCTATGGGGTCTACCATTGAATTTGTGGATGACACCCGTTATCAAGAAGCGTAGCATAACTTGTTGATGGGGGTATGGCTCAAGGGGATCCGTTGTGAATAATTCCGACTAACTCGGCTCTGAAATGCCGCCCCTTCCTTCCGCATCATTCAACACTCCTTCTGGGATGGTGCCAGTCAAATGAGCGAGTCACCTCAGGGTCAGGCCCACACGGAACAGGATCAGGTCTAGATCCGCAGCGCGCAGTAACCTATTAACACAAATGAAACATCTATTCTAGACCCTGTGTGCCCAAATTTTAATTCTGTAAAAATGAATGCCTTTGCATTATTGCCTGCCTATTTGATTACTCCTAGCATGTACCACATAAAATGTTGAACCCATTGATACTGCTCTGTTGGGAGTGTCAATCTCTTTCTAATAGCCTTTTTTATATATTGATTCAGCCAAGTGAAGTATGAAGTCACCAGCTATTGCCGTATTCTTTATGTGTCAAATATATTTCATAAATTAATTTGTAATGGATAGAACATCTTCAGCTTCATTTCGTATTAGAAGAGACCAGATATTGACAACAGGCGCTGAGCCAATTAGTCAATAGAAATATAAAGAATAACGGGCACGATTAGAGGCCAGTGCCATCCAATAGCCTTTCCAGTGGCCTCAAATACTGCTAAGGAGGTTCATCATGGCGATTTACATTGTTCTAGTTAATTATACCGATCAGGGAATTCGCAATGTCAAGGACACGACCAAGCGGGTGGATGCTATAAAAGAAATGGCAAAGAAGTTTGGTGTTACTACCAAGGAATTCTATTGGACATTAGGAAGTTACGACGTCGTTAATATATTCGAGGCATCTGACGACGCATCCATGGCAGCGCTGGTGGCGAGTATCGGTGCAGCAGGCAATGTTCGAACCATAACTATGCGAGCTTTTGTCCAGAAAGACATGGAGGGCATACTTGCAAAGCTGGGATAGGGCAAATGGCTTACCAGCCCAATCTGGCGTTCTTGGGGTGATAGCAATTGGTTTTACGAATCCCTGTGACCTGCCTGGGAGCATCACCCCCTCTCTAGCACCTGATGTCTTTGCCTGCTACTTATTCATGGGGTTTTGCGGAAGGATTAGAAATGGATAAAAACTGATGATTACTCGTTAAAATACTATTTTGAGATTCAAATGGTAATATAGTGAAATCTAACAAACCTCCCCAGATTAAGGAAAGCAAACCCAAGGAATCCCACGTTTGCGAGAATAATAAAGAGGTATTGCTGGATTGCCGAGTGCCTGCACGGCTCGAAGAAATTGAAAAGCTTGCTGATGCTGTTAACAAAGCTCTATCTGACCCTGATCTGGCTTTCTCGGTTAACCTTTGTTTAGAAGAATTGATAACAAATACCATTCTGCATGGCCTCAAGTGTGCCAATAATCGGTTCATTCATGTCCGAATGAGTGTATCGAATGAATGGCTGGAAATTCTGCTCAAGGATGATGCCCCCCAGTATGACCCCTTTAAGCAGGCTCCTAAACCTAACCTGGATCTGGATATTAACGAACGCCCTGTCGGTGGCCTTGGTGTGCATATTGTGAAAAAACTGATGGATGATGTTCAGGCTTACTATGATGGTACTGGTAATTTAATTATATTACTCAAGAAATTACATCAACTTTCACCGGAATAATGGTGTTCCAGAAAATCTTTGATCAGGCAATCACGGCAAGCGCTTCCGCAACAGAATTTCCTATTTTGAAAACGGTATTAAAACCGCACATACCGAATACCGATCGTACGTTTCCCTTGACATTCGCCAAACACAGCCGACCACCTTTTGCATTCAGTAGCTTGGCCATAAGCAAGAGGCCACGCAAACCGGCGCTGCTGATATAGTCGACTTGGTCAAAGTCAACCACAAAGTAAATATCTCCACTATCGATCAGTTCTCGAATTTTTTTTTCATACTCAGGTGTAGTCACTGCATCCAGTCGGCCGCTAATCGTTACAACGATGGCATTATTTTCTTTTTTAGTTTGTAAATCCATGGAGGTTATCCCTCAAGGGGAGTTTTTTTAATCACAAATTGTAATCTGTTTTTACCATCCGACCACTTATAGTCAATGCTTTCACTCAAATTCTTAATGATCATCAACCCCAAATCATCGACTAAATTCTCTCTGACAAGGGGATTAACCTTCTCCCCTGCGCTTTCACAAATAAGCTCAAGGCATTCGTTCTTTTCCGAATAGGCTATGGTCATTTCCAGAGCCACCCTGCTCAGATATGGCCTATAGATTTGCAGCAATTCTTCAACCAATAGGAGTAAGTTGTACCGGGTTTGCTTCGATAGGATCCGCTTATCACAAAAAGCTTCAATTTCAGCATTCATGGCATACAGGTCATAATCAGGTGAAGTGATGCGACAGGTGTAACTGAGTATCCTATTGATAAAAGCCTTGGTTTTTTCTTTTTGTGGGTGCTCGAAAATTTGCTCTGGCGTCCCTTCTTCGTAGATTAACCCTTCATCCATATACAACACTCTGTTTGATACATCACGGGCAAAATCCATTTCATGGGTAACTATCGCCATGGTCATACCTTCTTTAGCGAGGCGACGGATGACCGACAGCACTTCCCTGACCATAGTTGGATCCAACGCTGAAGTCGGCTCGTCAAAAAGAATGATCTCCGGCTCCATAGCCAGGCAACGAGCAATAGCCACGCGCTGTTGTTGCCCGCCTGAAAGCTCGTCCGGGTAATTGCCAGTTTTCTCGGCTAAACCAACCAGCCGCAGCAGCTCAAGCGCTTTTGCCCGGGCTACCTCTTTACTCATTCCCCGCAGCTTGATCGGACCGATAGTTAAATTTTCCAACACAGACAGGTGGGAAAAAAGATTAAATGATTGGAATACCATGTTCATCTTCTGGCGTATTTTTGCCACATCGACCTTTTTATCCAGAATGTCTATGCCATTGATATAAATTGATCCACTAGTCGGATATTCGAGCAAATTGAGGCAGCGTAATAAAGTACTCTTACCGGTACCGGAAGGTCCAATGATGGAGACAATCTCTCCTTTTTTTATTTCAGTAGTAATGTCCTTCAATACCATCAAATCTCCGTATTTCTTTGTGAGATGCTCGATTTTGATCACGCTTTAACCGCCTTGCGCCGTTTATATCTTGGATCAGTCACCCGTTCAAGATATCCCAGTGACTGCATGAGTAGCCAGGCTATCAGGAAATACAGAATTGACACCATTATCAGCGGAAAAAAGGCATCGAAGGTACGGCTACGAATGATGTCGCTGGCCTTGGTGAGATCCTGGACGGCAATGTATCCAACAATGGACGTCATTTTGACCAATGAGATGAATTCTCCTTTGTAAACCGGCAAAATGCGTTGCACGGTCTGAGGTAAAACAATGAACACAAATGTCTTGAACTTGGTGAAGCCCATGGCGATACCGGCTTCTATCTGCCCTCTGTTAACTCCTTCAATGCCAGATCTGAAGATTTCAGAGACATAAGCAGCAAAATTCATACCGAAAGCAATAATCGCAACCAGTACCGGGTTGATACTGACCGATGCAAAAACCACATAAAAGATCAGCATCAACAGAATCAAAACCGGCATGCCGCGGATGAGGTTGATATAAACTTTGGCAGGCAGATTAAGGATAGTCCTGTGGGACATGCGCATAAAACACACGGATGCACCAAGCAGTGTTCCTAAAATCGTCGAAAATATCGAGATGATTACAGTGGTTTTCAAGCCATCCCAAATCAAGAGATAACGGTCCTCCTGGATAATATTGCTGTAAAAGCTGCTGATTATCCCTGTGAGGAACGTAGGAGGCTCGATTACAGGAGTTGATTCGATATCATAGTCTGAAATATTCCTTTTAAGGGCGAAAACTTCAGTGGCTATCTCATAATAGGGATCGGAAAAATCAATCTGTTTTTTCCTTTCTTCCGTTATATAGAGAGTGCTCGCAATCATATCGACTTTGCCACTAGACACGGCCGCGATCAGGCTGCCAAAATCCATATCGGCAAATTTGACCTCTTTCCTGAGATAGGCGGCAAATCTTTTTGCAAGTTCGATATCGAATCCAATCAACTTGTTTTCTTTGAGTACCGTAAAGGGAAGCCCCTTGTCGCTGACTATACCCACAACCAAGGTGCCGTTTAATTTCGGATTAACAATCTCAGGCATGTGTATATCGCCCTTTTCCACCCAGCGATATACCATATCGTTGTAAAGACCATCTGACTTGATACGTTGGAGAAATTCGTTGAATTTTGCACGTAATGCATCATTGTCCTTATTGAAACCAATACCGATAGGATAGGAAAGCAAAGCTCCCACTGGCCCTAGTTCACTGTCTTTGCTAAGTATTTCAACCAAGCTTTCTCGATTGTATATCGCGGCATCGACCTTACCTGATTTTACCGCCAGCAGCAGATCAGACAAATTTTTGTATTGCAGGATAGTTGCGTTTGGATAGTGTTCCATTGCATAGGTGTCATGAACGGAACCGAGCAACACGCCGATGCGTTTGTCTTGGAGATCCGTAACTGATGTAATTTTTTTCTGCTTAACTTGATCAAATCCAGCTTGGCTCACGTTCAAAATATTTTTCTTTAAGGCAAAAACACGAGTGCCGATTTCATAATACGGCTCAGAAAAATTGATTTGTTTTTTTCTTTCTTCCGTTACATAGATGGCGCTGGCAATCATGTCGACTTTACCAGTAGAAACAGCAGCGATCAGGCTACCGAAATCCATATTGGCAAGCTTTAACTCTTTGCCAAGATAAGCCGCAAATCTCTCTAAGAGCTCTATATCGAACCCAACCAGCTGGTTATCTTTAACCGCTGTAAAGGGTAGGCCGGCATCGCTGATCCCAGCAATAAGTACACCATCCGGTTTTATGTTTTCAATGATGGGCATATGTGTCTCGCCCTGTTCCATCCAGCGATGGATCATGTCGTGGTAAATGCCGCTTTGTTTGATCTCTGATAAAAATTGATTAAATTGATCCCTTAGGGTCTCAATATCTTTGTTAAAGCCGACCCCTATCGGGAATGTGAATAGCGGATCTCCTAATAATCCAAAAGAATCGTCCTGGCGCATGATTTCGCGTAAGGGCTCGGCATCGTACAAGGCGGCATCGACCTTGCCTGATTTGACTGCCAAGGCAACATCGGCAGGAGATTTATATTGAAGAATGGTGGCATCAGGATAATTTTTCGTCGCATAAATATCGTGAGCTGAACCGACCAGCACAGCAATGCGCTTATTTTTCAGGTTTGTAACGGTAGTAAGCTTTGAGCCTGTTGCTAGTAATGGTTGTGTCTTAGCTGTAGGGGTTTCTCTGACGAGCATAACCTGAGCATTAGCATAGTATGGCTGTGTAAAATCTACAAATTTTCGGCGTTCCTCTGTTGCAGTCATGCCGGTTACAATCAAATCAACCTTGCCGGATTGCAGTGCTGGTATTAGCGCCATGAATTTCATATTGTAAAATTCAACTGGTCTCTGCAGCTTGACGCCGATAATACGCGCTAGCTCACCGTCATGCCCGGTTACTCTGCCGTTTTTGTCGACAAAACTGAATGGTTCTCGTGTGGCACTTACCCCTATTTTTAACGGCTTCCCTTCTATAGGGAGGGTGATGTTTATTTCTTCATAAGGGCTCAAATCTAGTTTAAACCAGCGCTTCTTCATCGATTCCAATGTACCGTCGCTCTTCAGCTCAGAGATTATTCTATTCAATGTGGACAGTAGCTCGTCATTACCTTTCTTGAGAGCAATCGCAGTGTCCTCATAGGCAAGCGGCTCGGCTAACAATCCCAATTCTGGATTCTTCTTTGAGACTTGAAGCGCAGCGGGATATGCCGTTACGATCGTGTCAAGTTGACCCGAATTCATGGCGGCCACAGCATCCATGATATCGTCGAAACTTTTGACCTGCGCCTGCGGGAATCTGGCACGGGTGATCGCTTCACCGGTTGAACCAGTCATCACGCCGATTCTTGCATTTTTTGCTTGATCAAGCCTAGTAATAACAATTTCACTTTTCTTGCAACCTGCAAGCGGAGCAAATGCTACCAGAATAATCAGCGCCAATAGCGCCGGTATTTTCATGCCTTCTTCCTTATATCTTTTGTGCAAACTTTATGCGGTGTCATTTTTATCGCCAGCATGGTGATATCGTCCGATTGAGGGGCACCATTGGCATGATGTGCCACTTCAGAGTTGATATAATGAATCAAATTTGCAAGATCCTCTCGGGGGGCATTTTGCAGCACATTGAGCAACCGCTCCTCTCCATACAGTGTATCTTCCGGATTCTTTGCTTCGGTCACACCATCGGTATAGAGAAAGAAAATGTCTTCCGGCCCTAGCATAAGATGCTCGGTCACAAAAATTGTATCAGTCATAGCGCCCAGCATTAACCCCGGTTTCGGGCTAAGATAGCGTACCCCTTGCGAGTCAATGATCAGTGGAGGATTGTGGCCAGCATTGGCAAAACGTACATTGCCATTCGTAATATCCAGAATAGCGCAGAACACTGTAGTAAACATACAATTGTCATTGTCCGCCGCGAGAATCTTATTAACAGAAGTAAGCATCTTGTCTGGTTCCCCAAGCCGCTGGCCCTCGGTCTTCAACAGGGTCTTGGCCACCATCATGTACAACGCAGCGGGAACGCCTTTATCGGAGACGTCCGCAATCAGGAAACACAGATTGGTTTCGTTAATGAAAAAGAAGTCGTAAAAGTCACCCCCCACCTCTTTGGCAGGAATCATCGATGCATAGATTTCAAACTCGGTATGTTCAGGAAACGGGGGGAAAGTGCGCGGTAGCAGGCTGACCTGGATTTGGGTTGCCATTCTTAGTTCGCTCTGGATCCTTTCTTTGGCCGCAGTCATCTCGGTTAGGTTTTTGATGTATTCTTTGAGCGACTGTTTCATAACTTGAAAGTTATGCGTGAGCACACCCACCTCATCGTTCATGTGCACTGTTGGCAATGGCACATCAAAGTTGCCGGAAGCGATTTCATCGGTCGCAGCGGTCAGCAATTGGAGTGGTTTTATAATAGCCTTGGCAATGTAGGCCACTGCTACGATTAACATGAGGATCCCACCAAAACCCATCACCGCCATGGTCATGCTCAACTTTTTGACATTCTCCAGCAGCTCTGTCTCCGGAAAAACAACTGCAAGCGTCCATCCTGTCGAAGGGATTGGTGTATAATACATCCAGCTCATGAACCCTGCCAAGCTCTGGTAGTGGATAAAGCCTGTCTCACCCCTGATCATTTTCTTGCCGAGTTCCCGCAGGGAGGGGTCATTGCGCGCTTCTGCAATGCTGAAGAATGTTTCGTTCATAATGGCATCCTTCATTGGATGAGCAAGTATCGTCCCATTACGGGAAAGTAAAGCCGCATAGCCAGTTCTGAGTATTTTGACTGAAGAGACGAGTTCTGTTAGGGCTTCCAGGGAAACGTCTGCGCCTACAATCCCCTGTAGTTGTTTCTTACCATTGATTTCATTATAGAAAGGAATCGAACAGGTCGACATCACAATATTGCCAGCGCCTTCATCGAAATAAGGTTCGCTCCATTCGAGTTTGCCTAGTTCGCGCGGAATCTGGTACCAATCCCAGTACAGATACGGAAAATCCATATACGAGTCCTCCAGGTGGCTAAAAGCAATCTTTCCTTTTTTCCAGAAATAATAAGGTGCGTACAAACGTAAATCAGCGTTGAAGGCGTAGGGCTCAAAGGCAGCAAACGAGCCGTAAATTTCTGGATTACTTTCGACAGTTATTCTAAGCAAGGAAAGGAGCTGCTGCTCTGTAAGCTTGCTTGTCTCCAATGAGCGCGCTAACCCTTCCGTCACTTTGGTAACCGCCATAAGCTGTGTCTCTACCTTATTAATCAATGACATGGCGAGGTTACGCGCATTGCTTTCCAGCTCGCTTTGTAGAATGGTCCGGGACTGATGATAGTTATAGCCGAGCGTCACAACGAAGATGGCTACACTAGAGAGCGTTATAACCAGAACGAGTCTGATAACAATACTATTTTTCCCCGGCATCAGCCCTCCAGACAAAATCGTTGTATTCCGGGTATTTGTGAATCAGACCTTGTTTTTGCAGCGCATGGGCTACGGCCTCGAAATCCTGTTGCATAAGATGGCCTAGGGTTCCTTTAGAATTGACAGGCACCATCAGGTCCCGCATCCGCTCTAGCATCCATTTCTGATGCATCCGGTTGGCTGGTAGATGGGCTTCACGCATATATTTGATGACAATATCCAGTGTCTCGCCTGGATGAGCAAAAGCATAGCGCCATCCCTCCAACGATGCCTTGACAAAAGCTACTGCCAGGGCAGGGTCTTTATGCAAAGTCCTTTCCATCATGTAGATGCCATCCTCCAGAAAATTCATCCCCTCATCTCTCAGGAAAATAACATTCAATTCCTCAGGATCAATTCCGGAATTGAGAATGGTGTGGTACTCATTGAACCACATGGCCGATGTCACATCGATACCACCACGCAGAAAGAGATTGACGGTGTGAGACTGACGCACTTCTCTGACCTTGATACGGTGCTGGGCGAAAAGAGTGCGCGGCGGTATAGACACGTCGCCTTCCCACAACCCGATTTTTTTGCCATCCATATCATCAATGGTCTTGATACCGGCAGTTTTTTTTGAAATCAACATCATTGAAGACTGCTGTGTGATTTGGGCCAGGTTAACAAGTCTGGTCCCTGCAGAACGATGCTGCAGGGCGGTTGTTAACCAAAGAATGGCAAAGTCAGTAGTGCCTTTTTCTAGATCTTCAGCAGGAGAATGCCCAGGTCCAGCTCTGAGAATTTTAAGGTCAATCCCATGCCGAGCATAGATTCCCTTGTCGAGAGCCACGTAATAGCCGGCAAACTGAGCTTGTGGGCTCCACAGAGGCATGAGAGAAGCGATTTTCAATGGAGTTTCAGTGGCGCCAAGAGGGAACGCAACAATCCATGCTATGAACAGCACAGGCATCGCTAGTATGATGGTATACTTCTTTCCTTGGAGACAGCTGTTATGCCATATTTTGCTTATGCTCACTTCTGTTTGATCCTTCTAGACAAAGAGGAGACACACCAAAAGTCTTCACATAACCGACCAATCTAGTGAGTTATAGTGATTTTTAGAGTATGCAATTGGAAATAAAAATTAGGTTGCCTATTGTCTACTTCCACCGAAAATCACAATCCACAAACTAAATCACACTAACATACGCCTTCCTCTTAAAGTGTCGCATGTAAACCGGCTTAATTATTGTTCAGAAAGATATAGAAAAACAGGAAGTGAATAAATACGGGTAAATACGTAAAAGTTAAGCCTCTTATTGATAAGTTATAAGAAAATGCAGGATTATCAAGCTTTCTTCATGTTACTAACTGTAAAGACTACAGTTGTTCAAATTCAGAAAATAATCAGTGGATTACTTTGAACCAATCTGTCACTAGCTATCATTGGAGAATCTTTTTATTCCATTTCCAAATCACAACTGACTTTGTCGGCTTCACCTTGCCGTATTATTTATACTATCTGCGGCTCGCCTTCGCGTCATGTTTGATTTGGAAATGGAATTAGAGAGCTATCTAAACTTCACCATTTCTGCTTTTTTTGCTTTAATTATCAATTAACAAGTGCCCGAAAAAAGCAAAAATACCGATTGCGATACCCGTTACAAACTGGGCATGTACAAAATAAGAAAACTTTTTCAGTTCGGTAGATAAAAAATGCCAGGTGAGGAATAAACCAAATAATCCTTGCCAGATAATTAACGCTAAAACCAGTGGAAAAAAACAATATACATAGGCATTCCCATCATCACAATTTGAAGCAAGATAATTGCGATCGTGAAAATACCTATATAAGGATGAGTTCGATCTATCTATCCTAGTAGATGCGTAAAATGGGAAGAATCAATGGGCGGTGCATATTCTGGTAATAAGCGTTGCGCCATCACCCTTTTTTTTAACACAAGTTTAAGCAAAGTTCGGGAATAAATAACGAACAGCGCTATTAAAACAATATTGCCCAAGCCCTCACCCATCTCGCTCAAAAATGTTTCTCTTTCTTCAATAGTCGGATAAACCGAATAGGCATACACAAAATAAATGAAAGAAGCAAAAAATACGATCAGTGTATAAATCAAGATGCCTTTAACGCGTCTCAAGAGATATCAACCTCCTAATCAAAATTAAACCTAGGTGCTTGAGAAAAACAAAAAAATTATCACCTTTGCCTATTAATCAAACTTTTCTTGATCGCTGGCGGAAAGTCTCGAATAAGCAAATCCCTGCACTCACTGATACATTCAGGCTTTCAACACTGCCGACCATTGGAATACGTACCAGTTGATCACAGGTTTCCTTTGTCAGGCGACGCATGCCCTCGTGTTCTGCACCTAATACCCAAGCTATAGGACCATCAAGTGAAATACTCTCAAGGCGATCAGTCGCTTCAGCCGCAGTGCCGATAACCCAGATACCTTCTTCTTTGAGTTCACGTAAAGTTCGAGCTAAGTTGGTGACAGTAACAAAAGGTACAGTATCAGCGGCACCGCTAGCAACCTTATGTACAGTAGCCGTCAATCCTACGGAGCGATCTTTAGGTGCAATGACAGCATGCGCACCTAATGCATCAGCAACGCGCAAGCATGCTCCTAGATTGTGTGGATCCTTGATGCCATCTAATATTAGGAGCAAATGGAGTTCATTTACTGCCTCCAAGATGTCTTCAATGGTGGCGTAACTCTGAGTAGCCATGATGTTAGCCACTACTCCTTGATGGTGAGTGGTCCCCACCATTCCAGCAAGCCTTGTGTTATCGCAATGTATTAACCGGATATTTTTGGTTTCAGCAAGTTTACATAGATCGCGCGCACGGTGATCATGTCGCGCTGAATCGATATAGATTTCTTTGATACTGTCCGGATTCTGCCGTAAACGGCTCATAATGGCATGAAATCCAAAAATATGTCGTGTCTGAGACATGTTTGTCGCTCGCTTAGGAGGATTGTTAAAAATACTGCATCCTAAACAATTATCTAAAAGAATTGTACGTTCTAGTTAGCGTTTGCGAAGCAGCTAAGATAGTCTCAATTAATCACTGGGTGTTCCTTGCTCGTACCCACTAAAATTCATATAGAGCCAGAAAATTTGAGTTTTATGATTTTTTTGGTTTTCAAGCAAGAACAAAGTCTATTTTGCGAGTTTCCAAGTCAACCCTTACAAGTTTGACATGTAAACGGTCACCCAAGCGATATTTTTTTCCAGTGCGTTCACCATACAACATGTGTTTAGTGCTATCAAAATGGAAGTAATCGCTGGGTAGCTCTGATATATGGATTAATCCTTCTACATAAATTTGATCGAGTGCAACAAATAAACCGAATGCAGTGACACCACTGATAACACCATCGAAGCAATCATTAATTTTATCCTGTATATAGAAACATTTAAGCCACGATTCAACATCACGTGTCGCTTCATCAGCGCGACGCTCTGTCATTGAGCAATGCTTACCCAGCTCATGCCAGCCGCCAACCGATGGTGAATAAGTATCGATACTTAGAACTGCTTTGATGGCGCGATGCACTAGTAAATCAGGGTAGCGCCGAATGGGTGAAGTGAAATGAGTATATGTTTCATAAGCCAATCCGAAATGGCCAATATTTTCAGGATTATATATCGCTTGTCGCAACGATCTCAACATCACAGTCTGTAATAATTGGGCATCGGCTCTACCATTGATTTTAGTTAAAACTTTAGCATAATCTTTGGCGTGCGGTTCACTCCCTCCCCCTAACTGCAAGCCAAATTCCTTAAGAAAATCTCGCAGTGCCTCTAATTTTTCTGGTGCTGGCCCCTCATGGATACGATACAACACTGGATGCCTATGCTTCTGCAAAAAATCTGAGGCACAGACATTAGCTGCCAGCATACATTCTTCTATCAGGCGATGTGCTACATTACGTTGCAACGGCAGTATCTCCTCAATCTTGTCCTGATCGTTAAAGATCATTTGGGTTTCAATTGTTTCAAAATCAATGGCTCCACGTTTCTTGCGTGCTTTCTGTAAAATTTGATATATCTTATAGAGTAACTGAATGTGCGGCAGTAGTTCGGTATATGGCTTGGTACTAGTATCTTTGGGTTTTTCCAGCATTGCTGCGACCTGGTTGTACGTAAGGCGAGCTTGTGAATGCATGACTGCTGGATAAAATTGATAATCTAAATATTCACCATTTGTAGTTAATTGTATTTCGCATACCATACTAAGACGATCCGTATGCGGATTAAGCGAACATAAACCATTGGAGAGTACTTCTGGCAACATCGGAATCACTCGTTGTGGAAAATATACTGAATTGCCTCGTTTGTATGCTTCTTTGTCTAGCGCATCAGCATCATGCACGTAATGACTGACATCAGCGATAGCAACATATAACCGATAATCTTTTCCATCCCGTTCACAGTAAACTGCATCATCAAAATCACGCGCAGTTTCACCATCAATTGTAACAAAAGGGAAATGACGGATATCTTTTCGCTTGATAAGCTCCTTTTTTAGTACTTTTTTGGGAAATTTAGCAGAGATCTTCTCTATCTCAGATGAAAACTCATAGGGTAAGTCATGTGTACGCAATGCGATTTCGATTTCCATGCCAGGTGAAGTGTATTCACCCAGAATTTCAATAACATGGCCAATAGGCTGGGTATGGATATCAGGTTGTTGTACAATTTGGACCATTACAACCTGGCCAGTCTTAGCCTTCATAGTAGCTTCACGAGGAATCAGTATTTCTTGGCTAATACGCTTGTTTTCAGCAACCACAAAAAAAATACCACACTCGGTATTAAATCTTCCTATTAGTTGTGTGTTGACATGTTCAAGCACTTCCACGATTTCACATTCACTACGACCACGACGGTCTACACCAATTTCTCGCGCGATGACACGATCACCATCAAGCACCTTATGCATTTCTTTAGCACTAAGATATAAATCAGGCCCGCCATTATCGGTAATCAAGAAACCATAGCCATCACTATGTCCTTGTACCGTTCCTCTGATCAGTTCAAGTTTTTCAATGACACAAATATCCCCCTTGCGATTGCGCATGATTTGGCCGGCACGAATCATAGCCGCCAATCGTCGATTAAAAAATTCGGTTTCTGTTGGGGTTATATCCAACAGCTTACGTAATTTTGTTTCGCTTATCGGTATGCCTTGTTCTTCGAGTACTTGTAATATGAACTCTCGACTTGGCAAAGGTGTGCCATATCGCTCGCTTTCGCGCTCGAAAAAAGGATCATGTTTACGTAGCTGACTCTTCTTACTTTTCTTCTTAATTGACAAAACAATTGTTTCCTATAGAATCACGAGTTGCTCCTAATCACCAGGTTAGGAGTATTGCCCAGATGGCGGAATTGGTAGACGCGCATGGTTCAGGTCCATGTGCCTTCGGGTGTGGAGGTTCGAGTCCTCTTCTGGGCACCACTATTTATAATCAATATCTTGATTATAATAGAAAATTATTGATTAAATAAATTTTCTATGCCAAGAATATGCCTAAAAAATTTTACTGGCTAAAAATTAGACAATCCATTTAACCCCCAGTTTATCCAATTTTTAATCATGTGGATTCAAAATTGATGTGCAACTTTTGCTGACTGTTTGGTATAACTTACCGACATTCCGAAGAATACCTCATGCGGTGTTCTAAATTCAGGTACTGTATGGTCGGTGAGCAATACAATCAACTGCCCGCTATACTTGTTCTTCGGAAACACCCAGTCAATTTCATATTCCTGCGGAAATATTGTCGTAGTAGACCATTGCTGTTTTCATTCCATCCTCCCTCCCGTGAATGGTCGGGATGTGCAAGGTAGATGGGTGCTTCCAGCTCTGAGGCGATAGTTTCATGCCCTGCAAATTCCTTGCCATTGTCAAATGTTACAGTATGACATTTGTGCTGGTGGGGACGGAGCAGAATTGTTGATCTTTGCTGTTACCCTTCGGCATATTTGGCTGGTAATCGGCCAGCCAGAATATAGCGCGATTTCCGCTCTGCCAAGGTGACCAGTATCTGCTGATGGTGCTTGCCGCTCATGCTATCGCCTCCCAATCACCTATATGCGCGCTCTGCTCAACCATCCGGGGCCAGTCATCGATGCTGACCTGGCTGCGTATTCTACCACGCTGTTCCTGCCCGCTTGCATAGCGCTTGCGTCGCAGTTTCTGACAGCGCATCGGTTGCCACCAATCACCCCCTGTCAGTTTATCTGCATAAAGGTACTGATTAAACAGGAAAGATTGTTCTCATCTGATAATTAAAAGCGTGATCATATTTTAATCTTGTACAATCTTCTCATTGACTTAATGACTTGATAAACAAGATGAAGGTGAAAAAGTTAATAGACTTTTATCACATACAAACGGGTGCATTATATAAGGAGTTGATCCAATGAACGAGGATAAGAAGATATATGAAAAATCTTTCAGTCTTGATATGCCAATGGATGAGGCAATAAAGCGTATCGCAAAAGTTACAAAAAAAGAGGCTACTAAAAATGAAGAAAATACGGAGATTATTAAAGAGGGAGAGGAGCAGTTAGCTTTTTTTAAAAACAAAGAAATTAGACAAGTATTTCATAAAAATGAGTGGTATTTTTCTATAGTTGATGTAATCGAAGCCATCACAGAAACAGATAGACCGAGTAAATATTGGGCAAATTTAAAATCAAAACTTATTAAAAAAGAAGAGTTTTATGAGCTTTCCAATAAAATCAGAAAACTGAAAATGAAGGCATCTGATGGGAAGTATTACTCTACAGAAGTAGTTAATGTTGAAGCCCTTTTTAGAATAGCACAGTCAATTCCATCAAAAAAAGCCGAACCTTTTAAAAAGTGGCTGGCTAAAGTTGGATATGAGCGAATACAAGAAATACAAAATCCGGAAATTGGGGTCAAAAGAGCTATTCTCCAATGGCAAATAGAAGGGCGAACAGAAGATTGGATTGATGCTAGGATTAGATCAATAGTAACTCGCAAAGAATTAACTAATGAATGGAAGAATAGAGGTGTTCAGGATAAGGAATACGGGTACTTAACCAATATTATTTCCTGCGAGACTTTTGGTATTGACGTTTCTACACACAAGAAAGTAAAAGGTCTAAAAAATCATAGTTTACGAGATCATATGACTGATTTAGAATTAATATTTACTATGCTTGGTGAAAAATCAACTACCGCTATTGCCATTTCCTCAGATGCACAAGGGTTAAATGGAAACGCAGAAGCGGCTAAAGCTGGTGGCAAAATTGCTGGAGATGCTGCCAGAACGTTAGAAAAGAAACTTGGCAAGAGGATCGTGAGTTCAGATAACTTTTTATCAGGCGGTAAACGTATAAATGACCCTGAACAATTGACCATGATAAAGAGTAAATAAGACTGTTCGCATAACCCGTTTATCAAACCGGGATCTTTCCAGCGGAAACGGTCAAGAGCAAGGTATAGTAAAAGACATTCCGACATACCACTGACGGGAGACCTTATGGCTTATGCACAACTTACCCTTGAAAAGAAATTATTTGAAATACATCTGAAACAGGAGAATTCGCTGAATCGGATAGCACGGGAATGAACCATGTAATCCACCGTTAGCTAAGAACTTATACGAAACACGGGGATGCGCGGCTATCGTCATACGCAAGCGAACAGGAAGGCCAAACAACGCCAGACAAACAAACCCAAAGCCATCAAAATGGCAATGGAGCAAGTGGGAATGATATTAATGTGATGCCTGGGCAGTGGAGCCCGGAGCAGATCAGTGGCAGGTTGAAACGGGAAGTTGAGATTAGTGTCTGCCATAAACTATGTATCACAGCATATCCTGAAGGATAAGCGGTCACGCGCTATGGCAGCATTAACGGGCAGCAGTAAGGGCATCCCCAATGCGGTAGACATTCATAGACGCCCTGAGGTAGCAAACCGACGAGAACGGTTAGGTGACTGGGAAGCCAACAGCAGACACCATGATTGGCCAAGAACACAAGGGCGCGCTAGTCACGGCGGACGAAAACAAATCCAAGCTACGTCTTACCGCTACCAGCGGCAAACAGAACTGTAATGGCGATGACATGCAGTACATCACTCTGCTGGGTGTATTCAAAAATTGGGTGCATGTTTTTTCACTTTTGATAATGGGAAGAAGTTTGCTAGGCATGAACAGGTGGAGAATAGTATTGAAAGAAAAAAATACTTGGTAAATCCTACCACTCTTCAGAGAGTGGCCAGAATGAGAATGCCAGGAGGCTGTTACGCCAATACTTCCCTAAAGTAATGGGCGTGCTGCATGTAACTAATCGGCAGATGTTTGAGGCTGTCCACCAATTTGATAACAGGCCAAGAAAATACTTGGGGTTTAGGACGCCTTATTCTATTTCTAAATCAAAACTGACTTTGTCGACTTCACATTGCCGTAGATTTATACTATCTGCGACTCGCCTTCGCGTCATTGTTGATTTGGAAATGAAATTACGAAGTGCTCCGCGGATTATCAGGCATAGATGCTGATAAATTGATCGGTAAGGCACTTATTACTTGAATTAAAGTTCTATTTGCCTGAGGATATCCATTTGTTATTCCTACCACAGTATTTACCTGAATTGAATCCCTAGGAATGTCTTTCGGAAAAACTGCGCGGTAAATATTTTCATAACCGCGTATTTGACAGCGTCGATACGCTCGAGAATCATTTGATTAGTGCATGATATGATCTCAAAAACACCTCCTCTTTAATCAAAAGAATTATTGGATGGAGTTTGATTATTAATGCAGTTTCTTGTGCAAACAACAATTGCTTGACTAGCAGGATTTTTCTACTAATTTAGAGCCCCATATATATATAAAAAGGCTACTTTGTTGTAGTAGCCTAATCATATTCTAATAATATGTATATAAATATTAAAATTTAATCTAACATTTTAGATTTGAATGAGTTTTATTCCTCTGTTGGACTAGCAGATATATCGATATCGTGAGGTCGATCTACGAGCTCGACTATCGCCATAGGTGCATTATCGCCTTTCCTAAATCCATATCTTAAGATTCGAAGATACCCACCATTTCTAAGCTTATAACGAGTTCCCAGATCAGAAAATAATTTAACAACAATGTCGCGGTCCCGCAACCGGTTGAAAGCTAACCTTTTATTTATAACAGTAGGGTCTTTACCTATTGTTATAAGCGGTTCAACAACTCTTCGCAATTCTTTTGCTTTTGGCAAAGTAGTCTTAATTATTTCATGGCGTAATAATGAATTAGCCATATTTCTAAACATCGCCAATCTATGACTACTGGTGCGATTTAATTTTCTAAGCCCATTTTTATGACGCATGACCAGTTTCCTTTCCCTGATTTTCAAGATTAGCCGGTGGCCAATTTTCTAATTTCATTCCTAAAGATAAATTTCGAGCTGCTAAGACTTCTTTAATTTCATTAAGTGATTTTCTTCCCAAATTCGGAGTTCTTAATAATTCGGCTTCAGTACGTTGTATTAAATCTCCGATATAGTAAATATTTTCTACTTTCAAGCAATTTGCTGAACGTACGGTAAGTTCTAAATCATCAACTGGACGCAAAAGTATCGGATCAATTTGCGGTATTTTAGGCTGCTCCTTAGGAAGAGGAGTGGTTTCAAGCTCAGCAAAAACAGACAATTGATCGACAAGTACTCTTGCAGCATATCGAATCGCTTCTTCAGGATCGACGGATCCATTTGTTTCAATATCAATTATTAATTTATCTAAATCAGTACGCTGTTCTACTCGTGCATTTTCAACAGAATAGCTAATCTTTTTAATTGGACTGAAAGAAGCATCTAATAATATGCTGCCAACTTGTGTATCCATATCTGCCGTACGTCTTACGTTAGCCGGAACATAACCACGTCCTTTTTCAACTATAATTTGCATATCAATATTTCCACCTTTTACGATATGCGCAATGACGTGATCAGGATTCACAATCTCAACATCATGGGTACTTTCAATATCTGCAGCAGTAACTGGTCCATCTATATTCTTTTTTAATGTTAATATAGATTTTGTATTACTATGCTGTTTAAAAACGATATTTTTTAGATTCAGAAGAATGTCAATAACATCTTCTTGTACGCCTTCAAGCGTAGAATACTCATGTACCACCCCAGCTATTCGAATTTCTGTAGCTGCAGACCCAGGCATTGATGACAATAAAACTCTACGCAATGCATTACCTAATGTATAACCATACCCTCGCTCGAATGGCTCCATTATCACTCTAGCCAAGACAGGAGTAATATTCTGAACCTCTATTATTCTAGGTATAAGATACGGGCTACTCGACATGTATAAATCCTTAACTAGAAAGATATAAAATTAATTATTTTGAATATAACTCAACTATCAAAGACTCATTAATAGTAGATGATAATTCAGATCTTTCCGGTGTCATTTTGTATGTACCTTTCATAGCTTTGGCATCTACGTCCAACCATGCAGGAAAGCCGCGTTGTTCAGCAGATTGAAGAGATGATTTGATTCTAAGATAATTCTTAGCTTTATCAGCTACTTCAATAATATCTCCAGGCGAAACTTGATAGGACGGAATATTAACTCGACGCCCATTCACTAAAATACAATTATGTCGCACAACTTGTCTAGATTCAGATCTTGAAGATCCAAATCCCATTTGATAGGCCACATTATCTAATCTACTCTCTATCATTTGTAACAAATTTTCACCTGTTACACCACGCATTCTGTCGGCATTTTTGTAAATAATTCGGAATTGCCGTTCAAGCAATCCATAAATCCGACGAACCTTTTGTTTTTCTCTTAATTGCAATCCATAATCCGAAATTCTACTCTTTTTCTGACCATGTTGGCCTGGAGGGTAATTTCTTCTTTCGATTCCACATTTACTTGAAAAACATTTATCGCCTTTCAAGAACAATTTTTCACCTTCTCGACGACATTGCCGACATTTTGGTTCAAGAATTCTAGCCACTAAATATTCCTCTCAAATTCGACGTTTTTTTGGTGGTCGACATCCATTATGGGGTACAGGGGTAACATCGGAGATACTAGTAATTTTAAAGCCAGCAGCATTTAATGATCTGACTGCTGAATCCCTACCCGGTCCAGGTCCTTTAATACGTACTTCTAAATTTTTAATTCCATATTCATGTGCAATTTTGCTAGCTTGTTCAGCAGCAATTTGAGCAGCAAAAGGAGTACTTTTTCGTGAACCTTTAAATCCAGCTCCCCCTGAAGTTGCCCACGATAAAGCATTACCTTGTCTATCGGAAATCGTAACTATTGTATTATTAAATGAAGCATGTATATGCGCGATTCCTTCAACAATATTTTTCTTAACTTTTTTTCGTAATCTAGATTGAATCTTTGCCATTAAATTATTACCTTAGAATCAATATTTATAGATGATTATCGTGTACTAGCAGATCTTCTTGGTCCCTTCCTTGTACGAGCATTCGTTCTCGTACGCTGTCCTCTTACAGGCAAGCCTCTTCTATGTCGCAACCCGCGATAACAGCCAAGATCCATTAATCTTTTAATATTCATCGATATTTCACGTCGAAGATCACCCTCAACAGTATATTTGGCAACTTTTTCGCGTATTTGCTCTAATTGTGCTTCTGATATATCTTTTAATTTAATGGAATTTTCAATTCCCAATTCATTACATATTTTTTGTGAAGTTGAATTGCCAATTCCATAAATTGCCGTTAAAGCAATTTTGACGTGCTGATGATTAGGTATATTAACTCCGGCTATACGCGCCATTTACTCACCTTGAATATTATTTATTAGCCAATGCTTAAATATTAACCTTGTCGTTGCTTGTGTCTGGGATCGATACAAACAACTCTTACAACCCTTTGGCGTCTAATTATTTTACAATTTCTGCATATTTTCTTTACAGAAGCAAGTACTTTCAATTGATGTTTCCTTTTTAATTGAATAATATTTATTTAAAAGCTTGAATTTATTTAGATCTAAAGGTAATTCTAGCTTTAGTTAAATCATAGGGAGTCAAATCTACAGTCACTTTGTCTCCAGGCAATATACGTATATAATTCATGCGCATTTTCCCTGATATATGGCCTAACACAATATGACCATTCTCCAGTTTAACTTTAAATGTAGCATTTGGCAGCGTTTCGAGTATCTCGCCTTGCATTTGAATTGTTTCTTCTTTTGCCATTATTATGACTACAATCTAACGTGATATATAAGGGGTAGTTTTAAAACTAGTTTTCTTAAGTAAGCTTTCATACTGGGTTGACATAACATGTGATTGAACCTGTGCCATAAAATCCATTGTTACTACAACTATTATAAGTAAAGAAGTACCACCAAAATAAAAAGGTACGTTCCATTTCAATATCAAAAATTCTGGCAATAAGCAGACAAGAGTCACATACATAGATCCAACAAGTGTAAGTCTAAGCATTATTTTTTCAATATAACGCGTCGTCTGCTCTCCTGGACGAATACCAGGTATAAACGCTCCGCTCTTTTTAAGATTATCTGCAGTTTCTTTTGGATTAAAAACAAGCGCCGTATAGAAAAAACAAAAAAACACAATCATCGCAGCATATAGAATAACATACATCGGCTGACCTGGAGATAAAGCTCCGCTTATATCTTTTAACCAAGTCATTGATTCATTAGTTGACAACCAACCCGCCATCGTAGCGGGAAATAAAATGATACTAGAGGCAAATATTGGAGGTATTACACCCGCCAGATTCAATTTTAAAGGCAAGTGCGAACTTTGTCCTCCAAATACTTGTTTTCCTACTTGCCTTTTTGCATAGTTTACCAAAATCTTTCTTTGGCCACGTTCCACAAAAACTACGAATCCTGTTACAGCAATGACCGCAATAAATATTCCCAAAGCAACTAGAAAATGCATGGCACCTGTTCGAACTAATTCGAGCGTACCACCAATAGCTGCTGGTAAGCCAGCCGCTATTCCAGCAAAGATGATCAGTGATATTCCATTTCCGATTCCGCGTTCAGTAATCTGCTCGCCAAGCCACATTAGGAAAATTGTACCTGTCACCAATGTAGTAACAGTCGTTATCACGAAAAATATGCCTGGTTCTATTACTAACCCTGCCTGAGACTGTAAAGCCATTGATATTCCATAACTTTGCACCAATGCAAGAACAACTGTACCGTAGCGAGTGTATTGTGTTATTTTTCTCCTTCCAGATTCACCCTCTTTTTTAAGAGACTCAAGGTGTGGAATAGCAATCGTACCTAATTGCATTATAATAGATGCTGAAATATAAGGCATTATTCCTAATGCAAATATTGAAAAACGTGATAAGGCTCCGCCGGAAAACATATTAAACATACCCAATATGCCACCTTCTTGGGTATCGAATAAATCTTTCAGAACAATTGGATCTATTCCAGGAACAGGTACATGAGCTCCAATTCGGTAAACGATGAGTGCAAACAACAAAAACCAGAGCCTTCGTTTTAAATCCGAATATTTATTCACATCTTTATTAAATTTATTTGCAGCCAAAACTATTCCTTTAATTAATCAACATTACCACCAGCATTAACTATAGCTTCTTTTGCATTTTTTGATACAGCCAATCCTTTAATCACTAGTGCTGTATTTATTTTCTTATCAAATAATACTTTTACCGTTTGTATGGAATTAGCTATTAATCGAGCCTTTTTCAAGTCGTCTATTCCATTAATCTCATTAAAGGATTGAGCAAGGACTGATAATTTGATTTCTTTAACTTGTGTGTTATCAAGTGATGTAAATCCACGCTTAGGTAAACGTCGATGTAAAGGCATTTGTCCACCTTCAAAGCCTACTTTATGAAAGCCGCCAGCTCGAGATTTCTGGCCTTTATGACCTCTTCCTGCTGTTTTACCCAGGCCTGAACCTATACCTCTACCGGCTCTTTTTCTTGCTTTCCGCGATTCTTTATTTGATTTTATATTACTTAAATCCATTTATTGCTCAACCTTAACCATATATGAGACTTTATTTATCATACCTCTTATTGAGGGGCTATCTTGTAATATCGCAATACTATTTATTCGTTTTAGCCCTAATCCTGCAATTATTCTACGATGTTCGTTTTTTTTACCTATCAAGCTCTTAACTAATTTAACACTCAATTTCTTATTATTATCTTTTGTCATTTTAGCTTTCCTAAAATCTCTTCAAGATTTTTACTTCTTTTAGAAGCTATCATTGAAGGCGTGCGTATTGATTCAAGCCCTTGTATCGTTGCGCGCACAACATTATAAGGATTAGTTGATCCAATACACTTAGCAAGTATATTAGTAATGCCCATAACTTCAAATATTGCTCTCATTGGCCCACCTGCTATTATACCGGTTCCTTCAGAAGCAGGTTGCATGAATACTTTGGCAGCACCATGTTTTCCAACAACAGCATGTTGAAGAGTGCCATTTTTTAACTCAATTTTAACCATTTTGCGTCGCGCTTCGTCCATTGCTTTTTGAACGGCAACAGGTACTTCTCTGGATTTACCTTTACCCATACCAATTCTGCCTTTACCATCACCTACTACTGTCAACGCAGCAAAGGCCAGGATACGTCCACCCTTCACAACTTTAGTAACACGGTTAATCGAGACCATTTTTTCTTTAAGTTCATCGGTCTGCGCATCATTTACCGAGGTAATGTTTTGTGATCTTGAAGCTTTAGACATTAATATTCCTTATCTCAAAATTTAATTCCACCATTTCGAGCACCCTCAGCTAATGCTCTGACTCGCCCGTGGTACTTATAGCCGGATCGATCAAAGGCAACGGTGTCAATTCCTAAGTTTTTAGATTTTTCAGCTATTCTTTGACCAATAAATTCTGCAGCTTGCACTGTAGCACCATTCGTTATGATATTTCTAACATCGCTCTCAAGCGTTGATGCACTTACTAATACTTTACTATTTTCATCATCTATAATTTGCGCATAAATATGTTTATTACTCCGATGCACTGAAAGTCGGTAATTTTTTAGCAATGCAATTTTAACTCGTGTTCTGCGAGCTCTTCTTATGCGAGATAGCTTAAGGTTTTTCATGAGCTTCCTATTTACTATTTTTTCTTAGTTTCTTTAAGGGTTATCACTTCATCAGCATAACGTACACCCTTCCCCTTGTAAGGCTCAGGACGTCGAAATGCGCGAATTTCTGCTGCTATTTGTCCAACTTGCTGTTTATTAATTCCTTTAATCACGACTTCTGTTTGAGTAGGTGTTTCAACTGTAATGCCAGTCGGCATTTTGTAAGCAATCGGATGGGAGAATCCTAAACTCAAATTTAATGTATCACCACTAGCCTGTGCACGATAACCTACACCGACAATATTTAATCGTTTCACAAAACCAGCAGTTACTCCAATTATCATATTATTAATTAAAGATCGCATTGTTCCTGATAAAGAATGCGATTGTTTTGTCGAATTTGTTGATGTAACAAATAATTCATTATTTTCACTTGTGATGGTAATATGATCAGCAGAGAGGCGTTGATGAAGAGAGCCTAACGGGCCTTTAATGATTATTTCACTATTTGAAATAGTGAAATTAACATCATTCGGTATTTGAATTGGTTTCTTGCTAATTCGCGACATTAAATTAATCCCTTAAGCTACAATACATAAAACTTCGCCACCGATTCCATTCAGTCGCGCTTTTTCTTCTGTCATAACACCTTGAGAAGTAGATATTATTGCAATACCTAACCCATTCATCACATTGGGCAATTCAGAACAAGATTTATATACTCTTAATCCAGGACGACTAACCCTAGATATTTTCTCTATAACAGGATGGCCAGCATGATATTTTAGCTTGATTTCCAGATTTATTTTTTCTTTTTCTGAGTATATTTGAAAATCTTCAATATAACCTTCATCTTTAAGTACCTCAGCGATAGCTTTTTTTAATCGAGAGGAACTCATGAGCACTGAGGATTTTTGAGATAATTGCCCATTTCTTATGCGGGTTAACATATCAGCTACTGGATCCGTTAGACTCATATTTTTTACCTATAAAAACTTTTCTGAATTAATATTTAATTTATTGGTTACTATTTTTAGTATTAATTATCGTTATAGTTTCAATCATTCACCAACTAGCTTTAATCATTCCAGGGATTTGACCACTCATAGCGAGTTCTCTTAGTTTATTTCGGCCTAATCCGAATCTCCGATAATACCCTCTTGGTCTACCAGTAAGTTCACATCTATTCCGTAATCGTGTAAAGCTAGAATTTCTTGGTAAATTTTGCAATTTTTTTCTAGCCTCATCCTTTTCTTCAAAGCTCGCTTGACTGCTAGCAAGGATCTCTAATAAAGATTGTCTAACATTAGCGTATTTCTTTACTGTTGCTTGTCTTTTCAAGTTTCTATTTATAAGAGCTTTTTTTGCCATTCCAGTCTCAATTTTTAAATGGGAATTTAAAAGCTGATAATAATGCTTTTGCTTCTAAATCAGTCTTAGCTGTAGTTGTTAGCGTAATATTCATGCCTCTTAATGCATCAATTTTTTCATATTCAATTTCAGGAAAAATGATCTGCTCTTTAATTCCGAGGTTATAGTTCCCTCTCCCATCAAATCCTTTTCCAGAAATTCCACGAAAATCCCTAATCCGAGGAATAGCTACACTAATTAATCGATCAAGAAATTCAAACATTCTTCTACCGCGCAAAGTGACTTTACATCCAATAGGATAGCCAACTCTCACTTTAAATGTAGCTATTGATTTCCTTGCTTTTGTAGTAATAGGTTTTTGTCCACTAATATTCTCAAGATCGCTCATCGCATTTTCAATTTTTTTCTTATCCGATGTTGCTTCACCCACACCCATGTTGAGAGTTATTTTGGTAATTCGAGGCACTTCCATAACTGATTTATAACTAAATTGCTGCATTAATTGCTGCTTCACAGTTTGATTATAAAATTCCTGTAATCTGGCCATTTAGACTATACCTTGTTAAACACTAATCTGCTCTTTATTAGATTTAAAAATTCGTAACTTGTTATTATCACTTAATCTTATACCAACTCTATCAGCTTTTTTGGTGGTAGGATTAAAGATCGACACATTTGATATGTGTATTGGTTTTTCAAATTCAGTAATACCTCCCACAATGCCTTTTGTCGGATTAGGCTTTACATGTTTTTTAAGCATATTTAAACCTTGTACCACGATATAATTATCAGTTACATACCGCAATACTGTACCTCTTTTACCTTTGTCTTTACCACATCGAACTATAATCTCATCACCTTTTTTAATTTTCTTCATATTAATACCTGAATGCTTTTACATTACCTCGGGTGCAAGTGATACTATCTTCATGAATTGAGCCGTTCGGAGTTCTCTTGTAACTGGGCCGAAAATACGTGTGCCAATAGGCTCCAATTTGGTATTTAATATCACCGCGGCATTAGCATCAAATTTAATTAATGATCCATCTGATCGACGAACCCCCTTTGCTGTGCGGACGACTACTGCATTATAAACTTCACCTTTTTTAACTCTACCGCGGGGTGCTGCATCTTTTACAGCTACTTTGATAATATCGCCGATACCAGCATATTGCCGCTTAGATCCTCCTAGCACTTTAATGCACATTATAGATCGTGCACCTGTGTTATCTGCTACATTCAGTATCGTCTGAGGCTGAATCATTTTTTTAATCCGTGTATATAAATAAATTAATTTGTTTTATCTTTTTGAATTGATACAAATTAAATCTTTTCTCACTTCAAAAGACGTTAATATTGAGCATCCAATAAACGATTATTTTCAGTTTGTTAATTAATTATTGCTCAATAATTTGACTGCGCGCCAGGCTTTAGTTTTCGATAAGGGCCGTATTTCTTGTATTATCACTACATTACCCATACTAAATTGGTTATTTTCATCGTGAGCATGAATTTTCTTTGAACGTATAATAGTTTTACCATACAGTGGATGTTTTATTTTTCGTTCAACAAGCACCGTGATAGTTTTATCCATCTTATCACTTACTACTTTGCCTACTAGGGTATTAGGTTTTTTTTCATTATTCATGACATTCTAACTCTTTGATTAAGCTCCGTTTTAACCCTAGCAATATCGCGTCGTACATTTCTCAACTGAGATACATTTTCAAGTTGCTGAGTTGCGTGTCGAATTCTCAAATTAAAATGACTTCGTAACAAAGACATTACTTCACTTTTCAGTTCTTCATCAGTTTTTTTCTTAAGCTCACTTGCTTTCATTGCTTTAACTTCCTATATGACGAACCATAAATTGCGTTTTTATTGGCAATTTGGCAGCCGCAAGCTTAAACGCTTCTCTTGCTAATTGCTCATCAACACCATCCATTTCATATAGCATCTTACCTGGCTTTATTTCTGATACATAATATTCAGGATTGCCTTTTCCTTTACCCATTCTAACTTCAGCAGGCTTTTGCGAGATTGGCTTATCCGGAAATATTCTAATCCAAATTCTTCCCCCTCGCTTAATATGCCTTGTCATTGCTCTACGCGCTGCTTCGATCTGTCTAGCAGTTATTCGGCCTCGACCAACGGCCTTCAACCCATATTCACCGAAACTAATTTTGTTACCGCTAGTAGCAATTCCAGTATTCCGCCCCTTGTGCTGCTTGCGGTATTTTGTTCTTGCTGGCTGGAGCATTTTATTTATTAACCCTTAATGTGTTGAAAGAATTTGTATTTGCGACTAGATTAACATTCAGAATTATACACTTTATCTCTAAGCAGTCTTTTCTGGGCTTATTTTATCAGTACGTTTTTTATTTTCTTCTGCTGCTAAAGAATATGGAGTGCCAGAAGTTAGATCACGGTTCCTAGTTTCTAACTGCTCTCCCTTAAATATCCATACTTTTATCCCAATAATTCCATATGTTGTTTTAGCTTCTGAAGTAGCATAATCAAGATCTGCTCGCAATGTATGTAGCGGAACACGTCCTTCTCGATACCATTCAGTACGCGCTATTTCGATACCATTCAGACGCCCTGAACTCATAATCTTAATACCTTGAGCGCCTAATCTCATCGCGTTCTGTATTGCCCTTTTCATTGCCCTTCTAAACATAATTCTTTTTTCTAGTTGCTGAGCAATATTATCAGCAATAAGTTGCGCATCAATTTCTGGTTTTCTTATCTCTTCGATATTTATATGCACAGGAATACGAATCAATTTTTCGAGTTCTTTTCTTAGAATCTCAATATCTTCCCCTTTTTTGCCTATAACAACCCCTGGACGTGAACTAAAAATCGTTATACGTGCATTTTTAGAAGGACGTTCAATTACAATCTGGCCGACAGAAGCATGAGACAATTTCTTTCGAAGATATTCTCGAACCTTAATATCTTCATTTAATAATTTTGAGAAATTTTTCCCATGTGCAAACCATTTTGATGACCAATTCTTTAGTACAGAAAGTCGGAATCCTGTAGGATTTATTTTTTGTCCCATAATCTATCGCCAAGCTTTTCGTAAATAATTTTTAATCGCTAATTGTTAATAAAATACGACATGTTGGTTTCATTATGCGATTACCTCGTCCTTTTGCTCGAGTACTTAATCGCTTTAAGTATGTTCCACGATCCACCATAATTTCTGATATATGCAGTTCATCGATATCAGCACCTTCATTATGCTCAGCGTTAGCTATGGCTGTTTCTAGAAGTTTTAAAATAATAGCCGCCCCTTTTTTTGGGCTAAAAGTCAACAACTCAATTGCTGTAGCTACTTTTAAACCTCGTATTTGATTTGCCACCAAGCGCCCTTTCTGTTCTGACAATCTAATGCTTGGTAATATTGCAGTTGCTTGCATAATTGATATTCCTATTTTTTAGATCCGGCAGTCTTTTTATCGCCAGCATGGCCTTTAAAAGTTCGAGTAAGCGAAAACTCTCCTAGTTTGTGACCCACCATATTTTCAGTAATATAAATAGGTATATGTTGCCTGCCATTATGTACTGCTATAGTTAAACCAATAAAATCTGGAATTACAGTTGATCTACGAGACCATGTTTTAATTGGTCTCTTATCATTATTAGCTTTAGCGTTTAGTATTTTGTTATAAAGATTGGTATCTACAAACGGACCCTTTTTAACAGATCGTCCCATAAAACTTAACCCTTTTTAGAATGTCTGTGACGCACTATCATGTTTTCAGTACGTTTATTTTTTCTGGTTCGGAACCCCTTAGTAGGGAGTCCCCAAGGGCTTACAGGATGTCGACCTGCAGCCGTTTTCCCCTCACCACCACCATGTGGATGATCGATTGGATTCATTGCCACACCTCGTACTGTTGGCCTAATACCTCGCCATCGCTGCGCACCAGCTTTCCCAATCGATTTTAAATTTTGCTCATCATTACCTACGGCACCAATTGTAGCCCTACAATTTATATGTATTCTACGAATTTCCCCTGAACGCAATCGTATTTGTGTGTAACTCCCTTCACGCGCGAGTAATTGAGCTGAAGAACCAGCAGATCGTGCCAACTGTGCTCCTTTACCGGGTTGTAACTCTATACAATGCACTGTACTTCCAATTGGTATATGCCGCAGTTCCATTGCATTGCCAGTTTTGATAGGTGCCTTAACGCCACTCAGTATTTTCCCACCAATCTCTATATCCTTAGGCGCAATAATGTAGCGTCTTTCTCCATCGAGATAACATAACAAAGCTATATTAGCACTACGATTAGGATCGTATTCTATTCTCTCTACTTTAGCGATAATTCCGTCTTTGTTACGACGAAAATCAACCATTCGGTAATTTTGTTTGTGGCCACCGCCTTTGTGACGTAGAGTTATGCGCCCGGAATTATTACGGCCTGCAGTTTTCTGTTTGTTTTCTACGAGTGCAGAATAAGGCTTCCCTTTATATAATTCCTTATTTGCAATTTTGATAACAGCACGCTGTCCAGGAGAAGTTGGTCTAACTTTTACTAAAGCCATTACTTAATCCTCGCCCTTAATTATTTCAGAAAAATTAATTTCCTGGCCTTTTTTAATGCCAACGTATGCTTTTTTCCAATTTGCTCTTCGCCCCATATATCGGCCAAATCTTTTTTGTTTTCCTTTAATATTTGATATCTGTACTTTTGTCACTTCTATTTTTTGAGATTTCCACAGATACTCAACGGCAGCCTTAATCTCATTTTTATCTGCACTAGGTAGCACACGAAAAACTATTTGATTATTTTTTTCAGCGATTAAGGTTGCTTTTTCAGAAATTTGAGGAGCTAAAATAATTTGTAGAGCTCTTTCAGGACTGATACTAGAAGATTTCATTTTAACATTTCCTCAATTTTCACTAATGCCTCGCGACTCATTAGAATGTCATTGTGCTTTACTAAATTTATGGGATCTATGTGTGATGCATCAGTTACACTTACCATTGGCACATTTCTTGAAGACAAATAAAGATTATTATTAACCTGTTCTGTAATAATCAAGACATTATTAAAATTTAACGCTTCCAGTTTACTAATTAACTCCTTTGTTTTTGGAGTATCAACTGAAAACTCCTCAATTAAATGCAATCTATTTTCGCTTAGTAAGCGAGAAAGAATAGTACATATACCTGCTCGATACATTTTTTTATTGACTTTATGAGCAAAATTCTCCAGTGGGCTGCTGGGAAAAATTCTACCACCACCTCGCCACAATGGATTAGAAGCCGCGCCTACTCTGGCTCTACCTGTTCCTTTCTGTCTCCAAAGTTTATGAGTAGACTTCGTTACATCCGATCGGCCTTTCTGGGCACGAGTACCTTGTCTCGCATTCGACATATATGCTGTTATTATTTGATGGACTAGTGTTTCATTGTAATCTCTTCCGAACACTGACTCCGAAACTGATATATTACTCGTTGTCCCATCAGATCCAATACATTTAGCTTCCACTGCTGGCCCCTATTCTTTGGCGATTTATTTTTTACTACAAGTTGCTGAATTTATTATTTGTTTTTTGGTTTACTCTTAATACCCGACCGCAATACAACAATTGCTTCCTTGGCTCCTGGAACAGCCCCTTTTACATGAATGAGCTCTCTATCAAAATCTATACGCAAAATCTCAAGATTCTGAATTGTACATTTTTCACCACCAAGTCTTCCTGACATTTTTTTTCCTGGAAATACACGCCCTGGATCCTGTGCCATACCTATCGAACCGGGAACGTTATGCGATCTTGAATTACCGTGACTCGCTCTGTTTGAGGAAAAGTTATGCCGCTTAATTGTTCCAGCGAATCCTTTACCTATACTTTTACTAGTTACATCTACAATCTGTCCAACCTGAAACATGTTCAATTCAAGCTTCATCCCTGCCTTAACTTCATCTAGCTCTTCTGCGCTTACACGAAATTCCTTGATAACACGCCCAGCTTCCACTCCAGCATTTGCAAAGTGTCCTTGAGTCGGTTTAGTTAACCGATTAGCATGCTGTATTCCATAAGTTACTTGTAACGCGCAGTAACCATCAGTCTCAAATTTTTTAATCTGAGTAATACGATTATTTGATACATCCAGCACTGTTACAGGAAAACTATCTCCATTATCAGTAAAAATCCTGGTCATACCTACTTTTTTACCGATTAAACCTATGCTCATTAATTTATTCCTTTGCAAACATCTTCATTAAAAGCTAGCACTAACGTTATGCTCAACATTACTTTTATAAAGTTACAACTTGATCTCCACATCAACACCAGCGGGTAAATCAAGCTTCATCAAAGCATCTACCGTTTTATCCGTAGGATCTAAAATATCCATTAAGCGTAAATGTGTCCGAATTTCAAATTGATCGCGCGAAGTTTTATTCACGTGCGGAGAACGCAATACATCAAATCGCTCAATTCGCGTTGGTAGCGGAACAGGGCCTCTAACAACAGCGCCTGTACGCTTCGCTGTCTCTACAATTTCCATTGCCGACTTATCAATAAGTCGATAATCAAATGCTTTTAAACGAATACGTATTTTTTGATTTTGCATATTAATCCTGAGATTAGCCGATCCGTATTCTAATTCCAGAATTAGATCACTATTTTAATTGGCAATAATTCTACTCAATAATTTTAGCTACAACGCCTGCCCCAACAGTTCTGCCACCTTCACGAATGGCAAACCGCAGGCCTTCTTCCATCGCAATAGGAGCAATAAGATTGACAACCACCGAAATATTATCTCCAGGCATGACCATCTCAGTGCCTGCTGGAAGCTCTATCGATCCCGTAACGTCTGTTGTCCT